>CAYUAW010000377.1:0-3545 GCA_964442485.1 uncultured Polyangiaceae bacterium
GCGTTCACGTTCGCCGATGGGCCGTTCACGATGGCCGATCGGCGTGTTCACCGAGGGCCGATTTCCGCAGGTGCCGAGTTCCACTATCCTCTCGCCCGATGCTGAAGCCGGGCGACACGTTCGAGCGCTACACGATCGAGGCGCCACTCGGGCAGGGAGGGATGGGCTGCGTCTATCGTGCCCACGACGCTCGGCTGGGGAGGCGCGTGGCTCTCAAGGTCATCTCCGACGGCCAGCGCGACGGGCAGGCTGATGCCGATGCCAACGCCCGCCTCGTCCGCGAGGCCCGGGCGGCTGCCGCGTTCGACCACCCCAACGCCGTCTCCATCTTCGACGTCGGCGAGTACGGGGGGGCGCCGTTCATCGTCATGGAGCTCGTCCTGGGTCGTACGCTGCGCGACACGGTCGGAGATGCTTCAGTCCCGGCGGCGACGCGCGTTGCGGAGCTTGCCGACATCGCCCGGGCGCTCGCGGTGGCGCACAAGCGCGGCCTCGTGCACCGCGACATCAAGCCCGAGAACGTGATGGTTCGCGAGGACGGGGTGGTGAAGGTGCTCGACTTCGGCATCGCCCGTCGCCAGGGCGGCAGCATCGACCCGCGCGGCGAAAGCGACGCGCCCGCGCTTCCGACGCTCACGCTCGAGGGAGTCAAGCTGGGAACTCCTGTGTACATGGCTCCCGAGCAAATCCGCGGCGACGCGTTCGACGGTCGCACCGACCAGTTCGCGTGGGGTGTCGTCGCGTACGAACTCCTGACGGGCCGCCTTCCCTGGAGCGGAGGGGGTGATGCGATTGCCGCAATGGCGTCGGTGCTCACGGATCGCGTCGACGGCGCCCCCCTCGATCAGGCTGCTGTGCCGCGCGCCATCCAGGACGTGATCTTCCGGGCGCTCGAGAAGCGCCCCGAGGATCGTTTCCCCTCCATGGATGATGTCGCGCAGGCCCTCGAGGCCGCCGTTCGCGAAGCCCACGACCCCGCATCGGCAAAGCCCCGACAGGCCCGCGAGCGGCCGCCGCAGGGCGCGACCGAGGCGCAGCGGTTCTCGACGGGCGAGGTCCGCGATGTGCTCGCAAAGGCCATCGATCAGCAAGCCGAGCGCCAGGGTTCGACCAAGCTCGGCTTCGAGGATCTGCTCGCCATCGCTGCCGAGGTTGGTATCGATCCCGATTCCCTCCGCGAGGCCAGCCGCGCGCTGCGGGCCAGCAAGCAGGAGCCGAGCGCCACGGGCGGCGATTTCGTGAAGAAGCGCGATGCCTGGATCCGCCAGCAGCGGCGGAACCTGTATCGGCACGCGGGGGTCTACGGGATCGTCAACGCTGCGATCCTGGTCCTCGGCCTCGTTCTCTTGAGCTTCACGCCGATGTGGATCTGGTTCTTGCCCCTGCTTGCATGGGGCATCGGCCTGGCCATTCACGCGCTCATCGCGCTGACGGCCAGCGAGGAAGACTTCCGGGAGCACGATGAGGCGATGAAGTGGTGGCACGAGAACCAGCGGCACCGGCACGACGAGCGAATGGCACGGAGAGCTCCCGACGAGGCGCCGCGGATCGAGGCTCCGGCGGAGCCGCGGGTGAGGTTCGAGCCGTCACCGGAAAAGGTGCGGGTTGCGCCGGTGGACACCGGGCGCGAGCACGATGCCGGGGACGAGGCCGCAGCAACGGGCGACGGGCGCCGGGGCGAGCAAAGGCGAAGGTAGGGGCGCGCGGCGGCAGCGGCCCCAGGAGCCGCGATCAGAACATCACGCCGAGATACATCCGCAGGATCTGCGCCGCGGACGTGTCGCCGCCGTAGCGCGCCTTCTCGACCGACTGATAGCCGAGACCCGCGAGCGGGAACAGCACGCCGTACTCGAGCATCGCGTAGAAGCCGCCCATCTTGCCGGGCTTGTCGTTCAGCGAGCCGTCCTTCGACTGGAAGTAAAGCTTGCCGTCGAGCTCGATGCCGAGGTCGCTCGCGTGGCCCGGCGTCTGCACGAACTCGCTCGCGCGCGTCCAGACGACGTTCGCGCCGCCGCCGAGGCGCTGGCCGCTCGGCTTGCGCATGAAGTCGTATTCGACGCTCGGGTTGAAGTAGTACGTGCCCTGGACGCGCCCGAGCAGGTTGCGGTTCAGGATGAGATCGACGCGATAGGCGGGGTTGAAGCGGAACGTGGAGATCGTGTCGCTCGCCACCTGCTGCTGGTTCGTCTGGGGCACCAGGTTGTTCGTGCTGTTCGGATTGAACGCCGACGAATCACCGGAGGCCCAGCCGAACTTGAACTCCAGGCGCAGCTTGTCCTCGACCAGGTGCTGCTCGAGCTCCGCGGCGAGGCCGTACTCGCGGAGCTTGCGACCGGCGTTCGTGAAGGTCGAAATGTTCGGAGACGTATCCGTATTCTCCATCGACCCGACGACGGCTGCGCCTTCGAGCTCGAAGCGGAACTTCTTGTACTTGAGCTGGAACCAGAGATCCGGGAGCCAGATCGTCGCGTCGACTCTCGAGAAGCCCTTCGTCAGATCGAGGTTCGTGGCGTTCGGTACGTTGGCGCCCGTCGTGGAGGTCGCGGGGGTCGCCTGCGAGCCATTCTGGTCGTTCGCCAGGAGCTGCTTGCGGAGAGTGACGTACGCCCCACCGTTCAAAACGAAGTTCCCACGTGAGAGCTCGGTCTTTGTGAGCTCCGGGGTCTCCTTGCGCATCACGATGAGCGACCACTGATTCACGTCGTCGAGCTGGGAGGCGTCGTACGCCTGGCCACCCGCCAGGGTCGGCTGACGAAGCGGGCCCTCGTTCGGGAAGTCCCACGAGCCGCCGATGTACAGGTCGAGCGGCTTGATCGACGTGATGAACTGCAGGCGGTCGATGGTCGTCTGGTAGTCGTCGTCGTAGCCGTCGCCGGAGTTGTGCACGATGCCGAGGCCGAAGTGGTCCGGCATGCGGCCGAAGCGGAGCTCGCCGACCGGCGTCGTGTACTCGGCCCACACGCGCTTCACGACGATGCTGCTGCTGAGCGAATTCACGCCCGACTGCGGAGCGACGGTGGTGTCGTCCAGGACGCCGTTCGTCGCGTATCCGTTTCGCGCGCTGACCTGATAGCCGCCCCCGCTCGCGGGCTGGAAGGCGTAGCCCGACGGATCCGAGCCGAGCACGACATTGTCCAGGATGTCGACCTGGGAGATGATCCGCAGGTTGTCCGAGATGTGCAGCTCCGGATCGAGCCGGAAGCGCATGTTCGCGCCGGCCTGCGTCTTGTTCCGGCAGCCATAGAGGGTCGCGTTGCTGTCGTTGCTGCCGAGGCCCGCCTCGCTCTGCGTGCAGAGATTCGGGCCGACGGTGGCGCCGGCCGTGGTCTTGTAGGTCGTGTCGGCGGGCGGAGCCCAGATGCCGTAGTTCGGATCGTCGGTGCGCCCGAGCGAGAAGTTATGGAAGAGCTCCGCGCGCGTGCGGAAGTAGCCGTGAATCTCGAAGACGGGGCGCGCGTGCGACCACCAGTCCTCGGCCAGGACGGATTCGGTGGATTTCGGCGCCGCGGGGACCGCCGTCTGCGAGGCGGTGGGCTCGGTGCGCG
>CAYUAW010000377.1:3645-7426 GCA_964442485.1 uncultured Polyangiaceae bacterium
CGGTCGTGTCGGCGGGCTTCGCCGCGTCCTCGTCCGACGGTGCAGGGGTCGTGGGCCCTGCCGTGTCCTTCGGCGCGACCGCCGGTGCGGCCTTCGGCGATGGGGCCTGGTCCTGCGCGGAGGGTGCCGCCTTCGGAGGGGTGTCGCTCTTGGACGGTGCGGCCGACGGCGCGGGTGCGGGCTTCTTTCCAGTCGCCGGCTCGGCTGCGGATGCAATGGCCGACCAGGACACGAGGCCCGTGAGCGCGGTGACGGCAATCGAGCCTTTTCGCATTTTTTCGCAGATCTCTCGGGCGGGCGTTCGAAGGCCGGCCGAGGTTTTGCACGGCGGGGGAAACAGTGTCAATCGCGACCGTCATCGCCGTTCCCGGGACCTGCCGACGGCCCTTTCTCTGCGGGAGAAGCAGGGCGGCCTCACCACCCGGCCGGTGTCGCTGTGCACGCGATCCCGCGACAACGCCGGCAAACGGGCAGAAGCGGGAAGCGGGTGGACTCTTCATATTCGCCCGTGGGCGCGCTCGCTCGAGACGCACGCGAGCGAGCGTTTCGCGCACGCTGCCCGCACGCCCACGAGGCCGACAGCGAGGCGAGACGCGAGATGCGGATGCGCATGCATAACGTTGCGGCCGTCGTTAGCGAGCGCGCGAGCACGGAGCCAATGTGTGCGCACGGGCGGGCAGGGGAGGACTGGGGCGGAGAGGACTGGACGAGCCGAGGAGCGAGCGACGAACACGCCCTGGCCCTGGTGATCACGGCTTGCGGATAATGGCCGGAATATGCGAGCCTAACGTGGGGATCTCCTCGAGCGAAGCGAGTCTTTGGATGAAGCAGGCAATGACCGATGTGAGCACGAAGTCGAAAGCGGCGGGTCGCCGGAAGAATGGACGGGCGGCCACGCGAGCGCGCTTCGGGCGCATCCAGTGGGCGCTCCCCGTCGCAGCGGCTGCTCTCGTGGCGGCACCCGCCGCGCGCGCACAGTCGAAATTCACGGACGGTGAGTTCTCGGTGCAGCGCTTCGACCCCGCGCCAGGTCCGCGCAACTTCATCACGACCCGCGGCGCGCGCATCGACGGCCATATGGCGTGGAGCGGCGGGCTCGTCATCAACTACGCAGCCGATCCCTTCATCATCAAGAGCTGCGCCACCCAGTCGGATTGCGCCAATGCGAGCGCCGCGCCCGGCAGGGCGGGGGATCTGCACCTGGTGGACAAGATCATCACGGGTGACTTCCTCGGGTCCCTCACGCTCATCAACCGCGTCCAGATCGGGCTCAAGGTCCCCGTGTCGTTCATGCACGGCGACGGCCTCGGCGACAACGGGTTCGCCAAGCCCGGCGGGCTCAGCGGCGCCGGCCTCGGCGACATCCAGCTCGAGGGCAAGGTACGCATCTACGGTGAGCTGAAGGATCCGGTCGTCATCGGCGGGTCGCTGTTCGTCTCGGCGCCCACCGGTCACGCGACGGCCAGCTATCACTACCTGGGCGATCAGACGCCGATCGTCGGCCTCCGGGGCATCTTCGACGGCCATCAGGGGCCATTCTCCTTCGGCGCGAACCTCGCCGGCCTCTACCGCGGCAGCGGTCGCGTGGGCTCGGTGTCGCTCGGCTCCGAGTTCCGGTACGGCGTCGGCGTCGGCTACGAGGCGAGCCCCATCATCCGGGTGATCCTCGACGGGTTCGGCGGCACGAAGTTCAGCGCCGAGAACGGCTCGAACTCGCTCGAGATCGACGGAGCAGCGGTCATTACGCCACTGTCGTCGCCCATCAGCATCCTCGCCGGTCCCGGCGTTGGCGTGCTCCAGGGCGTCGGCGTCCCCACCTTCCGCGCCTTCGTCGGCGTCTCCTACACGGCGGAGACACGCGATCGCGACGGCGACGGCATTCCGGACAACGCGGATCAGTGTCCGACGGAGCCGGAGGACAAGGACGGCTTCGAGGACGCCGACGGCTGCCCGGATCGCGACAACGACGGCGATGGCATCCCGGACAAGGACGACAAGTGTCCGAACCAGGCCGAGGACGCGGACGGCTTCCAGGACGCCGACGGCTGTCCGGATCCCGACAACGACGCCGACGGTGTCGACGATGCCCACGACCAGTGCCCGGACAAGAAGGAGACGATGAACGGCTTCAAGGACGACGACGGTTGTCCGGACGAGCCCGACAGGGACGGCGACGGCGTGCCGGATTCGAAGGATCAGTGCCCGGATCAAGCAGAGGACACCGACGGCTTCCAGGACACTGACGGCTGCCCGGATCCCGACAACGACGGCGACGGCATCCCGGACGAAGACGACGAGTGCGTCGACGAGCCCGAGACGAAGAACGGCTTCCAGGACGAAGACGGCTGCCCCGACGATCCGAAGACGGGCAAGGGCGGCAAGAGCAAGAACGCGCCGAAGGCCGCTGCGGCGCCCCCCGCGCCTGCAGCCCCCGCCGCGCCTCCTCCCGCCGCACCGGCTCCAAAGAAGTAGCAGCGCGTCAACCAGGTGACGCGGAGCTCGTGCGCTCCGCGTCTACATGCATCCGCTCGAATCAGGCGGACGAGGCGCCATTCGAAAACCCAGCAGAGCACGCGCCCGTGGGGTTTGGGCCCCACGGGCCGCTACGGCATTTCGGTCTTGGCAGAACAGATCACGAGCCGCCATTGAGAGATGAGTGGGATTACCGGCGACGCCGGCGCCGACTGCTCTCAGCGAGCGAATGTCGCGCGAGTTTTCTGGATGGAGCGGTGGAAGATCAACCGCGGCCTTGCATGTAAGTCTCCCTGCGCTCGCGCTCCCCGAGGTGCGAAGGTTGCCCATGAATCTGCGCGGCAGCGCGCGTGGAGAGCGGCACTCGTTCGATAAAGCCGGTAAGCTGTTCAGTGTCCGGCGCCAAATGAAGAAGAGCCACCTTCGCACTGCTCTCGTCACGCTGGCCCTCTCTCTTTCCGTAGTTCACGCGGGGGCGCAGCCGACATCCGATCTCATCCAGAAGCTCGACGGAGGGCCAGACTTTCGAGTGCGCGTGCAGGCCGCCCTCGAGCTCGGCAAGACGCACGGTGCGACGTCGCGCATCGCCCTCGAGAACGCGCTCGACGACGAGAACGCAGCCGTGCGTGCCGCGGCCGCCGCCGCGCTGAAGGTCATGCGCGATCCCACGGCCCTCGCCGCCCTGCTTCGTCACGGGGACGATCCCTCGGCGGCCGTGCGCGCGCAGATCAAGAGCTCGGTGGACGCGCTCTCGGGCGGCTCCGCGCCGCACGCGACGCAGAAGCCGGACGTGATCGTCCAGGTCGGCAAGATAAGGAGCGGCTCGTCGTCGACGACCGGCCAGGTTCTCGAGGACGTAGCGCGGACCTCGAGGCAGAAGCTCCGTGAGCTCCCCGGCGTCGCCGTGATGGACGAGACGAAGGAGCCGGGCACCGCGAGGCGAGACGTCCCGCTGGTGATGGTCACCGGTCGCGTGAAGCAGCTCGAGGAATCCCGTGAAGGGACGAGCGTCGTCTACCTGGCGAGCGTCGAGTTCGTCCTTCACAAGATGCCGGGTCAGAGCATCAAGGGCGTCGTGTCCGGCAGCGCCCGCGCGAGCGGCTCCGCAGGCGAGATGGGGAGCGCGCGCGCCATGGCAGATCTGCGCAGGAGCGCGCTCGAGGCCGCCATCGACAGCGCGGTACGCCGCGCTCCGCAGGCTCTCCGCGCCGCCGCACAGTAACAAAGGGGGCCATCGACGCCGACGTCGTCCCCGCGGCATCAAAGATGCGGAACTACGCGAGCGGAGCGAGCGCGCCGAAGGCGGCGG
>CAYUAW010000378.1:0-5422 GCA_964442485.1 uncultured Polyangiaceae bacterium
CACTACTGTTAGAAACGTGAGTTCCTGAGCCGAAATCGAGCAGTTCCTGACGTCCCCCATTCGGAGGATTCCGATTCGGCACCCCGCGATCGAATTCGACCTGAAAAGCAGCTGGCGTGCGCGCAGACCGAGATCTGTCCTGCCAAGACTCTAACAATAGTGCTAGGTGGGTGTCCTCGACAGGACATCGGGGAGCGGTTACACGCTGTGGATGGCACGAGGAGCGACGCCCGAGGCGTCCGGCGGGGCCCTCGTATGGGGGCTCTTCGTTCGGGCGATCGCCGTCTGCTACGGCGTCACGTTCATCTCCGAGGCTCGTCAGATGCCGGGGCTGATCGGCTCTCGCGGCATCTTGCCGATCGCCGAGTTCATCCACGTCAGCGCCGAGCAGTTGTCGGCGCCATACCGCTATCTGCGTCTGCCGACCTTGTTCTGGCTGAACGCGTCCGACGCCTTCATCGCCTCGGTGCCGTGGCTGGGTTTGCTCGCCGCTCTGATGGCGTTCATCGGAGCCGGCAGCCGCGTCTTCTTGCTCGTCTGCTACGCCCTGCATCAGTCGACGGTCGTCGCCGGGGGAGATTTCTTCTTCTACCCCTGGGATTTTCTGCTCCTCGAGACGACCATCCTGGCGCTGTTCGTGCCGGCACTACGACGCTTGCCGTCTCTGGCAGCGAACGGGCCGCCGCCACCCATCGTGGGCCTTGCCATCCACTTCCTGCTCTTTCGCCTGCAGTTCGGCATGGGCGTCCACAAGTACTTCGACGCAACGGACGAGCGCTGGCGGAATCTGACGTACATCTACCACTGGCAGCAGTGGCAACCGATGCCGACCGGCGCTGCCTGGTATGCCTTTCACTATCTGCCGATGTGGATGCACAAATTCATGTCCGCATTGACGTTCGTGGCAGAGGTGCCGCTGCCGTTCCTCCTGTTCATCGCAGGGAGGCCTCGGCTCCTCGCCGCATTGACCATCGCCGTATTGCACGCCGGCATCGCGGCGCTCGGCAACTACGGCACGTTTCAGCTCGTCACCTGCACTCTGTGCGTCGCGTGCTTCAGCGACGAACAGGTTCACGCCGCTGTCAGCTGGGTCGGGCGGCGACTCGGGCGGCCCGAGCTCGCCATCACGACGCCCGCCGAGTGTGTGCCGCCGGCCTCGCACTGGAAACGATGGCAGCGGGTCGACGCATACGTGGGTTCCGGTCTCGCACTGACGGCAATGCTCTGCGGTGTGCTCTACACCGCGCGCATGATGGAGCCTCAGGGGTTCACGCTGCTGAGCAACACGCGCTGGCTGTTCACGAGGGAGGCGGAGCAGAGCGTCAGCTATCCGGGTATGCGCCTGCTGCGTTTCGTGGCGCCGTTCTTTCTGTCCTATCCGTACGGGATTTTTCGTGACAGCCCTGCGCCACGGCCAGGGGGAGCGCGCGCCGGGATGGTTCTTCAGGGCAGCGCGGACGGCGTGCACTGGAGGACCTATGACAACAAGTTCAACCCGGTGGAGCCGCCGAGCCGCCGACCGCAGTGGTTTGCGCCTCATCAGCCGCGCATGGACCATCTCTTCATCTACGAGGCCGTCGGCCTTCATTTCGCCTTCGTCAACGGCATCAATCCCTATTACGGAGCCCGCACGCCGTTACCATTTCTCGCCGGGCGCCTGTTCGAACAGAGCGCCGATGTGCTGTCGCTGTTCGCCAGTAACCCGTTCCCCACCCAGCCCCCGGCGTTGCTGCGCGTTCGCATAGCGCGCTATCGGTTCACGTCACCCGAGGAGCGCGCTAAGACCGGTGACTGGTGGGTGCCAGGCGCCGAGGAGTTCATCGGCCCGGTCGACAAGCAAGGCACCGCGCAGTTGATCGCCCATGAACGGGAGGCCGCCCGCAAGGCGCTCGCGCAGGCGGTCGAAGTGGAAGAAGTGGCGCGCGCGAGAGGTCCATCGCCAGCGCTCGCCTACAACGGCGCGGATGCCTGGATGCCCCCCTGGAAGTTCTGGTTGGCGGCCGCGCCCGGCTGGCTCCCGCTTGGTTGCGTCGCGATCGCGGCCATCGCCGAACAGCGACACCGTCGACGGCGTCGCGTCAGAGCGGCGTAGCTGGGAGGCGGGCCGCCATGTTCCGAAGGGGCGTTTCGCGAGTATCATCCCGGCCATGCTCGCCGACGGCGGGACTTTCATCATTCGCCGCGCGTCTTCTCCGGACTACGAGGCGACCTGCGCGCTGAACGCCGAGGGCGACGACCTGCACCGTCGCAACGTGCCGTGGTTGTTCCGGACACCCGAGGGCGAACCAAGGTCGCGCGAGCTCTTCGAGACGCAGGTGGCCGGACCCGACACGGCCGTGTTCGTCGCCGACGCGGGACCTACCGTCGGCGTCGCGTTGGCGCTGATGAAGACGGCCCCCGACATTCCGATCTTCGTCCCGCAGCGCTGGTGCGTCCTCGACAACCTCGTGGTCGCGTCGTCGTGGCGCCGCCGGGGCGTCGGCACGGCGCTCGTGCGCGCCGTCGAGGCCTGGGCTCACGGCAGGCACGCGCGGTGGGTCGAGCTCGGCGTCTACCGGTTCAACGAAGATGCCCGGGCGCTGTATGAGTCGCTCGGCTACTCGGACGTTTTGACCAAGATGCGAAGGCCGTTCTCCGACGAGGAAGAGCGCTAGCCTGCGCACACCACCGCCATTCAGCGCCCTGGCGGCGCCCGGCAGCCTCAGCCCACTCTGCTATTGCCCGCGCACGAGCATCGACGACTGGGACATTCCAGCGGCGATGTAAGCAAACTCGAGCCCGACCAGAGCGGCGATGATCAGGTAGGGAGCCCAGCGCACGCCGAAGGATCCGCCGGGTTCGGCTTCGGTGTGGTTTCCGTGAGGTGTTCCGCGTTCGCACGCCCGAGGCGTGAGCGTTTGCTTCCCGCCGTGTCGCGTGCGATGCGTGGGGATATGCCGACGCTGGTTCGGGGCGAAACATCCATTCATTACGAGGTGTCCGGGGACGGGTACCCCCTCTTGCTGTTCGCTCCGGGCGGGATGCGGTCGAGCATCGCCCTCTGGGACCGTGCGCCATTTCACCCGATCCGCGAGCTTTCCTCGAAATTCCGCGTCATTTCGATGGACCAGCGAAACGCCGGAAAGTCGCGCGCCCCCATCGACTCGGCCGACGGCTGGGATACGTACGCCGCCGATCACCTGGCACTGCTCGACGAGCTCCATATCGAGCGCTGCCACGTGCTCGGGATGTGCATCGGCGCCGCCTTCTGCCTCGGGCTCGCGATCCGTGCTCCGGCTCGCGTGAGCGCCGCCGTCCTCGAGCAACCGATCGGGCTCTCCGGCAACAACCGCGAAGTGTTCCACCAGATGTTCGACGGATGGGCAGAGGGGATCGCCGCCGCGCGCCCCGAGGTACCGCGCCCGGCCTTCTCGAGCTTCCGACACAACCTCTACGGCGGGGATTTCGTCTTCAGCGCGACGCGCGACCAGGTTCGCGACTGCCGGGTCCCGCTCCTGGTCCTTCGCGGCAACGACGTCTATCACCCGTCCGAGATCTCGGAGGACATCGCGCGCATCGCGCCCCGCGCGGCGCTCATCCAGACATGGAAGGAGGGCGGCGCAGTCTCGAGGGCCCTGACCCGCGTGAAGGAGTTTCTCGACGCCAACACGCCGAGCTGACCGTGGCGGAGCTCTACCGCATCGTCTTCGAAGAGGAGTGGCGCGCCATCGAGCGCGAAGGGGCCTTCCGCGGCTCCGCTCACGACGCGCGCGACGGTTTCATCCATCTTTCCGCGGCGCATCAGCTGGAGGGCACCCTCGCGACGCACTACACCGCGAAGCCCGGCCTCGTCCTGCTCACGCTCGACGGCGAGCGGCTCTCCCAGTCGGGCAAGGGGACCCTCAAGTGGGAGGTGTCGCGCGGCGGCGAGCTCTTCCCCCACTTCCATGGCGAGATCCCCGCGTCGGTGGTGACGAGGGCGACCCCGCTCGAGCTCGACGCGAACGGCAAGCACGTGCTGCCGGGGACCTGACGGGCTCCACGCGCCGAGCGTGCGTCACGCACGCAAGCCGTCGAGCGGACCGGTGCAGACGGCGGGGTTGCCGAAGGTGGATGTCTGCACGCCCATGGCCTGCGCGATGGAGACGAAGAGATTGTTGTGGGGGGCGCCCTTTCCGCTGGTCCGCGGATATCTGAGGTAGCGGCCCGGCTTGAAGCCCGCCAGCGATCCGCCTGCCAGCATCCACGGCAGCTGATCGAGGTCGTGGCCATGCTCGCCGATCTGGCTGCACCAGAGCACGATGGTGTGATCGAGCATCGTCGAGCCGTCCGACTCCGGGACTTGCCGGAGCAGATCGAGCATCGCCTTGAACTGATTGCACTCGACCTGGTGGAGGTTCGTGACGGCAGCCATCGCGTCGGGGTTGCCCTTCAGCGTGCCGGCGCTGCCGTAGGAAGTCTTGTGGATGAGGTCGTGCGCGTCGGTGGTCCCCCAGTTGCCCGACGTGTAACCCCACAGATCGGCGAACGGCTCCGCGACGCCGAGCAGCACGACCCGCGTCAGGTCGCACGCGAACGCCATCTGCACCAGGTGCGACATGGCGTCGAAGTCCTTGTCGTAGAGCGCCGAGTCGCCGGGGTACGCGTTCTTCGCGCCCGCGACGGACGCCGCGCCGGGGTCCATGCAGAAGGGGACCACCGTACTCCCCCCGGTGCCGGCGGACAGCGCGAGCCGCTGCTCGAAATCCCGGACGGCAGAGGCGTGCGCGTCGAGCTTCGTCTTCGCCGCGGACGAGAGACCGGCGCTGCGAGCCGAGAAGTCCTTGAGGACCAGATCGAGGATGCTCTTCTGCTGGAGTGCCGCGATCTGTGCGGGCGAAGGACCCGTGGAGGTCGGCGGAGGAGGCGCCGCGAAACCCGCGAAGAGCCGCTGGTAGGCCGCGGCCGCGCTCGGCTCGAAGGCGATGACCTGTCCGGACGCCTTCGTGCACACCTTCGTGGACGTGACGTTGCCGTCGGTCTGCGCCATCAGCGTGAGCGATGGGATCTTCGTCACGGGTCCCGCGGCGTTGATGGCACTTGCGATGTACTGGTCGATGGAAGGGCCGCCGGCGGTGTCGCCGTTGGCGCGATTGGTGGCCGCGAGCGAGTGCGTCTCGCCCGCGTAGTGAGCATTGCTGGCGGCGACCGGATCGGTGAACGACGACACCATGTCGAGGTTCTCGAACACGACGAGGTCGCTCTTGATGGCATTGAGCGGGCTGCGGACCGCGGGGAAGACGAAGTCGGTTTCAGTGGGGGCACCGCCGCCCGACGACGTGAAAGTGTACGTCTGACGCGGCACGCCGCTGCCGGCCCAGAAGAGAAGCAGACGGGTGGGGATCGCGGCGGCGTTCGCGCGCCTCGGGCGCAACCAGGGGAGGATCGTGGCGGCGCCGGTGAG
>CAYUAW010000378.1:5522-7412 GCA_964442485.1 uncultured Polyangiaceae bacterium
GCCATACTAATCCTGTGCCCGGTAGCGGAAGGCGTCGCTCTTCACGACCGCGACGAGGAGCTCGCGCAGGTCATCCCCTTGCGCCTCGTACGCCCGGGTCGCACTGTCCACCATGCAGGGCTTCACTTCCGTGCGCGTGACCGCGAGCGCGTAGCGCATCACCTGCGTCGCGACGCAGCGCCGCACCTGCTCGCTAGACGCGAGCTTCTGCCCGAGCTCCACGGCACCGTTGAACGCGCCGTCCACGTCGGTGCCGCGCAAGGCGCCGCTGTCGTCGACCGGGAGCCCGAGGTCCGCGGTTCGCCACTGGCCAAGCGCGTCGTAGTGCTCGAAGCCGAAGCCGATGCCGTCTATCGCGTCGTGGCAGTTCGCGCACTGCGGCGCCACGTGACTCTGCTCGAGCTGTTGCCGCGTCGTCTGGTGCGCGTCGGTGGACAGTACCGGGAGCGCCGTGTTCACCCCCGCGGGCGGCGGCGGTGGCGTCGAGCAAAGGAGCCGGTCCATCACGAACACGCCGCGCAGGACGGGCGCGTCCGTGCGCTCGTGCGCGAAGCCCGCGAGGAGCCCGGCCTGCGTCAGCACTCCGGAGCGCTGCGAGGAACCGACGTCCACGAGGGATAGCGCGCCGCTCGCAGGCACCGGGACCCCGTAGAGCGGCGCGAGGTTTCCGTCGACGTACGCCGTGTGATCGGTGAGGAGCGCGTCGAGCGTACGACCCTGGTCCCAGAAGAGGCGATCGACCCATTTTGCCGTCGCCGCGCGCATCGAGGCGGCCACTCCTTCGTCGAACATCGGGAAGAGATCGGGCGCCTTCGCGAGCGCCTCCATCTTGTCGAAGCGGAGCCACTGGGCGTTGAACTGCGCGACCGCGTCGCGTGCGCTGCCTGCGTCGAGGATGCGACGCGCCTCGCGCTCGATGGTCGCGGGGTCGAGGAGCTCGTCGCCGTCCGCGGCAGCCTCGAGCTCGGCGTCGGGCATGGAGTCCGTCAGAAAGTACGAGAGCCTGCTCGCCACCTCTCGCGACGTGAGCAGCATCGCGCCGTCGGCGGGTGAACCCACCTCCAGCCGGTACAGGAACGGCGGCGATTGCAGCATCGCCTCGACGACCATGCGCGCGCCGTCCTTCATGCCCCACTGGCCGTAGGCGTCGTCGAAGAAGGCGTCGTAACGTGTGAGCTCCGACGCATCGAGGGGGCGGCGGAACGCGCTCTTCCCGAACGTCTCGATGAACTGATGCCCGCACGCCGGTTCGTCGGCAGGCGTCGCGGGATGACAGGGAAGCACGGAGTCGAGGCTCGCCACGGCTGCCGTTGCGATCGCGTGCGCGTTGGTCGAGAGAGCCTCGACGACGTCGGCGGACGGGGATTGCGTGTCGGCGTTGTTCGTGAAGCCCTCTGTCGCGATCTCCGCGGGCAGCGAGTACTGCTCGAGCGGCAGGGTGAGCTTCGGGAAGAGATCCCGGAGCGTGTTCTTGTATTCGATAGTCGTCAGACGCGCGAGCGGCGCCGGCCCGGGAAGGACTCCGCTGGTCGCGCAGGTGCTCGCCTGAGCGATCGACCCGCTCCCTCCGCTGGAAGCGCCCGACGGCGAACCTGCACCGCCAGCCGGGCCAGCCGCTCCGGCGCCGGGCGCGCCGTTCCCCGTGAGCGCGCCCGCGCCATTGCCCGCGAAACCGCCGGCCCGCGACCCCGGCCGCACCCCGCCACCAGTCTCGTCGATGACGCCGGTGCACGCCGCGGTCATGAGCGAGCCGATGCTCGTCGACGCGACGAAAAGGTGCCCGAGGCACCGCAACACGCGCGTGGGGTTCGACATCCGTGGGCTCGCCACGCCGACGAATCGGCGCCCACGTTGCCAGTACCGCGCCCCGCTTCGAGTGGCTCAGTAGAT
>CAYUAW010000379.1:0-3446 GCA_964442485.1 uncultured Polyangiaceae bacterium
CTCTTCGTTCGATTTGAACGAGACAGGGCTCCCGGCTGCCCCTCTTCGTTCGATTTGAACAAAGACTGCAACTGCGCGTGCCGTCTCGAGGGACTCGCACACTCTTCGTCACGCGGAGAATCGATCGACGGCTCGCGAGCTGTCGACGTTCGACGACAGTGCGACAGCGCCTTCTCACGCGGTTCTCGCCGTGCCGTAACGTGAAGCGGTAGATCTCGCCCGCACGCGCCCGACATCGTTCGCATTGTGCGCGCGGCTTGCGGCAGACGCGCCAGACGACCGGCTCGCCGGTAGGTATTTCAACGGAAATTCATGGACGATCTAGCTTGCCGAAACACGGGCATTCGTCGAGCATCCTTCGCTCGAAGCGCGTCGCGGGGACCGCCGCACATGCTGTGGAGCGAAGGCGACCTCGAGGGCAGAGTGACGACGGAGCGAGCAGAGGCGAACCACGAAACGCCGGAATCGACCACTGGGCTGGTCGATGCCGGCGTGCGCTCCTCGCGGCGGGGGAAGGTCGGGGGAGTCAGCGCACTGCCGCTGGCGGAGGCGACGCGTGACGCCGGCGTGGTCGCTGCCTGGGACCGTGCGGCCGCCGCGTGTGACCACCCGGATGCCCTGCAGTCGTCGCGAGCCTGGGCCGAGCACCTGAACGCACGCGGTCTGCCGGTGCAGGTGGTGGTGCTGCGAGGGCGCGACGGGGTCGTACGCGGCGTGGTGCCCGTGACGTGCCACCCGCGTGGGTTCGAGGGCGCCGCGGCCGCGCCGCGCGGGCTACGTCGCGGCTTTCGTGTCGCGGAGGTGCTCGGCAGCGTGCCGCTCGTGCCGTCGTACGTCTCGGCGGCCGAGGACGTCATGCTCGGCGTGCTCGGCGCGCTTCCGGACTGTGACGCGGTGTCGCTCGAGTCGCTGCCCGTGGAGAGCCCCTATGCGCGCCTCGAGGAAGCCGCCACGGTCGTGCTCGCGTACCGGCCTTCGGTCGCGCGCGCGGAGCGCCTCGTCGAAATAGAGGGCTCCTTCGAGACGTACCAGCGCGGGCGGAGCGCGAAGCTTCGGCTCAACGTCGAGCGCGCGTTTCGCAAGCTCCATGGCATCGGAACGGTCTCGCTCGGGTGCTACCGCTCGCCGGCGGACGTGGATCGGCTCTTCACCGACGCGGCCGAGCTCCGGAAGCGTTCGCGGCAGCACGCAGAGCTTGGCGGCCTCGCCGAGGACCCCATCCTGAGCTGCCACGAGAGCCTCTCCGAGCTTTCGCGCCGCGACTTGCTGCGCGCCTACGTGCTCTACGCGGGCGGCGTGCCGTGCGCGTTCGTCATCGGCCATCAGTGCCAGGGCGCCTTTTTCCACTCGCTCTCGGGGTTCGACGCCGCCTTCGCTCGGCACTCGCCCGGCATCGCCCTGCTGCACCTCGTCGTGAACGATCTGTTCGCCTCGGACCGCCCACGCTTCGCGTCCCTCGGGCGCCGGGACGACGACTACAAGCGCCGCTTCGCGACCGCGAACCGCTACGTCGGAACATGGCTCTACTTCCGGCCCACCCTGATGAACCGGATGCGCGTGCAGAATCACCGCCTGCTCGCGCAGGCGAAGGGGCTGATCGCGGAGTTTCGCGCGGCAGGCCCGTCGCGCGTTCATTGAACTGGGGGGCCTTAGCCCCCCGCAGCTTCGCCTTTGGCGAACTGCTCCCCCCGCCGCCTACGGCGCGCTCGCTCCGCTCGCGTAGGTTCGCATCTTTGATGCTTCGGGGACGAGGTTGGCGTCGATGGCCATCTACGGACACCGTCAGCGGATGAGCCCGGGTGCGACGTTCTGCACGAGCGTGCCGATGACGGGACGGTAGCCGTAGCCCTCGCTGGTGTCGTCGACGATGTTCTTCGGGCAGATGGACGCGACGATGCCGGCGTCGCCCACGCCCTTCACCACCTGCAGGATACGGAGCGGCGGCAGCGCCTTCGCGTAGCGCTGGGTCGTGGTGTACGTCCCGTCCGCGGCCTGGCAGACGGGGTTCATCTCGCCATCGGTCGGAGACGTGCAGTCGCAGCTCGTCGTGCTCTTGCTCGCCGCGCAATCGCGCGTCGCGGGGAGCTGGAAGATGCACGAGTACTGCAAGTCGTCGTCGAACTGGATGAGGCGCTCGTGGCCGTTGATCGGGTTCGCCAGGAGCCCTGCCGTGGGCGACGCCAGGGCATCGCCGGTGATGGGGTTCGCGCCCGTGCGTGCCGCCACCGATTCCGTCATGAGCGGGTCCTTCGGCGGCGTATGCGTCGCAGGGTCGCCGGCGATCACGTCCCACAGCGCGCCGTCGCGCAGCTCCTTCGAGGACTTGAGCTGGAGGTTCACGCCGGCCGGGCGCGTCGCATCCGTCGCGACGTCCTGCCAGGGCACGCCCGCGATGGCGACCAGGAAGATCTGCGACGGCGTGCGCAGGCCGCCCGCGAAGAGCGGATTCGGAATCTGGGCACCGGAGCGCGAGGGCACGGTTGTTTTCGTCAGCGCGTCGATGTAGCGCTCGACCGGGCGCAGCGGATCGAAGCCGAAGCGCCGCTTGCCGTCGAAGCAGTTCAGATTCGCGGCGCTCTTCAGCATCTTCGATTGCGCGCAGACCGGGTCCGGATTGGGGCAACCCGCCGGCGCAGGAAGGATGCAGGGGTAACAGCACGGGTCGTCGGGGTTCGTGGCACAGGCAGCGGCGCCCTGCGGTGGTAAGGCGGAGCCGCCCAGGAGGAGCGCGCCGTCGTCCGTCATGGAGCAGTCGTTCTCGTCCGTGAGCATCACGATGACGAGCAGCGAATCAGGACGCAGGAATGCCTTGCGCTGGTCGAGCACGGCCTGGTCGATGCCGTCGGGGCGAGCGCATTTCACGCCGCTGTCGCCTCCCGAGCACGGCAAGAGACGCGTCGCGACGCGAGGCTCGGGATCGACGAGCAGGCGATACCACGCCTCGAGCTGGTTCTCGTAGCCGCAGCCGGCCTGGCCGATAGCGTCGACCAGACCGCGGAAGGAGGCGACCAGCGATTGCACGTCGCTCTGCCCAGGCGGCACCGCCTTCTGATCCGGATCCCAGACGAGGAACCCTCCGGGATACGTCGGAACGCTCGCCGCGCGCGCCAGCGTCCCGGCGAAGTGCGCGCCGTCGTTTCCGCTGGGCGCGAGGGTGGGCGAACAGACCGCGCCCGGCGTGTCGGCGGTGCCGAGGCTAGAAGTGACGAGGCCGATGTGGATGTCGCGAACGGGCGAGAACTGACGGTTCATCGTCGGCGGGCAGGCGGCGTCGGCCGTCGCCGGCTGGCTCGTCATGCCGTACTTGTCGAGGCACACGGGGTTGACGAACCGGTTCAGGAGGTCGGGGATCGCCGCCTTCAGGACCTGCTGCTTGTCGGCCATCGAGGTCGAGTCGTCGACCATGAACACCATGTCGAGCTTCTTCGCGGCGTTGAGATCCCCGA
>CAYUAW010000379.1:3546-7359 GCA_964442485.1 uncultured Polyangiaceae bacterium
GCTCCATAGGTGTTGGCGCTGACCTTGAACTCGCGCAACCGCGTGAGACCAACCAGGTTGTCGCCCAGCATGCGATAGAGGCTGTCGTCGAAGCGCATGACGTTCAGGGGCGCCACGACCCGGCCGTTCTCGACCCACAACGTCGCGAAGCGCGTCATGCCGGTCATGCGCGCGGTGGGTCGATCCGAGAACCCGAGGTACCAGAGGTTCTTCACGTACACGCCGGTATCGAGGCTCTGGAGGACGTCCGCCTCCTCGAGGGTGCCAGGGCCTAGCTCGGCGGAGGTGAGCTCCTCCTCGGGCCCCGCGCCGTTCGGGGCCATGCCGTACTCGACTCCCGTACGCGCGCTGATCATCGCGCCGGCGTGCCGGCCCGCTTCGATGAGGCTCACGAAGGGCGGCTTCCGGAAACCGACCGCGTCATAGGCCGGCGCGAGGCCCTCCGCGGTGTTCTCCCGGAGCGAGATCTTCTCGGAGAGATGGGCCTGGCCGTCGGCGAGACGCTGGAGCGAGCTCGTCTTCGTGCGCTGCGACTTCTCGGAGACGCCGTTCCAGCTCAGCATCGCGATGACCTCGGAGACCGCGCCGGGCGCGAGATAGGCGCGATGCGCGCCAACGTCGAGGGTGCGCGCAGGGCGCGTGAGGTGCGCGAGCTCCACCTCCGTGTCGGCGATGACGCGCTTCACCGCCGCAGGGTCCCAGTCGAACGCGGCGAGCGAGCCCTTCGCGGCCTTGTCCTTCGCGTGATAGAGCGAGAAATCCAGCTGATAGCTGCTCACCTCGTGCTCGTAGCGGTGGCCGAGGGAGCTCGCGAAAGCGCGCCGGACTGGACCCGCGGCGAAGATGCCGACGAGATCCATGCCCGCGGCGGCGCCGAGGATCGCGTCGAGCGCTTCCTCCGGCGCAGGCAGACGCGACGGCTCGCGGCGCACGTGCTCCGAGGGCTCCTTCGAGTAGAGCAAGTACGGGTCCTCGGGGAGCGCGGGGAGCGTCGACCGTATCCTCTCGAGAGCGGCCCGCACGCGGTCGCGATCCTCCCCGTAGGCGCCGCTCAGCGAGAGCGTGACGCTGTCCTGGCGCTTTCCGTCGATGAGCGACAGCGTCAAGTAAGATTGCCGGATCGTCATCGCCTGGCGCACGCGGGCGTGGTTGAACCGGACGAAATCCGACTCCTCGCTCTCGAGCGACCCGAGGAGGACCTCGCCGCCCGTGAGCCGGCCGCAGACGTCGTCGACGAGCTCGAACAGGTAGGGCGCGCCGGTCATCTAATGGTCACCGGCGAACACGTCCACCTGGGAGAACTTGCATGCCGGGCTCGCGTGGCCGACGCGCACGATCTGGTTCGGCTCGCCCTTGCCGCAGAAGGGCGTGCCGAGCACCTCGAACGTCGAGACGTCGCCGACCATGGAGAGCGAGCGCCAGAAGCTCGCCGACACGCCGCGGTAGCTCGGGTTCTTGACGACCTCCGCGAGCTTGCCCTTGCGGATCCGCTGACCGAACTCGCACCCGAACTGGAACTTGTTCCGCGAATCATCGATCGACCAGGAGAGATTCGTGCGCATCAGGACGCCGTCGTCGATGGAGCCGATCATGTCGTCGAGGGTCGACGCACCGGGCTCCACGTTGAGGTTCGACATGCGATCGATGGGCGGCCGGTTCCAGCTCGAGGCGCGCGCCGTCGCGACGCCCGGTGTGCCGGTGCGCCCCTGCGAGACGGTGCCGCCGAGGCCGCGCAGCAGGATGCCGCCCCGGATGACGTACTCGCGCTCGGCCGTGGCGCCGTCGTCGTCGGTCGCGAAGCTCGCGAACTGCTCGCGGCGCGACGGATCGTAGGTGACGTCGAGGAGGGTCGAGCCGTACTGGTACGAGCCGATCATGTCGAGCGTGACGAAGCTCGTGCCCGCGTAGTTCCGCTCGTCACCGAGGATGCGGTCGAGCTCGATGGGGTGCCCGATCGACTCGTGGATCTGGAGCATCATCTGATCCGGCATCAGGACGACGTCCAGAAAACCGGACGGGCAGCTCGGCGCGCCCACCAGCGTGAGCGCTTCCTCCGCGGTGCGGCGCCCGGCGCCGTCGAAGCCGCCCGCGTCGAGCACCTCGAGGCCGCCCTGGCGACAGAAGCCGTTGTAACGCCCGCCCCACGAGCGCGTCTGCGAGACGCCGCGCTCGAAGGCCGTGACGTGCAGGCCGGGCACCGCGAAGTGCAGCTCCTGGACGCTGGAGTCGCCGTCGGCCGTCGCGAGCAGCTGCCGGACGTCGGTCGTCCAGAGGCTCGTGGCCCAGTCCACGATGCGGTCGTCCACCTTGCACTGGTTCGACTCGCGCATCAAAAGCGCGATACGCTCCGCTTTCGTGAGGCGGATCGGGCGGGACACCGGGGAGGCGTAGCTGCCGCGCGGCGCGGGCATCGCGATGCGGCTCTCGAGGACGCTGCGGCTCCGTGACAGCGCGGCCCACTCCTTCGCGCGCGCGGCCGCGCCGGCGAGCCCCGCGTCGGAGAGATCGCTCGTCGCCGCGTAGCCGACGCCGCTGCCGTCCATCACGGTGACCATGGCGCCGCGGTCGAGCATCGTCTGCGACGGCTCGGGCACCCCCTGGCGCACCGACACGCGCTCCGAGACTTCGTCGACCACGCGGAGCGAGGCGAAATCCGCCGCGGGGGCCAGGGCCCGGAACCGCTTCGCAAGGTCTTCCAGATCGCGCATGAGTCTGGTGACTTTAGCTCGATGAGCACACAATCGGCCATGGCGTGTCGGTCCCCTCGAAGGCAGAATGCACCCGGCCGGAGCCCGTCGCCATGAAGCTCATCATCCAGATCCCCTGCTTCAACGAGTCCAGCTCGTTGCCCATCGCTCTGGCTGATTTGCCGAAGGAAATCCCGGGCATCGACCGGATAGAGGTGCTCGTCATCAACGACGGCAGCTCGGACGACACAGTGGAGGTCGCTCGCCGCCACGGCGTGCACCACGTCGTCGGTTTCAGGACGAATCAGGGCCTCGCACGTGCGTTCATGCTCGGCATTCACTCCTGCCTGCAGCGCGGCGCAGACATCATCGTCAACACCGACGCCGACAACCAGTACGTGGGCGCCGACATCGCGAAGCTCGTCCAGCCCATCCTCGACGGTCGAGCCGATCTCGTCATCGGCGCGCGCCCCATCTCGCAGATCGAGCACTTCTCGCCGGTGAAGAAGCTCCTGCAGCGCTTCGGGAGCTGGGCCGTCCGCCGCGTGAGCGGCACCAGCGTTGCCGACGCGCCGAGCGGCTTCCGCGCCATCTCGCGAGAGACCGCGCTCGCCTTGAACGTCTTCAGCAGCTACACCTACACGCTCGAGACGATCATCCAGGCCGGCCAGAAGAACATGAGCGTCGTCTCGGTGCCGATCCGCGTGAACGGCGAGCTCCGCCCGTCACGGCTGGTGCGGAGCATCCCGAGCTACGTGCAGCGCTCCATCCTCACGATGTTCCGCATCTTCATCGTGTACCAGCCGCTGCGCTTCTTCCTGACCGTCGGCATGTTCCCCTTCACCGCGGGCCTCGCGCTGGGCGTTCGCTTCGTCTACTCCATCTTCGTCGGCGACAGCGCGGGACACGTGCAGTCCCTCATCCTCGCCGCCGTGCTCCTCATCATGGGGTTTCTCACGTTCCTGCTGGCGATCATCTCGGATCTGCTCAGCGTGAACCGACGCCTGCTGGAAGAGCTACAGCGACACCAGCGTGCAAAGCTGCTCGACGGCGTCGACGAGGCGTTTCACGGCGTGCAGAGCATCGACTCGAGTACGCTGTTCCGGCAGAGGGGGACGGCGAAGGT
>CAYUAW010000380.1:0-2725 GCA_964442485.1 uncultured Polyangiaceae bacterium
CTCCACGTAACCAATTGTGTGCGAGGTGACTACTGAGATGGGATGACGCGCGCCGTTCGTCCCATCCGCTTCCTGCTCGGTGCTCTTGCGTTTGCGGCTGCTGTCTGGCCCGGGGAAGCGCATGCGGAATACGACTGGCTGCAGTTCGGCGGCGATCCGCAGCACAGCAGCAGCAACTCGAGTGAAGTGACGCTGTCCGCGGCGAATGTCGCTTCGCTCCGCAAGCGCTTCTCGGTGCAGCTTCCTGCCATCGCTGCGGGCGCTCCGGTCATCCTCACGGACGCGGCGACGGCGAGCGGAATCCGTGATCTCCTCTTCGTGGCGACCATGAGCGGCGACATCATGGCTCTCGACGCGCAGACGGGCGCAACGCTGTGGCAGCACCGTCTGGCGACATGCCCGTCTATATTCGGCAGCACCGGATGCAACACGACATCGTCGCCCGCCATCGATCCGTCGCGTGCATTCGTCTACGCCTACGGCATGGACGGCTTCGTCCATCGCTACGCCGTGGCGGACGGCACCGAGACGACGACCGGGGGGTGGCCGGAGCTCGTCACTCTCAAGCCGGGCTTCGAGAAGGTCTCCTCTCCGCTCACCCTGGCGAAGGCGAACGGCACGACGTATCTCTACGCCGCCACCGGCGGTTATCCAGGCGATCAGGGCGACTACCAGGGGCACGTCACGGCAATCGACCTGAACACCGGCGCGCAGCATGTCTTCAACACGGTCTGCAGCGATCAGACCATCCACTTCGGCCGCGGAGGAAGCACTGGTCCGACGTGCGCGACCACCCAGTCGGCGATCTGGGCGCGCGCCGGCGTGGTCTTCTTGCCCGACGTGAACAAGATCTACATGGCGACCGGCAACGGTCACTTTGCCCCCTCCAGCCATTTCTGGGGCGATAGCGTCCTCGCACTCAACCCCGACGGCACCGGCGCCGGCGGCGGCCCGCTCGACAGTTACACGCCCGCGACCTTTCAGACGCTGGACAACAACGACGCGGATCTCGGCATCAGCGCCCCGGCAGTGTTCCCCACGGGCTCGAACGCGGCCGTCCCGCACCTCGCCCTGCAGGGCGGCAAGGACGGAGTGGTCAGGCTCCTGAATCTCGACAACCTGAGTGGCCACGCAGGCCCCGGGTTCGTCAGTGGCGAGGTCGGCCAGTCTCTGACCAATCAAGGAGTCATATCCGCGGTCGTCATCTGGACGAACCCGGCCGACGGAAGCCGCTGGGCGTTCGCCGTGGCCTTTCAGGGGTTGCTCGCTCTCAAGCTGACGACCGCGCCCGACGGCAGCCCTGCGCTGAACGCCGTCTGGCAATCCTCGACGGGGGGCGGGTCGCCGCTGATCGCCAATGGGGTTCTCTACCAGGCGGCGAGCAATTCACTCCGCGCTCTCGATCCGACCACCGGCGCGCTGCTCTGGCAGGACACGAGCATCGGGCCCATCAAGTGGCAGAGCCCGGTGGTCGCGAACGGCATCCTCTACCTCGCCGACCAGAACAAGGCGCTGACGGCCTGGGCATCGTCCGGGCCCGTCGCCTTCGGGTGGGGTTCGAACACCGTCGGTCAGGTCAACTCTCAGCTCACCACCAATCCGGTACCTGCTCCGCGGGTTTCGAGCGACGGACGCGCCGACGTCACACAGGTGGCGAGCGCCTCGGGTGCCAGCGTCACGCTCCACTCCGATGGAAGCGTCTGGACGTGGGGCAATGCCGGCATGCTCGGGGACGGCAGCCCCGTACCGCGTTCGACGCCGGACAAGGTGCCCGGGCTGCCCCGCATCGTGCAGGTCGCGACGGGCTTTCAGCACGTGCTCGCGGTCGGCGCCGACGGCTCGCTGTGGGCGTGGGGCGACGACTCGTGCGGCGAGCTCGGGCCCGCGGGGGGTGCGGGGCTCTTGCCGGTGAAGGTCCCCCTCTCGGGAGTCGTTCGAGCCACCGCTGGCAACGGCTTCAGCGTCGCGCTCACCTCGAAGGGCGAGGTCTACAGCTTCGGTTGCAACGATCAGGCACAGCTCGGTCAGGGCACCGCGGTGACGGCGCCTCAGGTTGCAACGCCGGGACGCGTCTCGGTGCCTTACGGCATCGTCGATGTATCGGCGGGGGGCTATCACGGCATCGCGCTTCGCAACGACGGCTCGGTCTGGACGTGGGGGCGCAACGCGGAAGGACAGCTCGGCATCGATACGACCGGCGGCGCGCCGAGCTACGTCGGCGTCCGCGTCGACAGGCATGTTGCGGGCGTCACGAAGGTCGCGACGGGCCTCCTCCACACCCTGGCCATCGACTCGAGCGGCGCCGTGTGGAACTGGGGTACCAACGTCCACGGTGAGCTCGGCGACGGCAAGGACGTCAACGAAGGCACTCCGGTGAAGCTCTCGTTCCAGGCGCCCGCTGCGCTCATCGATGGAGGCCAGCAGACCAGCGTGGCCGTTCTCTCCGACGGCACGACGTGGAGCTGGGGCAGCACCATCGGCTTCGTGTCCGACCCGACACAATACAGTCTGCACCCCGTTCAGCTCGCGGGCGTCATCGGTCCGACGCAGATCGCGATGGACGACGCCACCCTTCTCGCACTCATGCCCTGGACGGTCGTGCCCAACCTCAACTACGTCGACGTCAATTCCGCCGGGAGCTTCCTGCAATCTGCCGGCCTCACGCTCGGGAGCGTCACACCGGTCCTCATGCTGTGCAACTTCTACGGCGAGGTCATCTTCTCGG
>CAYUAW010000380.1:2825-7313 GCA_964442485.1 uncultured Polyangiaceae bacterium
ACTGCCCACTCCGGGTCCTGCAATAGCGCGCGGCCGACTGCGACGAGATCGAACTCGCCTCGTTCCAGGCGCTCGACCACTTCATCGAGCTTGCCGGCCGCGGAGCCTTCGCCCCTGAAGGCGCCGGTGAACTCCGACGTGAGCCCGACAGAACCCACGCTGATGGTCGGCAGCCCCGAGAGCTTCTTCACCCAGCCAGCGAGGTTCAAGCCTTTCGGGCCGTCGACGTCAGGAAACTCGGGCTCCAGGATGCGGCGCTGCGAGCAGTGAATCGCGTCGACGCCGGCATCTCGCAGAACACCCACCCAGCGCCCGAGCTCCTCGGGTGTTCGTGCCACCTTCGCCGCGTAGTCCACCGACTTCCACTGCGAGATGCGAATGATGAGCGGCAGCTCGCCGATGGCGACCCGGCAACGGCGGATGGTCTCCGCGGCGAACTCCGCGCGGCGCTCGATGGACCCGCCGAAGCGATCGGTGCGCTGGTTGGTGACCTCCCAGAAGAATTCGTCGATCAGGTAGGCGTGTGCGCCGTGCAGCTCGACGCAGTCGAACCCGAGCTGCTTCGCGTCGCGCGCTCCGTCGGCATAGGCCTGCGCCATGTCGAGCACCTCCGCCTCGCTCGGTTCCTCGCCGACCTTCTTGCCTCGCAGCGTGATGCCGGACGGCCCGTCCGAGGGCGCATCCGGAAAGTGACCGCTGTTGGGCTTGCGGCTCATCCCCTGATGCCAGAGCTGTGGTCCCATCTTGCCGCCCGCGGCGTGCACCGCGTCGATGACGCGCTTCCACCCGGCCAGCGCTTGCTCCCCCCAGAAGAGAGGAATGTTCGCGTCGTCCGACGCGCCCCTGCGACGTGTGAGCGTCCCTTCGGACAGGATGAGCCCCACGTCCGCAGCCGCGCGCCGGCTGTAGTAGGCGACGTTGTCGTCGTTCGGGAAGCCGCCCGGCGAGCGCGAGCGCGTCATCGGCGCCATCACGATGCGGTTCTTGAGCTCGAGCCCACGGATCTGGAACGGCCTGAAGAGAGGAGACACATCGGTCACGATCGAATTCCTTTTCTGCCTGGGCTCCGCCGGGTCATCGGTTCCATTGGTTCGCGCTCAGCGCGCCGTGAAGCCGCCATCGACCGCAAGTGAGTGGCCGATGACGAATGCGGCATCGTCGGAGCTCAAGAAAATGACGGCGTTCGCGATGTCCTCGGCTTCGCCCATGCGTCCGATCGGATGCGCCTGCTCGATGTACGTCTTGCGCCGTGGGTCGCGCGCGATGGCCCGCTCCGTCATCTCGGTGCGGATGATCCCCGGGCACACGGCGTTGATGCGGATGCCCTTGCGCCCGTACTCGACCGCCGCGGCCTTCGTCATGCCGAGCACCGCGTGCTTCGTGGTCCCGTAGATCGGCTGCCGCGGCGCCCCGATGAGCCCGCCGATGGACGACGTATTGACGATCGCGCCGGCGCCTTGCTTCAGCATCTGCAAGATCTCGTACTTCATGCAGAGAAAGATGCCCTTCACGTTGACGCTCATCAGCCTGTCGAACGTCTTCTCGGTGGCCATGGCGAGCGGCTCGTGCTCGATGTCGATGCCGGCGTTGTTGAACGCCACGTCGAGGCGGCCGAAGCGCGCGACCACCTGCTCGACCATCGCCTCGACTTGACCGCTGTTCGACACGTCGACGGCGATGCCGACGGCCTCGCCGCCGGCGGCGACGATGGCGTCGGCTACCTTGCGCGCGGCGGCGCCGTCGACGTCGACGACGGCGACCTTCGCGCCTTCACGAGCGTAGGCGTGCGAGGTGACGCTGCCGATGCCGCCGCCTCCGCCGGTGACGAGCGCGATCTTTCCAGCGAGTCTTTGGTTCATCGGGTGCGTACGTCCTCACGGATTCAATTGAACGGCATCGGTTGCTCGAGGCGCCGGCTCACGCCCGACGGGCGGGTACACGCGATCGAGGACCAGCGCGATGCTGTCGCGCAGTGGTTTCACCGAGCCCTCCACCTTCATGCGCAAGAGCGCGCCCTCCCACACGCTCCAGGTGAGCGCAGACAGAGCGCTCGGCTCGATGTCGTCGCGAATCTCGCCGGTGGCCTGGCCCGCAGTGATGAGGCCGGCCAGGCGTTCCCGCCACGCGAGCTGCGCGGCGAGCAACCTCTCGCGGCACTGTTCGCTGGCCAGCGCCACTTCGGCGGCAAAATTTCCGATCAGACAACCGGAGGAGCAGCGGGCGCGCTCGTGATGAGCGAGCATCGCGGCAAAGACATGACGGATCGCCGCCATCGGTTCGGGCGGCGCGCTCCTCGTCATGCGCTTCCAGGAGCGCCCACTGTACTCGGAATAGCGATCGACGATGGCAGCGCCAAAGGCCTCCTTGCTGGCGAAGTGATTGTAGAAGGAGCCCTTCGGTACGCCCGCTCGGTCCGTGATCTGCTGGATGCCCGTCCCGTTGAACCCCTGCCGCAGGAACAGGTCGAGACCTGCCGCGAGCAACCGCTCCGGGATGTCCGTGGGATCGGCCGTTCGCGGCATCGCGGGCGGCAATATGACCGGTCGTCTTGAGTCGGTCAATACCTCCGGGTGGTGTGCGGATCCGTAGAAATCCGGCCGCACCAGGGCCCCGAGTGCCGACGCCGGAGGGATCGTAACCGGGACTGATAGGATAGGGAGTTCAACGGAGGGAAGAACAATGCCGGTCAAGCTGACCAACCATCCCAAGCTTCGAACGATCCGATTCGTCGCGAGCGGCACGCTGACCGACGACGACCTCGAGACGATCGGCCGCGAAGGAATGGCGCTGAGCGATTCGTACCGCGGCAAGAAGCACCTGGTTCTTGCCGACATGAGGGGGCTGAAGCCTTCCACGCCGAGGGTCGCGGAAAAGCTGGGTGAGCTCATCGTCTATCAGCGCTCGCACGGAGTATCCCTCTGCGTCCATCTGTCGGACGAGTCGGTCACGCGTCTCCAGATGGATCGTCTTTCGCGGAAGGCGTCGCCCCACGACAGCGCCACCGTCGACGTCGTGTCGCTCGACGAAGCGGAGAAGGTCCTGAGCGAGGCGCGTCTCAAGCTCAACAGCGAGTAGCAGTCCGCGAGCCGGAGCCGTCGTAAACTCTCGGCCCATGTCGAGTCACAGCGAACGCATAGTCGATCAGTTCACGCTCAGGCGGAGCCTTTTTCACGCGCTGCGCCGATCACCGACGAGGTTGTTCTCGGGAAGATCGTGAACACGACGGGGGCGGGCCCCGACGACACGGTGCTCGACGTCGCATGCGGGCCAGGGATCTTGGGCTCGCTACCCGCCGGGACGGCGCCGGCATCCGCTTCCGATATCGAGTCGCGATCTGCACTTCCCGGCGCCCCGGCTGACGCGCCTCCCGCGGACCCAAGCTTCCCTCCCACTTGCAACCTGCTCGACGCGACCGCCCTATCGGCGCTCATGCGAGCCGAGCCGCATGTCGGGGCCCGCGAACGTGCGACATCTAACGCGGGTTCCGCACCTCGAAATCAAGGACGTGGGAACGCGCGGCCGAGCTCCTGCGGGATTGCTGGGCACGCGCCGGCTGCAGTGCTTGGCCTTGTGGATCATGGGCGCGGCGAGCATCCTCGCCCACATGGAGCGCATGCCGCTGGAGTCTCGAGCTGTCGCCTCGGCGGGTTACGACGCGGAGTCGAGCACGCTGGAGGTCGAATTTTCTTCGGGTCGCGTGTATCGATTCAGCAACGTGCCCGCCGCCGTCTACGACTGGCTCCTCCGCGTTCCGAACAAGGGCGTGTACGTCGCGAGAAACATCACCGGCCGGTACTCATACGAAGACGTCACCTCCCAGCCTTTGGCAGAAGAAGACGCCGACCTCGAAGCGCTGCTCGAGGGATCGCTGTCGGGCGGGACCGCTGGATGCTCCGACGTCGACCCGGTCCGCTAGTCTGCCGAGTCCATGACTCGCCACACTAGTCGCGCGCGTGGGATCGTTCGCCAGAGGAGCACCGAAAGCGTTCAGCACGTCTGGCAGTTGACGGTCCTACCCTCCGATGTCATGGCTCGCGGGTGGATGAACAGAGCTTTCCGGTCACGGTCCTCGTCAGGCGTCCTGACGGCTCGTCCGAGTCCGTCCGTGTGGGCACTGCGGTGCGCACGGGCGATGGCTTTCGCTTGAGCCTGGGCGAGCTCTCGATCGGTAGGCTGGCCGATCCGGCGCCGGCGCGCGCAGTGGCGCCCGCTTCGAACGGCGACGGCCCGGTCTTTCCGCCCTACGGACGCAGCAAGGGCACGCCCATCGCGGGGGCATCGATAAAGGACCTCGAGTTCTACATCAGCGGTAGCCGTCGCTCACTCGATGACCCCGCGAAGGCCCGCTGGCACGACAAGGAGCGCGTCCTGCTTGCAGCAATGGAAGCCGAGCTGGCGCGAGCAACCGGCGAGGCTCCCGAGGTCCCCGCAGGGCGTGACGACTACGACGAAGGCCCACCGCCTTCGGACGATGACGTCCCGTTCTGA
>CAYUAW010000381.1:0-7237 GCA_964442485.1 uncultured Polyangiaceae bacterium
GTCTTTCGCGGGCTTCCGTCGCCTCACCGCACGTCGATTCCAGCACGCTCGGCGTTCAAGGGGGGGCGTCACGAGCCGTTCAACGAAGTTGGACCACGCCATGCGCATCGTTCAAGAGCTCTGGAGTCGCGACGGCGTGTCGCGGCCCGTCGATCAGGGAACGACCGCGCCGCAGCTGGTTCTCGCGTTCGGCGCCCCGCACATCTTGCGCGCACCGGAAACATGGGCCGCGTTGAAGCAGCGATTTCCCACGGCAGCCGTCGTCGGCAGCTCGACGGCGGGTGAGATCTGCCAATCTTCCGTGCTCGACGATTGCCTCGTCGCCACGGCGATCGAGCTCGAGAGAAGCTCCGCCCGCGCCGTACGTCTTCGCGTTCCGAGCCCGTCGGACAGTGCGTCCGTCGGCAGAGCGCTCGCTCGCGAGCTCGACCAGCCCGGCCTCACCCACGTCTTCGTTCTGTCGGACGGGCTCCGGGTCAACGGCAGCGAGCTCGTCCGCGGGTTC
Source organism: uncultured Polyangiaceae bacterium (assembly GCA_964442485.1). GTDB lineage: Bacteria > Myxococcota_A > Polyangia > Polyangiales > Polyangiaceae > DASZVB01. Next base: position 506 of record CAYUAW010000381.1, read on the forward strand.
ACCGAGCATCTCCCGCCGGGCGTCGGCCTGACGGGTGGGCTCTCGGCGGACGGTGCGCGCTTCGAGCACACCCACGTCTGCGTGGGGGCGTTCAACCCTGAGCCAAGCGTGGTCGCGATCGGATTCTACGGCTCCGCGCTCCGCTTCGGGTGCGGCTCGCTCGGCGGCTGGGATCCGTTCGGACCGGAGCGCGTCGTCACTCGCTCGAAGGGCAACGTCGTATCCGAGTTCGACGGCCAGCCCGCGCTGGACCTCTACGAACGCTATCTCGGCGAGCACGCGGCCGGGCTCCCCGCGAGCGGCCTCCTGTTCCCGCTGACCGTCCGTCAGCACCGCGACGAGCGCGGTGTCGTGCGCACCATCCTGGCCGTCGACAAGGTCGCACGCAGCCTCACGTTCGCAGGCGACGTGCCAATCGGTCACTACGCAAGGTTCATGCGGGCGAACTTCGACCGTCTTGTCGACGGCGCGGTCGGTGCCGCGAGGACGTCCTTCGAGGCGCTCGACGCGACAGAGCCCGATCTCGCGCTGCTCGTGAGCTGCGTCGGAAGGAAGCTGGTCCTCAAGCAGCGCGTGGAAGAAGAGGTCGAGGGCGTCCGTCGCATCCTCGGGCCGTCGACTCCCTTCGCGGGCTTCTACTCGTACGGAGAGATCTCACCCTTCGAGCCGTCCGCTCGCTGCGAGCTGCACAATCAGACGATGACGGTCACGACTCTCCGGGAGGCGTAGTGCTACACCCGCTGCTGGCCCGGCAACTGCGTCGGTTTCTCGGGACCGAGTGCCCGTCGGAGCCGAAGCTCGACGCCTTCATCGAGGCCGTCGACGCCGCGTATCACGAAGGTGACGCGGATCGCGCGCTCCTCGAACGCTCCCTCGAGCTCGCTTCGACGGAGATGCTCGACCAGAACAGGAAGCTCGAGGATGACCTGACATCCATCCGGCGGCTCGAGCTCGAGCTCCGCCAGGCCGACAAGCTCCGCGCCGTGGGACAGCTCGCAGCCGGCATCGCACACGAGATCAACACGCCCATCCAGTTCCTCGGCGACAATCTGCGCTTCATCGAGGAATCCTTCGCCGAGCTGATCGAGCTCGCGGCGCGTGGAAAGGAGCTCGGCGAGTCCATCGACTCTGGACGGGATCTCGTCGAGAGCGCCCGGGGCCTTCGCGACGTGCTCGGACGGCTGGACTTCGAGTGCCTCATCGAGGACCTTCCGCGCGCGTTCGGCCAGACCACCGACGGGGTGAGTCGCGTCACCGCGATCGTCACGGCCATGAAGCAGTTCGGTCGCCCCGACCAGCGTGAGAAGACGCTCGCCGACGTGAACCAGTGCATCAGCAACACCCTCATCGTCGCTGCCAACGAGATAAGATACGTCGCGCGTGTCGAATCGAACCTCGGCCAGGTCCCGCTCGTGCCCTGCTACCCGGGGGAGTTGAACCAGGTCTTCCTGAATCTGGTGGTCAACGCCGCCCACGCCATCACCGAACGCTTCGGCAAAGGCGACGTGAGAGGACTGATCAGAGTACAGACGACCGCCGACGGCGCGAGCGTACTCATCTCGGTCGGCGACAACGGCTGCGGCATCTCCGAGCAGAACGCGGCGCGGATCTTCGAGCCGTTCTTCACCACCAAGCCGGTAGGTTCCGGCACCGGCCAGGGGCTCGCGATTGCGCGCTCCATCGTGTCGGACAAGCACCGCGGAGAGCTGACGTTCGAATCGAGGCCCGGCGAGGGCACGATGTTCTTCGTTCGGCTCCCGGTCACCGAGCAAGACGCCTCATGACAATCCGGATCGTCTTCGTCGATGACGAGCCCCGCGTGCTCGACGGGCTTCGCCTGGGCCTTCGCAGCAAGCGCAAGGTCTGGGATATGTCGTTCGTCGAGGGTGGCAAGGGAGCAATCGAGCAGCTCGAGGCCTTCCGCGTCGACGTCGTGGTCTCCGACATGCGCATGCCCGGCATGGATGGGGCCGAGCTGCTCGGGCGCGTCGCTGTGCTCCGCCCGGAGGCGGTGCGGATCATCCTCTCCGGTCAGATGGACGAGAGCGCGGCCGTTCGCGCTGCATCGGTCGCGCACCGCTTTCTCACGAAGCCATGCGACTCGAGGACGCTGGAGGCCACCATCACGCAGGCAATCGAGCTCCACCAGTGGCTCGGCTCCGATCGGCTGCGGAGCTGCGTCGGCTCGCTCGAGACCTTGCCGAGCCTGCCGCAGGCGTACCTCGCTCTGAATCGAGCCCTGGCCGATGCGGAGGTGTCCGTCGGCGCAGTCGCGCGCATCATCGAGGACGATCCGGGCATGGCGGCGAAGGTGCTACAGCTCGTGAACTCGTCCTTCTTCGGCCTGTCTCGCTCCATGGTCAACGTGGGCCAGGCCGTCAGCTACCTGGGCATCGGCACGATGAAGAGCCTGGTGCTCGCCGAGTCCCTGTTTCACAAATTCGGCAACGCGGATCCGACCAGGGTTGAACGCGAGAAGGAGCGCTCCCTGCTCAGAGCCCGCGTCGCGCGCAAGCTCTTCGACGACCCTTTGCGGGCCGATGCTGCCGCGACCGCGGCCTTGCTGCTCGACGTCGGTTCGCTCGCCCTGCTGAGCCGCATGCCCGCCGATCACGCGGTGAACCTGACCGTCGCTGCGGAGCGCCGGATCCCCGTGCACGAGGTCGAGCGCGAGCGCCTCGGCGTGACCCACGCAGAGGTGGGAGCGTATCTCCTCGGCCTCTGGGGGCTCCCTCACGAGATCATCGACGCGGTCGCGCGCCACCACGACCCGTGGCGCGATGGCGAAGGTCTCGATACCGGCACCGCGGTGCGCGTGGCCAACGTGCTGACCTCGGAATTGCTCATGCAGAACGGCGTGCTGCCAGCCGCTGCCCTGCCCGAGGGCCTGCTCCGGCGCTTCGGAATTGCGACGGTGATAGAACGGATGAGATCCGAGATACCCGCGTCGCTGCAGCGCGGCTGACGCGGCAGGGGTCGTCGCGCCGCGCCTTCTGACTGGCGTGCTACGGGGCCTTCCCGGTGGACTTCGCGCGCACGCGCGTCTGATAGAGAGGCCACGGCTCGAGCAACGGCACGAGGGCCCGGGGGCCGCTCTCGCGCAGGGCCCGCTCGCAGTCGTCGACGGAGAGCCGGCGCGGGCCGAAGATGCTGCCATCGGTCGCGTCGGCGTCCATGAGCATCCACGGCTGATCGACGCCGAAGTCGTCGGGGTGGCCCGGCATGTCGAGCAGGATGTGACCGAGCTCGTGGGCGAGCGCGTACGAGCGTGCACCGGCGCGGATCCCGGCTCGATCGACGATGACGACGTTCTGGATCCCCGAGCCGTCCGTGTCGATGAACGACTCGCCGATGCGCCCCGTCTTCGAGAAGCTCGGCACGATGAAGACGTCCACGGTGGCGGGATCGTCGTCCTGATAGGCCTTCACGAGGGCGCGCTCCTCCAGCGTGCCGGCGACGGCGTCGAGGTCGTCGAAGTGATTGAGGCCGTCGTCGAGCTCGGTGTCACCGATGCAGACGCCGAGGGTACGATCCGACGACAGTGGCTCGCCTCCGAGCGCCGTGAGCGTACCGAGCGTGCCGTCCGGACGCCGGACGAGCACGTCCGCGGTACGACCCGCGCCGAACGAGATGCGCGAATTCGGGCTCACCACCGCGCGGAGGCCCGCGGCCTCCACGGCGTGCGCCACGGCGTGCGCCACGGCGACCGGCGAGTCCCCGGCGTGCGTCGACACGTGGATCGGCTTGCCCTCCGCCAGGAACGCGATACCGCCTCCGCTTGCCGGCAGGCCCACCTCGCACCCGACGGCGAGCAGGTACGGCCCCGGGGGATCGACGATCTCCACGTGGAGCGGCTCCTCGCGCCCGAAGTGGATCCCGCACTGCCCCCAGAGCTGGCTCGCCGTGCGCGCCTCGTGACGGGCCACGACGACCGCGCCGTGCTCGTCACCTCCCACGGCGCTCTGCCCCGCGGCGGAAGCGCGGAGGACGTGGACCCTGAGCTTCGCGCTGAAGCGATCGAACGACCCGAGCGCCGTCTTGCGCGGGCCGCCGACGCGAATGCTCGCGGCCTTGTGCGCCGCCGCCGACACGACGAAGCGACCACCGACCTCCGCCCGCAGCGAGCGGCCGAGCGCGGCGGGGTGCATGCGATCCACCGTGTCCGATACGGCGCGGATCGGCACCGTCTCCGCGCAATCGAGCTCGGCCGGCGTGCCCGCCGCGCACGCCACCTTGGTGAGCGCGAGGTCCCGCAGATGATCGATAGCGGTGCCCCCCGGGTCGAGCGACACGATCGACAGCGAGGACGGCAGAAAATCCCGCGGGCAGCGCGCTTGCCAGGTGACCGCATCGAGATCCGAAGATCCGTCCACTTGCGTGGCCAGGGAAGGAGGCAAGGTGCGCGACAGGGACGCATGCGACGTCGCGAGATTGACGAAGCCACCCGTCGAGTCTCTCGCGAGCACCTCGCACACCACGACGTCATAGCGGGCGGCGCCGAACGTGATGCTCGCCGTCCCCGCGGCCACCCCCTGCAAGCCCACGCGCGAAAGCGGCGGAGCAGACGCCGCGAGAGGCGGCGCGAGCACGGCGTGATCGGAGAAGACGCGAACGGCAGAGCCCGTGACGGCCGTGAGACGAAGCGGGGTCCGACCCGCGTCGACGAAGTACACGTCGTGTGCCGCCCAGGGCGTCGCGCTCGCGCGATCCTCGACGCCGTCGTCGTCGTCGTCGTCCGTGTCGGCGTAGAGCCGGAGCGGCGTGCTCTGCGCGACGGCCGAAGGGACGTCGGGAGCCGCAAGCGCCGGCTGAACGAAGCAAGCCGCTGCCACGAGCACGAGGGCCCGAGCAGCGGATGCCCTCACTCGAGCCACCCGAGCTGCACCTGACGGTAGTTCGGCTCCGACACCAGTCTATCTATGGCTCCAGCCTCCGCGGCGCGCAAGAGCGCCCCCCAGGCGGCCGTCGCGATCTGTCGGCTCTGCACGAGCGAAAGGCTCAGAGCAGCCGGGTGGTCACGCTCGCCGAGATCGTACAGCGCCGCTGCAGCGAAGCCGCGCAGGCCGTCGTGGCGCGGATTGTCGGCGATCGCGCCGAGCGCGTTCTTCAGGTCGTCACGCCGGTGGTCACGCGCGAGATACATGGCCGAACGCATGGCGACGTCCGTGCGCAGCGGACCGCGGGCGAGGCTCTCCAGCATTGGCCGCGCCGATGGAACCCGCGCCTCCGCGAGGCGATAGAGGAACGACGGATCTCGGTCGGCGCTCGGACGGTCGGAGAGCCGGGAAACGAGCTCTACGGTGGGCCGCACCGACGGATGCGCGGCGTTGCCCTCGAGCGCCCACGCCACCAGCGCCCACGCCGCGCGAGCGCTGGAAGGGCCGGCGCTCGCGCGATCTCGCGCCTCCACCAGCGGCGTCGCGTCGCCGGCGCGAACGGCGATCTCTCCGAAGACCAGCCAGCGCCCGAGGTGACGTTCTGCATCGCGGAGCACACCGAGCGCCGGAGCGATCGCCTGCGGCAACGCCGGGCAGCGCAGCAGCGGCACGAACACGTCGACGCAGAGTGCGATGCGGTGGCTCTCCTTGATCTTCGGCGCGAGCGACGCGATATGCTCGCCGCCCGACTCCGAGCGCGCGATGCGCGCCACTTCCGCCGCGAACGCGAGGTGCGGGTGACGCGAGCTCGCCACCTTCGCGAGCGGCTCGGCGAGCCGGGCGCTCGCGAGACAGCACGCCGCGCTCAGCGTGGCGAGCCCTCCCGCTTCCTCGCCGGCGAGGGCGCGCTCGAGCTCCGTCGCGGCGGCCTGCGGATCTATGTCGGCGAGCGCCCGCACCGTGCCGACGTACAGCGGGCGATCGAACGACGCCCTCTTCACCAACGTTTCGACGGTGTGCCCGAGCAGCTTGACCAGCCGAGCCGAGTACGGCGCGAGCGCGCGAAACGCACCGGCGAGCTTCGCCTCCTGTGAAGGCTTGCGACGGAGGGCGGCTTGAATGACCGCTTCGAGCCGTTCCACCGGCTCGTCCCCGAGAAGCTCCCCCGGCTCTGCCTTCCTGCTCATGAAAGCCAGAGCGAGACCCTACCACGATGCGCACCTAGACTTACCGATGTATTGCCTCCTTTGCCGGTGCTAACCTCGCGAAACGAGGATTTTCATGCTCAAGGCTCATTCGGTAATTGCCATTTCCATCGTCGTGCCTGCATTCGTGATCTCCGCCTGCAAGAAGAACGACGACACCGCGCAACCGGCGCAAGGTGGCTACCCGCAGCAACCCGCGTACGGCCAGCCCGGCTATGGCCAGCAGCCCGGCTATCCGCAGCAGCCCGGCTATCCGCAGCAGCCCGGCTATCCGCAGCAGCCTGGCTACCCGCAGCAGCAACCCGGTTACGGTCAGCAGCCCGGCTATCCGCAGCAGCCCGGTTACGGTCAGCAGCCCGGCTATCCGCAGCAGCCCGGTTACCCGCAGCAGCCCGCACCGACCGCACCGGCCCCTGCTGGCACCATGTCGACCCCTGCAGCGATGGCGTTCCCCTGCCAGACGGACGCCACGTGCCTCTCGCATCGTTGCAACACGCAGGTCGGCCGCTGCGCATGGCCCTGCCAGAGCAACGCCGACTGCAACCCCGGCTTCCAGTGCGTCGCCCCCGCCTGCGTCCCCGCAATGGGCGGCACCGCGCCGACACAGTAGCGCGCACCGGAACCGTCGAACGCAAGTCGACAGGTTTGCT
>CAYUAW010000382.1:0-1745 GCA_964442485.1 uncultured Polyangiaceae bacterium
CGTCCCCTTCGGGGGCACGAACTTGAACTCGTCGGGGGCGGTCTTCTCGTTCACGATCGGGTTCGAGAAGTCGAAGCGGTTGCGGTTGCCCTGCGCGTCGATGAGCATCACGCGGCGCACCTGGGCAGTCTTCCCGTCGACGTAGAGCAGCATCGTCTGGTACGCCGGCGTCGGTTCCTTCGGTTCGCCCTTCAGCACCCACCCGCCCGTGAAGCCCAGCCGCGCACCGTCGAGCTTCTGCAGGATGAACGACTTTTTCACGCTGCCGCCGCCGAGCAGGAAGGCCAGCGCCGCCGGGTACTGGCTCTGGTCCATGGGCTGCTCGTACATCTGCTTGTTGTCGTCCTCGTAGACCCTCAGGAGCTTTCCGTCGGCGACGACGCGGTTGCCGTTCGACGCGTAGCGCCAGCTCATCTTGCCGGGCTTCTCGAAGACGACCTTCCCGTGGCTGTCTTTGGTGCGGTTGTAGGCCTTGATCGTGTATCGCTGGGTGAAATCAGCCGCGAACGTTTTCGTGCGGTCGTAAAACGCCTGGACGCGATCGGCGATGGCCTCGGCTGATGGATCCGTCGGCTTCGCAGCGGGGGCGGGAGGAGGCGCCGGATCGGCTCCCGCAGTGGCCATAGGTGCGAGACCAAAGGCGATCATGGCGGCGAGAGCAGCTGATTTGAGGGTGCGCATGGCTACGATTCTTCCGTCTTGTAGGACGTCGGGCGCGCACGAAAGATTCTGGCGCGCGGTGCGTTGTAAATCACCGCGCTCGATTCGGCTACACCCTCGACCGGCCCGGCAACCGGTAGTCAATTGCGGCACGTCGGCAAATACCCGTATTCTGGGTAAGCAACGCAATGAGACCCGATTCGCAAGACCCGGGTGCGCCCGACGCACGGCCCGGCGGTTCCGCTCTCGAGGAATCGTTGTCCTGGGCGGCGATCTTCGCGAGTTTGCCGGACGGGGTCGCAGTGATCGACGCGGGAGGTTCTCACCGGGAGGTGAACGGACCGCTCTGCGGCATGGTTGGCATCCCTCGCGAGGAACTGCTCGGCAGCGGACCACCCTACTCCTACATTGCCCCGGAGTACCATGAGGCGTGCGAGGCGCTGGTCGGTCGCGCGCTCCGAGGGGAGCCGGCGAGCGCAGAGCTCGTGCTGCGCGACCGCTCCGGGCGCCGGTACATGGTCCTCGCGAGGGCCAACCCGGTCTCCTCCGCCGAGCTCGGCGTACGCTCTGCAGTGCTCGTCTTCAATGACGTGACGGAGCGGACGCGTCTCGAGACGAAGCTCCGCGACTCGGAGCGCAGGTGGCGCTCCATCGTCGAAAATCCGTTCGAGTTCGTCGTCGTCCTCGACAGGAACTACCGGTACCTCTTCGTCAACCATGCCGAGCCGGGGATTCGCATCGAGGATCTGATCGGCAAGGCGACGCCGTTCGACTTCGTCGAGCCACAGTTCCACCCGGTGATGAGGGAGGCGTACGACAGGACCTTCCGCGAGGGGATCACGACGACCTACGACGTCTACACGTCTGTCCTGGATCAGTGGACCTCGAACATCGTGGGGCCCATCTTCGAGGGGGCGGAGGTGACCTCGGTGTCGGTCCTGGTACGCGACACCACGCAGGCCAAGCGCGCCGAGCAGGCGCTGCAGAGCGCACAGAAGCTCGACATGCTCTCCACCGTCGTGAGCGCCGTCGCGCGCGACTTCCGCCTCGCGGTCGAGCCCATCGCGGGCAACGTCTCGCGGCTC
>CAYUAW010000382.1:1845-4510 GCA_964442485.1 uncultured Polyangiaceae bacterium
ACCTGGAAGGATCAGGGGTGCTCGGGTCTCGGTCTGTCGATGGTGAAGGCCATCGCGACGCGCCACGGCGGCGCCGTCGTGGCGCGCTCCAGCATCAGGGACGGGACGACCGTCGAGCTCTATCTGCCGGCGCACGGCCCGCTTCCCGCCCGCCCCGGGGAAGTGGCTCGAACGACCTCTCGACGGGTGCTCTGCATCGACGACGAGGCGGCAGTGCTCAAGCTCACCCGGCGGGTGCTCGAGCGCGCCGGTCACGCGGTGGTGACGACCCAGTACCCGCTCGACGCGCTGGAGCGGTTGAAGGGGGCGCATCTGGACTTCGACGTCGTCATCAGCGATCAGCTCATGCCCCGCATGACCGGGGTCGAGCTCGCCGAGAAGGTACTCTCCTTCGCTCCGGAGCTTCCCTTCCTCCTGATGAGCGGATTTTGCGATCCGAACATCGTCACGCCCGCGAACGTCCGGGCCTTCCTGCAGAAGCCCGTTCCCGTCGAGACGCTCCTCGGCGCGGTCGAGGCGTGCGAGAGACGATAGCGGCTCGCGCTCAGTCGGGCGCTCGCCGGAACCCTGGCGCGCGCGGACGCCTGCGACGGCCGAGCAGCGCCGCTAGCTCGGGCGGCAGCGCGGAGCGCCGCGCGTCGATGGCCTCGTCGATGGGGCCGCGGCGGCAGTGGGTGATGGCGAGCGCGAGCGCATCCGCCGCGTCGCTGCGCGGCGGCACCTCGAGGGCGAGAAGGGCCCGCACCATGTGGGCGACCTGGCGCTTGTCCGCGTTGCCCTTGCCGGCCACCGCCCGCTTCACGTGAGCAGGGGCGTACTCGGCGACCTCGACGCCCGCGCGGGCCAGGCCGAGCAGGGCCACGCCGCGCGCGTGCCCGAGCTTCGCGGCGGCCTGCGGGTCGCGATGAAAGAACAGCGTCTCCACCGAGCCGACCTCGGGCCGGTAGCGGCCGATGACCTCGGTGAGCGTCGTGTCGATGTGCGCGAGCCGCCGTGCGAGCGAAAGCGCCGGATCGACGTCGATGACGCCGTGCGCGACGTGCGTGATGCGGTTGCCCTCCGACCGGATGACGCCCCAGCCGAAATGACGCGAGCCGGGGTCGATGCCGAGGGCGATCACTCTCCACGGATATCAGGCTTTCCCGACGATGGAAAGTTTCCCTGATACATTCCGGAACGTGTCGAGCAGAGACCCCGACGTCGTCGTCATCGGATCGGGCCCGAACGGCCTCGTTGCGGCCTGCGTGCTCGCGCGGAAGGGCTTCCGCGTCGTCGTCGTGGAGGCGAATCAGCGCCGGCCCGGCGGGGCCCTCGGTTCGGAGGAGATGACGGAGCGCGGCTTCGTTCACGACGTCGGGGCCGCGTTCTTCCCGTTCGCGAAATCGAGCCCTGCGTTCCGGGACCTGGAGCTCGAGCGACACGTGGAGTGGGCGTACGCACGCTACGAGAGCTGCCACCCTGCTCCTGACGGGACGTTCGCATGCATCAGTCGCGAGGTCGATCGCGACGCTGCGCTCTTCGGGTCGCCGCGCGACGGCGACGTGTGGCGCAAGATCGCCGGCTTTCACCGGGCCATCGAGGAGCGTCTGTTCCGCGTGCTGCTCGGCCCGCTGCCGGCGCTCGGTCCCATGCTGGCGCTCGGTCCGTTGGCCATGCTGCGCCTCGCGACCCTGCTCGGCCGGAGCGGTCGCGGGCTCGCCGAGGGGAAATTCCAGAGCGCGGCGGCGCGCCGCGTGATCCCGGGTCTCGCGCTCCACGCCGACGTCGGTCCCGACGATCGCTTCGGCGCAGGGCTCGGATACATGCTCGCCGTCAGCGCGACGACGGGCGGCTACCCCGTTCCGGTCGGCGGCGCGCAGCGCGTGACGAACGCGCTCGTGCGCATCCTCGAGTCGCACGGCGGGAGGCTCCGTCTCGGCGCTCGCGCGAGCAAGATCGTCGTCTCGAATCGCCGCGCGGCGGCGGTTCGCCTGGACGGCGGCGACGAGATCCCTGCGCGCGCCGTGCTCGCCGACACCGCCGCCGCGTCACTGCTTCTCGAGCTCATCGGCCAGGAGCATCTGCCCGGGCGCGTGACCAGGAAGATGTCGTCCTTCGCGCAGGGCTGGGGCACCTTCAAGGTGGACTTCGCGTTGACCTCGCCCGTGCCGTGGAACGTGGCGGCGGCGCGGGAGAGCGCGGTCGTTCACGCCGGCGACAGCGTCGACGATCTTTCGCGATTCACCAGGGAGGTGCGGGCCGGCAAGCTGCCGACGCGTCCGTACCTGGTCATCGGACAGCAGAGCCTCGCGGATCCGTCGCGCGCCCCCCCCGGTCACTCGACGCTGTACTGCTACACCCACGTGCCCCCGCGCGTCGAAGGCGGCTGGGAGGCGCACCGCGAGTCGTTCGCGGATGTCATCGTCGAACGCATCGAGGAACTCGCGCCCGGGTTCCGGTCGCGCATCCTCGCGCGTCACGCCGTCACCCCCGACGATCTGCAGGCGATGAGCGCGAACCTGGTCGGCGGTGACCTCGGCGGCGGCTCGAACGCGTGGAATCATCAGCTCGTATTCCGTCCGATGTTCCCCTATTTCCGCTACCGGATGCCGGTGCCGAACGTGTACCTGTGCTCGAGCTACGCTCACCCGGGCAGCGGCGTGCACGGCATGTGCGGCTACAACGC
>CAYUAW010000382.1:4610-7235 GCA_964442485.1 uncultured Polyangiaceae bacterium
ACCACCACAGGTAGGTCGCGGCGTAGCTTGCCACCACCAGGAAGAGGACGCGCTCGAGCCAGGTACGGACGCGGCTCTCTCCGAGGAGACTCCCCACTGCCTCCCACGCGACGACGACCACGCCGACGGCGACGAACCAGAGCGTCCCTGGGAAGCGAAGGCGGCCGTCCGCCGCGACGATGTAGGCGTCGTGCAACAGTCCGACTGCGCCCAGCGTGACGATGATGGAAGCGGCGTAGGGCAGACGCCGATCGCGCGTCCTTGCGCGCCGTGACAGTCCGAGCATCAGCGGCAAGAAGACGTACGTCCGCGCCCAGTCGCCCACGTACGTGTTCCATCTTCGCCAGAAATCGGCGGGGCTCCGCGCGAACAGCGGATAGTGGAACCGCTCGGGGACCTCGTAGCCGAGCTGACGCATCACCCCGATCTTGATGCTCGCAACGCCGGATTGCACCGCGTACTCGCCGAGCAGGCGCAGCGCGCCGACCACGAGAAGGAAGAGCCACGGTACGACCAGCGCTCGCGGGCCGCGGTGCGCCGCCTGCGCGTGCAGGGGCTGTAGCACGCCGATCGCGCACAGCGTGACGAGCACGCCCCACACGAACCGCACCACCCCCTCGGGTCCAGGCCGCGACGACGGGAGCGGCCGCCCGCGGCGGCGATACGCAAGAACGGGGTTCACCAGCAGAAAGAACAGAAAGTCCGGAAGCGTGCGGTCCTCGGGCCGCCGGGCTTCGACTCCGTAGCTGTACGCCTTGAGCATCGCTTCCCAGCCCACCGCCAGAAACGACATCGGGGGTGGTCGGACCAGCGCGCTCGGGACGACGAGGAAGAGAAGCGCCGACGCCAGGAACCACACCATGCGGCTCCGAACGTGAGGCAAGAGCTCGTAGGCGGCCCAGCCCGCGCCGCAGAAATAGACGCACGAGAGCGCCAGCCACGGCACCGACGACGGACCGGTCCGCGCCGCGAGGACGACGATTGCGACATAGCCCAGCACCGCGAAGCAGCGAGTGAACCAGCGGTACCGGCCCTTTATCGAGACGTAAGCGACAAACGGGAAGAGGCGAAAGCTCAGTATGCCGAGTATCCCGTGGAAGACCTCGCTCGGTTCGGCGAGCCCAGAAAGGCCGAGCACGGTTTTCGCTCGCGCGCTACGGCTGGGCCAGGAGCGCCCGGGCCGCCTCTTCCTCGACGAACGCCATGACGCGCGCGTAGCTCGCTTCCGACATCCCGTCGTGAAGCTTGCCCCTGGCGTCGCGGTAGCTTTCCACGCGCTGGTCTCCGTTGCTGGACGCGAGGAGCCGCTCGCGTAGCGTGCCCACGGTGGCCGTGAGGGCTCTTCGCTCCGGTTCCGTGAAGCGAAGGGCGGTCATGATTTCTGGCTTCGTGAGGACGCTCAGATGTTCGCTGAGCCCCGGTCCTCGAGCGTCGTGGAACAGGCGCTCCAGATCGGGTACCGCGCGCATGGGAAGCCCGTAAGCGAGCCTGGGCGCCTCAGCTGAGCTCAGCGCCGGATCGAGGCGCATCGGGATGACCACGTAAAAGGGCACCTTGACGGGCTCGGGCGCGACCTCGCCGAAGCGGAGCTGGTCGAGCGCGAGCGTCAATTCGGGCAGCCCGTGGCCGAATTCCCAGCGCTCCACCCCTTCGAAGCCACGCTCCTTCGCGAGCGCCTCGAACGAAATGGACCCTTCACGAAGCCTGGCTTCCACGGTGCGCGCCTCCGCGTCGGCAGCCTCGGGCGACAGCGGGGAGGGGGCGTGGGCGTCGGGATCGACCTTCAGCCGGATCGCGGCCATCGCGTACGGCGGCCGGGGAGACGGCTCGCTCCGCTGCAGGATCTGAAACCCCGTCATGGTGTCGAGCGGCGCGCTCACTTCACCGATCTCGAGGCGAGACAGGGTCTCGACCTCTCTGGGATGCATCTCGGGATCGATGGTCGACCAGGCGCCCATGTCGCCGCCGTAGTCACGGTCACCGTACTCCGAATATTGTGCCACCAGTGCCGGGAAGGGCGTCCCCGCACGGGCCTGATTCACGATGCCCTCGGCCAGCGCTTGCGCGGCTTCGCGCGAGCGCGTGACCGCCTTTTCCGCGCTGAGGTACGTTCCCTTGTACGGGATCAGAATTCGCCGACCCGAGACGGTCTCCGGCTCGGGAGGCGCCCTGCGCAGGAGGATGTGAAACCCCTGCTGTCGGACGACGACCCGCGAAACCTCCCCGGGACCGAGCACCGTCAAGGCATCCAGAAATTCCCCCGGTAGCTGACTCGCCCGCACCCCCCCGAGCGAGCCCCCCAGAGGCCGCGTCACGACGTCGTCCGAGTACTGCTGCGCGAGCGCGGCGAAGTTCTCGGGATGTAACGCGGCTTCACGCGCGACGCGCACGGCCAGCGCGCGCGCGTCGCCGAGCGACCGGCTCTGAGGCGTCTCCGGCGCCCAACCCAGCGGCCGCAGCACGTCGTCGGGCGTGGCGCCCTGATACGAGATGAGAATGTCGGACGTGAAGAGGACGATGTCGTCGCGCTCTGCGAAGGAAAGCAGGCGCCAGGGCGCCCGCGCGTACGGCTGGAACGCCGCTTCCTCGGCGCTGATGGGGGCGTCCGAGGGCGGCGCCGCGCAA
>CAYUAW010000383.1:0-1894 GCA_964442485.1 uncultured Polyangiaceae bacterium
TGCCCGTCGAAAGTGAACATGGAGCCGGTCGTCGGCGTGAACATCCCATTTTCGAGCTCCGTCTGGAACGTCCCCTCTCTGCAGGTTCCGCTGACGATGTCAGCCACGAACTTGCTCCCGTCCGTGCCCATTCCCTGGAGCTTCGCCGTGTCGTCGAGCACCTTGAACTCTCCGCTCAACGACTTGGTGAGTGTGAAGGTGATGCTCCCGGAGTATTGAAACGACGGGCCGCCGTCGCGCTTGGTGGTGAAGAAGCTTCCGGAGTAATTGCCCTCCTGGCACGGGGCAGGAGTCATCTGTGGCGTCGCGAAGGTGCCGTCGGGGAGCGAGTCCGGGTTCGAGGTCGACGTGGCGACGACGTCTTTACGGTTCGAGCAGCCCGCAAGGCTCACTACCGCCCCGAGACTCATGACGACCCAAAGAACGCAGCGCCTCTCCACGCGCAAAATCTAGCAGACATTTCCGTTCCTCCCATGCAGTCGACCGCGTCGAGGCAAAAGTCGTGAGCCGGCGCGAGGCGCAGGTTCACGTGCCGCCGTCTGGCCGCCAATCCTCGTTGGTGCCGGCCGCGCAGGTGCAGGCGTATCCGGTTCTCGGAGACGCACCCCGGGGCCAGCACGTGTCACACACGATGGCTGACGGGCAGTCGTCCTTCCACGGCGAGAGAGCCTTGGTTCGAAGGCGCCCTCCGGGACGCGCGTCAGCGCAAGTGACCACTGGTCCGTGAGCGAAAGGCTGACCCGACAGCAGGCTCGAGCGCGTACCGACGAGCGCTCCCGTTCTCTGATCGTAGATCGACTGCTCGAACACGACGTTGCCGCCGGCCCGCGCCTCGACGACGATGAAGCCGCAACCCACGACGACCGACGACAGGATGTCGAGCGAGGCGACGGTATTGCACGCCTGGACGACGGGCCACTCGAACGTCGCACAGCCTCCGTCCCCGGGACATGAAAGAGCTTCGCACGACCCCGACGATGCGTCCGGCAACGTCGCCGTCGTGACGACGCCGGACGACAGCTCGCGCGGATCGCACGCGAGCGACGTGGCGGGTCGTCCGCCGCCTCCGGCTTCCAGAGCTCCCGCTTCGAGAACGCCCCGTTCGTAGTCCGCGCGCCCGAGCACTGTGTCGTGCGAGGCGCATGAGACCATCACAAGTGCGCACGACAGCGCGAGTACGACCGTCGAAGCTGCCCCGCCGCGCTGCATGTGTTCCTCGAAGTCTACCTATTCCCGCGCATTCAGAAAATACAGCTGCACCAGCCTGCCGTCGTTCAGATCATTTCCGAACACGGACGTGTGCGAATGAAAGAGGCCTCCGCCGATCAGGACTAGGCGGTTCGGCTTCATCTCGGCGCGGGCGACCTCTTCCCACCTGGTGCGGTCCATGCCCTGCTCCCTGCAGAAGTACTGGAAGTAACCACGGGGATCGGCAGCGAGCCCGAGTCGCGCTTGCTCTTCTTCCGAGGGGAACGCAAAGAGCCCGGTCTCGCGATGACGGAAGACGCTGGTGCCGCCCTGGCAATGTTCGGGACGGTTCAGGTACAGGATGCCGCCGAGGACGCAGTCGTCGGCGTGAATGTCCAGGCCCATGGTCATACGGCTCGTGCGGAGGCTGAACCGCCCCGTGCCCTTCGGGTCGGCGGTGACGAGCGGAAAGCCGACGATGCCGGCAATGCGCTCGATGACGCCATCCTCTCCGAAGTATTCGGTGTAGAGGCCCGTCTCCAGGATGCCGCCGCCGAGCGGGCGGAACTCCGCGGCGAGCGCCCGCTCGCGGAACGCGTCGAAGTCCTGGATGAAGTCGTCGACGACGACGAGCTGCGACAGGATGCTACGCTGCATCGCCTGGCGTTCGTCGCTCATTGCAAGACTCCGAGCTCGCCCAGGCGCC
>CAYUAW010000383.1:1994-7226 GCA_964442485.1 uncultured Polyangiaceae bacterium
CTCGTGCTCTGCTTCCGTCAACTGCATGGGTCACGCACTCTCCCGCGCGGAAAGACCTGCCGCCCGGAGCCTACGCTGCTCCGCGCGTAGGAAGAAACGGAGATGGCGGAGCGCGAACCCCGGAGGTAGGCGCCGGCCGTCCACGAAGATCGCGGGCGTGTCGAGCGCTGCTTCGCGCTCGGCGAAGGCACGCTGTGCAGCGAGAACGGTGAGCTGTTCCTCGGCGGGCGCGCTGCGGGGGCTACGGAGCCACTCTTCGACGTTGTCTTCGACATTGGAGTACCAGTCGCCGAGCTCGCGCGTCCCGGCGAGCAATGCGCACGCGGCCCCTGCGGCGGCCCGATCCTCGCTGGAGACCGAGAACACAGTGGCCGTCCGTACGAGCCTCGGAAATGCTTCGCACAGGCGTTCCACTGCGGTGTGCGCGTCCGCGCAGGCCACGCAGAACGGATGCGAGACGAGCAGGAGCTCCATCGGCGCGGCCGGGTCGCCCTCGAGCACCTTTCCCGGCAGGTCGGTCGCGACCACCGGCATGCGCGTCAGCGTTGCGGCGAAGACCTCCGGCATACTGCGAAACGACTCGAGCTCCGCGTGGAGTCGAGGGGCGGCAAGCGCAGGCGTGACGAGCGGCCGTGCAACGGCGTAGGCGAGCGCGGCTGCAACGGCGGAGCCAAGCAGCAAGACGGCGTCGCGCGCACCGACGCCGCCCACGGCGTGCAGGTCGAGACGCGTTGCGCGAGCGGCCAGGGCGAGCTGAACGCCGAGGACCCCGTCCACCAGCAGACACAGGGTGCACCAGCGCCGGAGCACGACGGCCTGCTGCACCAGAGAATAGACGATGACCGGAACGAGGGCGGCGCCGAGCAACATGAGACCTGCGAAGAATGCGTTCGTCAGACCTGCCAGCGCTGCCACGGTGAACGCGACGAGCTCCGCGATGAAAAAGGCTGCGCCGACATCCGCCAGCGGGACGACTCCGGCGACGTAGCCTGCCGTCGAGCCGACGACCGAGGCGCAGTTGAACGTCTTGCCCGTGGGGCAAAGCCTCGCGAGAAGACTCGTGCCGTCGAGGCGCTCGCGCAGGGAGAGATACAGCGTGAGCCCGAGGCCGACGAAGCCGGTGAGCGACAGACCCAGTGCGTTTCCGGCGGAGCCCGCCGGCACACCCGAAGCAGCGGCGCACACCGTGCCGAACGCGACGGCGAACAGCGCGACCGCAACGTGGGGCAACCGCGCTCGCATTCGGTCGGCGCGCTCGTGGCGCGTCGCGTACCGCTCCCCGGCGTCGGGCGCAGCGACCGCCGAAACGACGATCCCGAGGTAGCGCGCGACGAGCTCGGCCTCCGTGAGCCATTCAACCTTGCCGCTCGGCAAGCGGCATTCGAAGCGACCACCAGAGTGGTCGCTGATAAGCCAGAACGCGCCGGCCGCGGCGGCGTCGCGGACGTGCACGAGGGCGGGCACGGCGACCGACGACAAACCTTCCGGGCCGATCCGGCGCGCCGAAGCTCGAACCCCGAACTCGGCGAGTCCGTCGATCATGGCGGCGAGAGAGGGGTACGCGGGGTGAGCGGTGACGTACCCGGCGACGCTCCCAGGCGCCGCCGCGACGTTCAGTCCTCGCAGGAGGTTGAACGTCGCGGCAGAGGCGTCATCCATCGGGCCGTCGTAGCGATTCCAGAGCGACGGTGCCGACATGGCTCTCGTCTATCAGCCGGGGCAGCCCATCGTGCCCGAATCGTCGGTGCCGCATCCGTCGCCCGCCCGTATCGGGGAGCGGTTGAAGGTCGGCAGCCCCTGGACCGCGGGAACGTTCGTGAGCCCCGCGATGGTCGGCTGATTCAACCCGATGAGGATGGGCTGGCCCAAGTTCACCGCCGGAAGCAACCCACCAGTGATCTCCTCGAGCTCCTCGTCGGTGAGCTGGGATTCCGGGATGAGAACGGCGCCTTTATTCTTCGACATCGGTTGTTTCCTTGGTGAAGCCCGTCTGCGTCGGCGGGCGATGACCGTTAGAGCAACAGGCATGCCGGCTCGGGGGACGCTCGTAACCATCTGTTTTTGTTCGACTGAGCCCCCCGCAGCCTCTGTCCAGGGCTCGAGTCCCATGGGACGCCCCCTGGGACCCCGGCATGGGACAACGCTCAGAGCACCGTAGCCGTGCCGCCCGCCTGGAGCGCCGTTGCGACGAGCCGCGGATGAGAGCGGCCGAGCGCCTCGACGTCCCTAGCAATCAGGCGAGGCTCGAGGTGTTCAGGCATCCCCATCGCCGCCACGCTCTCCTCGTCCATCTCGACGACCAGCAGGTCCTTCGCGTCGGTGAGGACAGCGAGCCAGCCACACTGCGGGTCAGCGCGATGGAACCCCACGACGCGCCCCTCCCGTGCCGCGGCGGCGAGAACGGCCGTGCGTCGTTCGCTCGCGGCGAAATCCTCCCGAGTGACGATCCAGACCGGCACGCGGCCCCCCGCGGCGAGAAATCCGGTCGCGCGCGCCGTCAGCGCGTCGAGCTCCAGCGTCGCCACCTCACGGGGGTTCGACACGTAGCCGAAGCCGCAAGGGCAGTTCAGCTCGATGACGATGCCGCCCTCGGCAAGCGGTCGCCCGAACTCTTTCAGCATCAGATCGACGCCGCACGACGGCGAGCCGTACCGCTCGAGGATCGACTCGATGCGAGCGCGGTCCTCGGCGTGCACGGCGCTCGCATCGAGCTGCTCCATGCCGGCGAACGTCGCCGCCGACACGCGCACCTTCGCCCCCTCGTCGACGATGAGCCGGGCAAGGTCTTCCACCTTGCGCACGCCGAACTGCCAGAGCTGGAACAACAGTCGTCGCGCGAGCACCGGATGCGACAGCGCCGTCTGCAGAAACTCCGGCATCGTCTCGTTCATGAGGCGAAGCAGGCTCTTCTTGCCGTCGCCTTCGATGTAGCGCGGTACGGCTCGGTAAACGGAGTGGAGCTTGCCGGCGGCGAAGTGAGCGCGTACCTCGACGCCTTCGACCATGGCCTCGACGAGGATCGGCGTGCCCTCCGGCCCGATGAGCGCGGCGGCGCCCTGGCGACACCCGTCGTCGTCGTCGATGCCGAGGATGACGGTCTCCGAGTTTCCCGACGAGAGGCCCTTCAGCACCACGGGCCAGCCGATGGCGTGGGCGCGACGAACAGCTGCCTCCGGCGTCGCAGCGTGTCCACCCGGCGCGACGGGAAGCCCGTGGCTCCGCAGGAACTCCCGGCCATAGCCCTTGTGAGTCCCGGCGAAGACGATGGGCGCCGAGGCATCATCCCCGACGTTCAAGCTGAGCCAGCGGGAGTGTCGGCCCATTCCGATGAGCGTGCTCGCGTAGCGGCCGAGCAGCGCGGGTACGGCGACCCAGCCTCGTTCGCCCGCCACCTCGCGGTAGAGCGCGTAGCTCTTGTCGATCGTTCGCCGGTCCATCGCGATGGGGACGAGCAGCGCCGCCGCCTCCGCTTCACCCTCGGGCGTGTCGGGGAGGGTGATCGCGTCCGAGACGTGCGTCGCGCCCAGCAGCGAGTACGCGGGCGCAAAGTAGTGACCACGCTCGGCGCCCGCCGTGAGCTCGCTCCCGAGACCGACCGCGACGATGCGTCGCTTCCATCGCTCGAGCGCCGCGTCCCGCGCGTCGTCATCGACCCAGACGTGGACGAGATCGCGCCCCGGCACGAACGACACCCCGACATGGCGAGCGACGCGGAGCGCCATGCTAGAGGCGTATGACAGCTCGCCCCTCCCATCGCAAGACCCGGGCAGGACCTGCGAGGCGTCCGAGGAAACGCTCGCTTAGCGCGCCTCGCTTGCGCTGCTCGCGAAACCGCAGTTAGTTTGGTGTTTCATGCAGACTCGGCCGCCGCCAACGCTGCCGAACGAACCGCTCTCCGTCGCGGCGCCCCCGCCGCTCTGCCTCCGGTTCGTGTATCCCCCGGAGCTTGCGGGGCTCACGGTGCAGCTTTCGCGGGGACTCGAGTTCGGGCGAGATCCGTCGAGCAGCCCTTCGACGTTCTGCGTCCCGCACCCGACCGTGTCCCGGCGACACGCGGGCGTTCAGCACGCCTTCGCCATTCCCATCCTGACCGACCTCGGCAGCAGCAACGGGACGCTCGTGAACGGCGTGGTCGTCGACAAGCCCACGGCGCTCACGGTGCAGGCGATGGTCCGGTTCGGAGACACCATCGCCGTCGTCGACGAGGCGGCTCCGGTCACCCCAGCGGACGAGGATACGCAGCTCCCGGGCGTCGGACCAACGATGGTGCGCGTGCGGCAAGTCGTCGCGCGCTCGGCGCCGGAGGCAGGTGCGGTGCTCGTCCTCGGCGAGACCGGCACCGGCAAGGAGTGGCTCGCCGCCGACATTCACCGACTGAGCGGGCGGAGCGGCCCGTACCTGAAGCTCAGCTGCGCCGAGCTGTCACCGCAGCTCATCGAATCGGAGCTCTTCGGCCACGAGCGCGGCGCGTTCACCGGGGCCGTGGCGAAGCACGCCGGCCTCTTTCTCTCGGCCAACGAGGGCACGCTGTTCCTCGACGAGATCGGCGAGCTGCCCCTCGAGCTCCAGGCCAAGCTGCTCCGCGTATTGCAGGAAGGCGAGGTGCGACCGGTCGGCAGCGTGCAGACGCTCAAGACGGACGTCCGCGTGGTGTGCGCGACCAATCGCGATCTCGCGCGCCTCGTCGACGAGGACCGCTTCCGCCGGGATCTCTATGCGCGCCTGTCCATCTTCGAGGTGCGCTTGCCGGCTCTGCGCGAGCGACGCCAGGACATCCTCGACTGGATCCAGCGATTCGCCGAGCGTGCCGGCAAGGAACGCGGGCGACCCTGCAGCATCCAGCTTCAACCCGCGGTCGCCGAGCGCATCGTCGGTCACTCGTGGCCAGAGAACCTGCGCGGCATCGATCGACTCGTGCAGCGGCTTCTCTCCATCTCCGACAGCGTGAACGTCGGCATGCGCATGCTCGGCGAGGTCATGCCCGAGCTCGCCGTCGCCGACGACGCGCCCCGGCCGTCACCCGGTGCGCGACGGCCCCCTTCTCCGGAGAAAGCGGCCGTCTCGGTCGACGACAAGGCGACCGCTCCACCGCTCCCCGATCTGCCGACCCGCGAGGAGTTCCTGGCCGTCTACGAGGCCACGGGCCGCAGCGTCCGGGCGACGTCCAAGCACTTCGGTCGCGATCGACGGCAGGTGTACCGCTGGCTCGAGGCGTTCGGAATCGAGCGGTGA
>CAYUAW010000384.1:0-3366 GCA_964442485.1 uncultured Polyangiaceae bacterium
TCGCGAAGTACCTGGAGCGTCTCGCCGACCACGCCACCAACCTCGGCGAGATGGTCGTCTTCATGGTCCGCGGCGAAGACAAGCGTCACGCAGGGAAAGTCGCCCGGTAGTCGGGCGAGTCCTGAGAGGCGGACTCGGTAACACGGGCTCCGGCGTGCGCCCGGGACTTGGGACAGGGACTGGGACTGGGACTGGGACTGGGTCAGCGTGCGTGCAAGGGGAGGGGCTTCTCCGAGGTGTTTGATCGTATTCGCAGCCTCGGATCGCTCGAGGGGCAGGCCCGCGCACGCAGAGTGCGCGGCGGCTCCGCAGCGGAACCGCCCTCGACCGATCCTCCGGGTGCGAATCGAGAAGGGGTTCTCTCGAAAGGAGAATCCGATGCTTCGTATCTATCCCGTCATTCTCACGTTCGTGGCGGACATCGCTTCGCTCGAGGCTGCGAGCGAGCGAAGCGAGCTCGCACCAGCGGCTGCCTGGCCGCGGCCTGGACACCGTCGAGCACGTCGATACACTGAGAAGTCCCGAGAGCCCCCCCCTCTTCCTCTGATCCCCCTCTTCCTCTGATCCCCCTCTTCCTCTGATCCCCCTGCTCGATCTCTCCCCCTGCCCGAGCTCTTCCCCCTGCTCGAGCCCTTCCCCCTGCTCGAGCCCTTCCCCCTGCTCGAGCCCTTCGGCGTCTATGGCTTCTCGACGGTCCTCGAGTCGTCGGGCACTGCCGGCGCCGCCTCGCTGTCGTCGTCGTCCGCCTCGATCTTCTGCACGTTCTCGGAGGCGGCCTTGATGCGCTGCTCGGCTGCCGCGACCGCCTTCTGTGTCTGAACGAAGGTGACCCCGAGCGTCCCGGCGCAGGTGGCCCCGAGCGCGAGCGCGATGAACCACAGTCCGCGACTCGACAAGAGGAGCGCGATCGACGCCACGACGATGCCGACCTCCGCCGCAAGCTGACCCCACTCGTAGTGCTCGGCTGCTTCCTGGTGCGCCTCGATGGCGCCGTCGTACGCCTCCGCGTCCTCCTTCGCCTCGCGGTGATCGCGGTCGTACGCGCGGGCGAGCTTCTTGAAGCGGCCCACCTCTTCGGGATCGGGCGTCAGGAGGTCGGCCATGTCCTCGGTCGACGACGCGATGAGATCCTTCAGCTCGGCGGTGTCCTCGTCGTCTGCCTTGCCCGACGGCGAGCGCTTGGAGCGGAGCGTCGTCTCCACCTTCTTGATCTCGTCCGGCTTCGGCGTGAGCGAGCGGAGCAGCTCGAGATCCGCCTCGATGACGCGGAACTTCGTGGCCTCCGACTGGGCGAGCCCCCACTTGGTCGACTGCATCACCATCGTCTCGATGAGGAGCGTCCGCTGCCCCCCCACCAG
Source organism: uncultured Polyangiaceae bacterium (assembly GCA_964442485.1). Taxonomy (GTDB): domain Bacteria; phylum Myxococcota_A; class Polyangia; order Polyangiales; family Polyangiaceae; genus DASZVB01. The sequence continues at coordinate 1,359 of CAYUAW010000384.1, forward strand.
GGCCGAGCAGAGGGCCAGCATGACGCCCAGCACCGCCATGCTGATGCCGATGTGCGTCCCCGAGGCCTTCGCCCCGTGGCCACCGTGGCCACCGTGGCCGCCCTCGTGGGCCATATGTTCGATCTTCTCGGCGAGCTCGTGGACTCCGCTCATTGAGCCCCCGACAGAAAGAGCACCGCCGCGAGCCCGAGGCCGATGAGCAGCACGATGACGCCGCCTGCCTTGCCCCAGAACGCCGTGTAGGACGAGACGGTGCCTGCGGTGCTCGTCTGCATCTGCTTTAGATCGACCTGCTGCGTGATGCCGCGGCGGAACCAGCCGACGACCTCGACGCGGTCACTCATGAGCTTGCCGAGCTTGCGCGCGGCAAACCACCAGTTTCCGAGGAAGCCGAAGGGTGACTCGTAGTTGATCGGCATGAGCCCGCCGCTCTGATCCGAGAGCACGAAGTCCTCGCCGATGCGATTGCCGGCGTCCGCGCGCCCGATGATCGTCCCGTTCAAGCGTACGGGCTTGCCGCGCAGCGGCGATGCGTAGGGATCGCTCATGAGCTCGAGAACGGTGGCGGGCGCCGGGTCTGCGATGGAGCCGAAGCGATAGAACCCCTTCAGCGTCATCCCGAGGCCTATCGCGGCGACCACCACGCCGATGCCCGGCCCCACCATCCCCGACCCGGCGAAGAACGCGAGCCCGAGGACGAGCATGAGCGACATGGCCGCGGTGATGTACGGCATGAAGTAAATGGCGATCTCGAAGAAGAAGGTGCCGTACATACGCCCCATGTCGAGCTCGTGCCCCGAGGCGTCGATGCGATCGAGCGAGACGAGCGGCTGCTGGCCGCGCGCGGCCGATTGCTCGCTGAGAGCGCGGATGCGCTTGCCGGTGAGGGGGTGCGTCGAACCGAGCTCGAGCACCGTCGCCCACGGGTTGTACAGGTCGAACAGCATGACCTTCTCGGTGCGACGGACGCTGTCCATGAAGGCGGGGATCTGCATGGCGGCGGCGGAAGACTGCGCTCCGCCGTGGCTCGCACGCTGCTGCTCGATGACGGCGGCGCCGCCCGTTGCGCCGAACGCGACGCCCGCGGCGCCTCCGCCCTTCGGGTCGCTGATGCCGAGGGCGCGCGTGCCGCCCATGAGCTTGACGGAGAGCGGCGTCGGTGCTTCTCGCGTGAGGCCATAGGCGATCTTGATGAGAGCGAGGGACAGCGCGTTCGCGTTCCCCGTCTCCTCCGCAGAGAAGGCGTCCGCGTAGTATTCGCGCGACCGCGAGAGGAAGAGCAGCATGTACTGCCCGACCCAGTAGAAGGCGAGCGCCGCGAGCGCGATGGGCAGGAGCGGCCTCGAGTTGTTCTTGCCGCGCACGTTGCGGAAGACGATGTAGATGTTCCACAGGATCTGCAGGAGCGTCGCCGCGAGCGTCATCACGATGAAATCGCGGTGGACGATGTGCCCGAGCTCGTGCCCGTAGACGGCCTTCGCCTCCTCGTCGTCCAGGTAGTGCAGGATGCCCCGCGTGACGACCAGGCGCGCGTTCCCCGCGCGGCTCCCGTAGCAGTAGGCCTGCGGGGTCATGTCGTCGATCATCTTGAGGCGCGGGACCGGGATGCCGTGCTTCTGACACACCCCTGCAAGGAACGTCGCGACCGCGGGCCGCTCCCGCCCGAGCTCCTCGATGGTGATGTTCCGCGCCTTGTAAACCCATCGCTGGATCAGATCCATGATGAGCGGCGACACGAGCCACATGAGAAGCGACCACAGGCACGTCAGACCGATGCTCAGGCCGAGTGCGATGGGCAAGTCGAGCTGAGCCGCCAGGGTCGCCGCGACCACCGTGGTGAACACGGAGCCGAGCAAGAAGGTCAGCGTGACGATGGTGGCGAGAAGCGTTTTCTGCCGCATTGTATTCCTCTCACGTGAGAACCCGGAGCATAGACCGGGATGCTTCCGCATGGCGATACGTAGACCGCCATATCACTCGGACATGCGCGAATTGTCGGGTCCGACGG
>CAYUAW010000384.1:3466-7222 GCA_964442485.1 uncultured Polyangiaceae bacterium
CAGAGCAGCCAGAGGCGATGCCGAACGGAGCCTCGGCCCGACAGCTTCAGCTCACGACGTAACCCACTGCTTCGTTTCTAGTGTCAACGTAGCGGAAATCACAGCTCGCATTCGAGCCGCTGGCCCGCGCCGTCGTTGAAGCAGATGTCGGCGCCGCTGCCACCATCGAGCGCGTCGTCACCACCGCCCCCGTCGAGCGTGTCGTCGCCGGCGCCGCCGGAGATCGCGTCGTTCGACGGGCCGCCGAAGAGCCAGTTGGGGCCAGCGTTGCCCGTCATGGTGTTCACACCGGAGCCGCCGGTCGCGTTCTCGCAGTCCAGGCTGTCCCCCTCGACAGGGGTCACCGAACGATCACCGGAGTCGGCCGTCACGTCCAGCTTGATGGTCAGAGGTGCGGTTCTACCCGAGTAGTCGACGGTGTCGATGCCCTTTCCGCCGGTGACGACGTCGCTGTCGACGTCACCGTTCACCAGATCGGCGCCTTCATAGAAGACGTCGTCGCCGTCGCCGCCATTCAGCTGGTCGCTGCCGCGCCCGCCCTCGATACGATTGGCCAGAGAGTTGCCCGTGATGAGGTCGGCGTTCTTCGTTCCGATCGCGTTCTCCACGTCCGCCTTGACGTTGTCGCCCTCGGTGCCGGCCTCGCCGTCGTTCGCGAGCAATCCGTCCATGGTGACCTTCACGCCGACGTTGGCCGTGCGGTTCGAGTAGTCGACCGTGTCGACCCCGGCGCCGCCGTTGAAGACGTCTGCGCCGTTCCTCGCGGTCCCCTCGTCGAAGGTGTCGTTGCCGTCACCGCCGTTGAGGATGTCCGCGCCGTCGCCGCCGGCGAGTGTGTCGTTGCCTCCCTCGCCGTTGAGGACGTCGTCGCCGCTGTCCCCCGTGAGCACGTCGTTGCCCGCGCCGCCCTTCAGGGTGACGGCGACGCCGGCAGCAGCGGTGAGGGTGTCGTCGCCCGCGCCGCCGATCAGGATCTCGGCGTCGACGATATCGTCCGATTCGTTGGTTCCACCGTCGTCGCCGTTGGCGCCGCCCAGCGTCACGGTGACGGCCTGGAGGCGCTTTGCGAAAGTGACGGTGTCGACGTCGTCGTCGCCGTGCAGCTCTTCGTTCGCCGTGATGCCGACGCCTTCGTCGAAGGTGTCCTTGCCGCTGCCGCCGTAGACGACGAGCGGTTTGCCCCCGGCGTAGGTGGCGCCGGTGCCGTAGCCCCCGTCTGCCGTGAACGTGTCGTTCCCGGCGCCGAGCGACAGGCTGAAGGAGTCCGGCTGGTGATGAATGAACGTGATGTCGGCGACCGTGTCGGTATTCGCGCCGATTCCGCTCGAGCCCATGGTGACGGTGTCCGCGTTGCCCGTTCCGACGAGCTGAAAGACGTCGTTGCCGTTGCTGCCGCCCATGTCGACGGTGATACCGCTGCCGGTGCTCGTCGCCGAACCCATCGCGAAGACGCCGTTGACGTAGCTGACCGCCACCGTGGAATCGCCCGAGTCCGCCGTGATACGGACCGACTTCACGTTCGCAGCTCGCGCCGGGTTGTCGCACACCTCGCCGTTCTGCGTGATCATCGAGTCGGTGGAGCGCCTCAGGATGAGCGCCGTCTCGCCGCTCGCGACCGTCACGGTCATCACGCCGCTCGCGACGTCGAAGGTGCAGGGCGTGGCCAGCGCGTCCGGCTGGGCCAGAGCGAAGGGATCGTCGGGCCTGGCACTCGGAGCGGGTGCCGCCGCTCGTGGATCGCCGCCGCAGGCGCTCGTGACGCAGCCGAGGGCGGCAGTGAAGGCCCACGTGGCCGCAGGCCGCCGCCACTTCTTCACGAGCAGGCTCGGCATCGCTTCAGATCGAGAATCGGGATCTCCTGGACGCATGAGCGGCCAGCCTGGCCACGGCTTTAGCCGTTCGGTAGGCAGAGGTGAGTCTTGGGAGGGGTATCGGCCACCTGGACGACGTCGTGCGCAATCGGCGCCGCGTCACTTCCGTGACGAGGGTTCGCCGGGTTTCATCATCGTGAGGAGCTCCTCATGTCGGGCAGCGTGGCCCGACGAGGTGCAGCGCCGTCTGCCACGAGGGGTCCAGGAGCGTTCGTCACGCGCGGTTCACTGTCGCGCACAATCCGCTCACGCGCACGCCACGAGACCCTCACTGGGAGCCCGTATCAAGGGGCGTCGCTGTGCGGAAATGCACGCGAGTCGGCGAGCAACTACTCGAAAAGGACAATCATCGTGAAGAAGGCAGCCATTGCACTGAGCCTGTTAGCCATGACGCAGCCTGCACTCGCCGCGGAGGGACCAGTCCCGAAGGGCATTCCGCGTCTGGAGCACATTTTTCTCATCATGATGGAGAACCACGGGTTCAGTCAGATCGTGAACAATCCGAATGCGCCGTTCATCAACAAGTATGCAAAGTCGGCGAATCTCGGGACCAACTACTTCGCCATTGCACACCCGAGTCTGACGAATTACCTCGAGGTGGTAGGTGGCTCAAACTTCGGCGTTCTCACCGACAACACGCCGGACTGGCACAACGCCAGCTGCACTCCCAACCTGGCATCGGGAGCCGTAGCGACCGACGCCCCGGCGAGCCCCGCAATCTGCCCGATCTCGGGGGCGGGAGTCGACGCGGCGACACCAGCCCTCGACTTCACGAACGAGACCCAGGGCACGCCTGGCGAGGTCAACATCGACGGCGTGCAGTCTATCCCGGCAGCGGCGAACACCGTCGGCAAGACCATCGCCGACCAGCTCGTCGCCCAGCACGCCAGCTGGAAGAGCTACCAGGAGAGCCTTCCTCTCGCCGGCGCCGATGGTGTCAACATCAGCGACGGGTTCTTCACCAACAACACGAACTTCAGCTCGATCAGTCCGGCCCTGACACCTCCGCTCACCCAGGCGGATGTCGTCGCGCTCTATGCCGTGAAGCACAATCCGTTCGTGTACTTCAAGAACGTGCAGGAAGGCCACGAGTGGAACAACAGTCGGAGCAATGTGGCTTCGTTCGAAACGTTGTTCGCAGACCTCGGCGACGGTCGAGTGCCTTCGTTTTCGTTCATTGCTCCGAATCAGTGCAACGATCAGCATGGCCGTGGGAACGCCGGGCCGTTCTGTAACTTCGACCCCAGCGACGACGGTTCGCAGTCGGGCTTGAATCCCGCACTCATCTATCAAGGAGACGTGACGGTGCAGCGGCTGGTGACGGCGATCCACGAATCGAGTGCGTGGCGCGACGGCAACGGAGCGATCGTCGTCGTCTGGGACGAGAACGACTACAGCCTGGCCCCGAACACCAACCAGGTAGTGGTCATCATCGACACGAACTACGGCCGCCACGCGGTGACGAGCGCACGGCGGTACACGCACTTCTCGCTGCTGAAGTCGATGGAGGCGGGCTTCGGTTTGCCCTGCCTCAATCACGCTTGCGACAACGACGTCGCAGTGATGTCCGATCTGTTCACTCGCTGACGGATCGGCGCGGTCGAAGGGACTCGGGGGCGAGGTCGAGCACGACTCGAGCTCGTACCCGAGGGGCGTCACCCGCGGTCGGATGTGATCCAGTGGCCGTTCGAAGGGGAAGCGCATGAGCGAGCAAGACAGGCCGCCGAACATCGATCATCGCGCTCACTTCACTCGCCTCGGTCTCGAACTCGCACGGCTTGCCGCACCCCGGCCGACGTCGTCCCCGAGACATCAAAGGTGCGGAACAACGCGAGCGGAGCGAGCACGCCGAAGGCGGCGGGGGGAGCAGTTCGCCGAAGGCGAA
>CAYUAW010000385.1:0-7198 GCA_964442485.1 uncultured Polyangiaceae bacterium
GGCAAGATGTTCCTGCCCCAGGTCGTGAAGTCGGCGAGGGTCATGAAGAAGGCGGTCGCCTACCTCACGCCGTTCATGGAGGCGGAGAAAGCGAGCATGGCGGCGGCCGGCCAGGCCGTGCGCACCCAGGGGAAGATCGTGCTCGCCACCGTGAAGGGCGACGTGCACGACATCGGGAAGAACATCGTCGGTGTGGTGCTCGCCTGCAACAACTACGAGGTGTTCGACATGGGCGTCATGGTCCCCTGCGAGAAGATCCTCGAGAAGGCGAAGGCCGAGAAGGCCGACCTCATCGGGCTCTCGGGGCTCATCACGCCCTCGCTCGACGAGATGACGCACGTGGCTCGTGAGATGGAGCGCCAGGGCTTCACGCTGCCGCTCCTCATCGGCGGAGCGACGACCAGCAAGGCTCACACCGCCGTGAAGATCGCCCCGCACTACAGCCAGCCCGTGGTCCACGTCGTGGACGCGAGCCGGGCAGTCCCGGTCACGACGAGCCTGCTCTCGGAGGACGGGAAAGCGGGCTTCGTCCAGGCGCACCGCGCGGAGTACGACAAGCTACGGAAGCTACACTCGGCGCCGAACTTCAAGCTCCTGTCGCTCGAGGCTGCGCGCGCGAAGCGGACGCCCATCGACTGGGTCCGGGAGACGCCGCCGGTTCCCGAGTTCACCGGCGTGCGCGTGCTCACGAAGTTCCCCCTCGCGACGCTACGCGAGTTCATCGACTGGACGCCGTTCTTTCGCACCTGGGAGCTGAAAGGCAGCTACCCGCGCATCCTCACGGACGAGCGGCTCGGCGAGCAGGCCCGCCAGCTCTTCGCCGAGGGCAACGCGCTGCTCGACCGGATCATCGCGCAGGGGCTCATCGAGGCGCGGGGAGTGTACGGCTTCTTCCCCGCCAGCGCGGTCGGCGACGACGTGGAGCTCTACACCGATGCCTCGCGCACGAAGGTCCTCGAGCGCTTCCACTTCCTGCGCCAGCAGCGGCAGAAGGACCACGACGACCCCTACTTCTGCCTCGCGGATTTCGTCGCGCCGAAGGAGAGCGGCGTCGCCGACTACATCGGTGGCTTCGCGGTGACGAGCGGCATCGGGCTCCGGGAGCTCTGCGACGCGTTCAAGCGAGAGCACGACGACTACAACGCCATCATGGCGGAGGCGCTCGCCGATCGTCTCGCGGAGGCGTTCGCGGAGTGCCTGCACAAGACGGTCCGCAAGGAGTGGCGCTACGGCAAGGGCGAGGCGCTCACCCACGAGGACCTGATTCACGAGAAGTACCGCGGCATCCGCCCGGCGGCGGGCTACCCAGCCTGCCCGGATCATACGGAGAAGGGTCAGCTCTGGAAGCTCCTCGGCGTCGAGAAGAGCACCGGCATGAAGCTGACCGAGTCGTTCGCGATGTGGCCCGGGTCGAGCGTGAGCGGCCTGTACTTCTCTCACCCGCTGGCGAAGTACTTCTCCGTCGGAAAGATCGATCGCGATCAGGTCGCCGACTACCGCGAGCGCAAGGGAATGAGCATCGCCGAGGTGGAGCGCTGGCTCGCGCCGAACCTGAACTACGAGACCACCGCAGGCAGTCCCCCGGCCACTACAGTGGTCGATTCCACGGCTGCGCAGACGGCATAGCCATGTCCGAACCCCTCGACCCGAGCCGGTGCGCCATCTGCGGCGAGCCCAACGAGTGCGGGATGGCGCGCGGCGACGCCGAGTGCTGGTGCTTCAACACGACGATCCCGCAGAAGGCGCTCGATCTCGTGCCCCTCGCCGCGCGCGACAAGGTCTGCATCTGCGCGAAGTGCGCGGCACGGAACGACCCCGCCGGAAGCTAGCTGATCGCTGGCACAGCCTGGCGCAGCCGGCATGTGGCACTGCCGATTTCGGCGCAGAAGATAGCTGGCATGATTGTCGCTTCAGCGCGCCTATGCGATTCGTAGATCGGTCGCTGAAACCCTTCGGGCGCAGGCGGCCCTCGGAGAGACGGAGGAGGACGCTGACGACGTCGTGCGCCGTCACGGCCTCGTCTCCACTCGCGCAAGCGTGGCGCTCCGCACCCGCGTCCTCGCCGAGGTGATCCTTCCGTGCGCGCGCTCTCTGGCCGCGTCCGTTCAGCGTGCGCCGTCGATGCCCGTCGCTTCACGCGACATGCCGGCGCGGTAGTCCGGATAGCGCAGCGTCACGCCGAGATGCGCGAGCGCGCGCGACGGGTCGATACGACGGTCCGCACGCAGCGAGTCGTGGACGTCGCCGAGCGGGACCGAAGGTGGCAAGGGGACGCCGTACGTCTCGCAGATGAAGCGGACCACGTCGATGTGCGGTGCGGGCGCCAGATCACCGACCACGAAGGTGTCGCCGCGGGTCGCGGACGCCGCGAGGAGTAGCTCTGCGAGGTCGCTCACGTGAATGCGTGAGAGCGCGCGCTTGCCGTCGCCCGGGATACGGTGGTCACCGCGGAGCACACGCCGGTGAAGTCCGCGCTCGGGACCGTAGATCCCCGGGCAGCGCAGCACGGTCCCGCCGACCGCGCGGTAGTGTGCCTCGGCCTCCAGGATGCGGCGCGCGCGCTCCGATGGGGGCTCCGGCACCGCCGTGGTGTCGTCCACGAGACCGCGGTGCTCCCCGTAGACCCCGGTGCTCGAAACGTACGCGACCGAGTGCGCGGCGCGGAGCGCCGGCGCGACGCGCGCATCCGTTCGTCCGTCGGGCGGAAACGCGACGACGACGTGCGTCCCGGCGTGCACGTGGGCAGCGACGTCACCGTCGAGCCCCTGGGCGACGAGCACGGTGATATCCTCGCCTTCGAGACGACGTCCGTCTGCCTCGTTGCGGAGGGTGGCAACAACAGGGAGCCCACGAGCCTTCGCGGCGCGCGCCACCGCCGTGCCGACGTACCCCGCACCGAGGACGAGCACGCCGGAGACCGTCATCGCGGCGGACCGTAGCCCATGACGCGACGGGACGCGAACGTCGTGGGCCGGCGAACGAGAGCCGACCACAGCGAGAACGGCGGGCCAAAGGAGACGCGGGCGACGTGTGTCCATTCACTCGACGCCACCCGACGAAGACAACGGGGCGTCCCTGCCACCATGCCCGACACGAACAAGGAGAGCTCCCTCCTCTTCTCCATCGGCGAGCTCGAGCGACTGGAACGGGAGCGCGTGCGCGCGGAACAGGCCGTGGAAGAATCACGGCGCATCGCCGCGGAAGCGCGCCGCGTCGAGCGCGTCCGTGCCGCCCAACAGGAAGAGGCGCGGCGCATCGAGGAAGCCGAGGCGCGCCGGACCGCCCTCGACAGGGAGCGTCGCGACGAGGAAGCGCGGCGCATCGCCCTGGAGCGAGCAGCCGTGGAGCGCGTCCGCGCGGAAGTGCAGGCTCGCTCCGAGAAGGAACTCGCCGAGGCGCGGCGCGCCCACGACCTCGAGCTCGCCCGTCACCGCGCCCTGGCCGTCCGCTCTCGCTACCGGTGGATCGCCCTCGCGAGCCTCGCCGTGACGGCGCTCGTCGGCGCGCTTGCGACCACGCTCTCGATGGAGGTACGTGGGTCCGAGCGGCTCGCGGAGGAGCGATCCGCGGCCCTCGCCCGTGAACGCGACGCGCACCGCCGTGCGACCACCGATCTGGCCGGAGCGACGGCACGCCTCCAAGCGCTGGAGGCCGAGCTGGCCTCGCTGCGGACCCGGCCGGAGCCGCGCGATCCGCCCCCGAAGCCACCGCGCCCACCGCTCGACCACTCCCACCACGGCGACGCCGTTCCGAATACGACCACGAAATGCACGGGCGACGGTGACCCCTTGAACGGGTGCCTGAACTGAGCCTGACTAGCGTGATGAACGCGCCGCGCTACTTGCAGTCGACCATCTCGACGTCGTAGGTGATCGCGGGCGTCACGCCGCTAACGGAAACCGAGTACTTCTTGCCGGCGGTGGTGGACCAGCCCATCGGGTTCCAGCGGATGGCGTAGCGCGAGCCGTACCCCGTGAGGAGCTGCGTCACGGTGACCGCGAGCGGTGCTCCATCCGACGTGACGGTGACCTGCGCCATGGAAAGGTTGATGGTGTCGCTCTGCAGCGACCAGCCCGTGGAATCGACCGTGTCGAAGTGCGCCGCCGAGATCACCTGGAAGGGCACGCTTCCCGGCGGCGGCCATGCGGCCCAGGCCTTTCCAGCCTTCCCTGTGCCGCCGATGGTCATCATGCACGAGCTGCGATCCGTTCCGCCGATGCCGACCGGGCCGAGCGAGTTCGACAGCACCCAGCGCCGGTGACCGAGCGTCGTGGGGTTGCCCGGGTCGAGCATGTAGCCGTCCATGGACGCGACGGCAGGGGAAGTGCCGATGTTCGAGCCGTTGGCGGCGTTGGCGCCGTCCTGTGTCCAGCACGTCCAGGTCATCGGTGGCGAATGGGACAGCATGTTGTTGGCGCGCATCATGAGCGCGCATTGCTGATCCTGCGCGTCACGCATCGGGTCGTCGGTCACGGCGGGAAGCCCCGCCAGAAACCGGTAGAGGTTCAGCACCCGGAGAGCGTTGGCGCGCGCATCGGGCGAGAGATCGCCGGCGTCGCACGAGGTGACGTTTCCGCTCCACGTGCCCTCGCTCAGGTTCGCGCGATCCGCCTGCCAGCGCGTGCAGGCATCGCTCGACGAGCCAGCGCCGGCCGCTCCTGCGGTGCCCATGCTGGGCGCGCCGCCGTTCGGGGCGGCTCCGCTGCCGGGCGTCGTTCCGCCCGCGCCGATCGCCGGCGCTCCCGCTGCCGCGCCGCCGCCGGAACCGATCGAAGACTCGCCGCCGCTGCCCGTCACGACGCTTCCGCCGCTCGGAGCTCCACTCGTCGGCGCGGGGCCCACGCCGCCATTCGCGAGCGCTCCCCCGGCGCCGATCATCGCGTTGCCTCCGGCGGAGCTCTGCGCAAGGTTGCCGCCGGCGGCCACCATCGCACTGATCCCGCCACCGATCGCCGGCGTGCTCGGCGCCCCAGCGTCGCTGGCGCACCCCATGCAGAGGAGCGCCCACGCGGACGAGTAGGGGATGAGCGCCGTGCCCATGGAAACTCTTGCTGTGACCGGAAAATGCGGACTCACAGACAAGTGATCCGAGAGCCGCGAGGGGGTAGTAACCCAACGCGAGCCCGAAGGTTCACGTATCTCGGCTCAATCGGCAGACCGAGCGTTCCGGCCTGCGGCGCCCACGCAGCGTGCGCATTGGCGCCTGGTCCAGAAATCTCCGACTACCTCGGGCGGCAAATTCAGCGAGCGCTACGAGCGAGAGTTTGGTTCATCGCGCCGATCGGCGCGCGCGACTGACGCGACGAACGAGAACCCGCGCGGCGCAGTCTCGCTTCAGTTGCAGAGGCTCTTGAAGCCGCCGTACGCCGCGTTGCAAACGGTGTCGTTCTTCGCGTCGACGAGCATCTGACATTCGCTCTTCAAGGTGGCATCCGACACTTTTCCACAGCAGGTGCCGAGATCGCTGCAGGTCGCGCTACCGGTACCGGTCGTCGCACCCGTACCCGGGGTGGCGCCCGTTCCCACGTTCCCCGACCCGCCGGCGCCGCTGTTGCCGGAACCGCCCGTGCCCTGGGAGCCACCGCTGCAGTCGGAACAGTTCTTCAGGACGCACGGCACGAGTGTGCCGGTGATGCACGACGAGCAATCGCCGCTCGGCTGGCAATTCGTCGCCTTGCAGGGATCGGAAGACTTCTCTGCACACGATATGAGATCGGCGCACGCGCCGCCGCTGAAGTTCGCTCCGTAGCACTTGTTCAGCTCGCTCCCGCACTTGTCCTGCTCGCAGGTCGTGCACGCGCTGCTGGACGAAGACCCGGTCGCGCATTTCGAGAATGCCGCATTGCCGGACCCACTACCACTGTCGCTTCCACAGCCCGCGACGAGCGCGGTCACCAGCAAGCCACCAAGCAATGCTCTTACGATGTTCATCGACGACTATCCTCCCGAGGTGTTCGTGTGGCGCACGCGTGGCCACAGGATCGGCCATGCTAGGGCAGCGGCGCCATCGGCGGCAAGCGCATCCCGGAGAACGCTCATATCGAGACGACATGGTGCGTCCGTGCTTTCGCGTTCTCTCATCTCCGTGGGCCGTGGTACGCACGGTCCACTCGGTTCATCCCCGCATCACTTTCGCAAAGTAATTGACGAGAATGAAGCGGGCGCAATTCTAGCGTCGTTGCAACGGAGACGGCGGCGCCGGGGTAGGTCTCGACTGCGTGTGTTTCGCTCCGCATTCAGTCGTGAGTCTGGATGGGAACCGGCGTGCCGTCGTCGTCGTAGACGTTCCCCGACGAGGTCAGCGTCGTCTGGGTGCTCTTGAGGATCGGACATCCATAGAAAGAGTTCCTGCCGAAGCGGTTGTCGATTGCGGTGACGCCGGTGAGGGTCGCTCCCCCCTTGTGGGAAAAATTGAAAGTGCACCCCCCGCCGTCTGCCCAGTTCGATTCGATATGGAGGTCCCCGACGGCCCCGAAATCCTGGGTGACCTGGATGGCGCTGTTCTGATCCTTCGCGGCGACCAGCTCGTTGCCGATGATGTGCATGCCGGTCCCGGACAGGATCTGGATGGCGTCGTTGTGCGTGGGGCCACCGTTCTGGTTCGGATCGGAGGCGAAAGACGCGAGGTCGTGGATGTAGCTGCACTCGACCGTGCTGTTCGAGCCGAGCTTCATTCCGTCCACTCCTCCGTGAATGTTCGCTCGGCGCACCACCATGTTCGACCCCGCAATGCCGTCCAGGTACGCAGAGGGGTGCGCGAGCGCGACCTCCGTGTCCTCGATGACAATGTCGGTACCCGACTGCACGCGAATGCCGTCACCGTTCTGGGTCGCCACGCCCCCGCGGACGATGCTGCGAGTGACGTGCACGCGGTTCGCCTTGATGACGAGGAACCCGTGAATGTCCTCGGCATCGATGGTCGTATCGTCCTGTGTGACGGTGACGTCCGAGTTGACGACGGCAAGGGTCACGCCCTTCGGCACGCCTGTGTTCGTGTCGCTTGGACGATCTCCAGGGCAGGCTGGCGTGTTGCCGGCGCCGCCGCTGCCGGAGGCACCCCCGGAGCTCGGCGCGCCGCCCGCACCTGAGGCGCCGCCGCCGGATCTTCCGCCGGCGCTCTTCGCTCCACCCGTGTTCGCCGTCCCGCCGTTGCTCGATGCGCCGCCGTTGCTCGATGCGCCGCCGTTGCTCGATGCGC
>CAYUAW010000386.1:0-7147 GCA_964442485.1 uncultured Polyangiaceae bacterium
GGACGTCAGGAACTGCTCGATTTCGGCTCAGGAACTCACGTTTCTAACAGTAGTGCCAAGCGGCTGCTACCGACGTTCAGCCTGGGCCCCAGACGACCTCGGTGAACACGTTGCGGCGATCGTTGTCGGCGGTGCCGAGCTGGCCGCCGTCGTTCGCGCCGGTGCACCACGCGCTGCCGTCCGTGCGGCGCGCGCAGGTATGGAAGCGGCCGACGGAGACATCGGCCCAGCTGGATTCGCTACCGATTTGTGTGGGCGTGTCGCGGTCGGCGACGTCGCCGGTACCGAGCTGGCCCTCGGCGTTGCGGCCCCAGCACCACAGGGTGCCGGAGCCGCGGATGCCGCAGCCGTGGAAGGTGTCGGTGTCGAAGGAGCGCCAGTCCGTGCCGTCTCCGACCTGCGTCGGCACGTTGGTGTTCGCGCGCGGCGACATGCCGAGCTGGCCGTCGGCGCCGCTGCCGAAACAGAAGAGCCTGCCCGGAGCCCGGAGCCCGCAGGTGTGGTTCTGTCCGGCCACCACGGTGGTCCAATCCGAGGCATCCTGAACGCGTGTCGGAGTGCGCACCTGGACGTAGCTGACGGCGCCCTGGCCGAGCTCGCCGTCGGTGTTGCGGCCCCAGCAGTAGAGCGCGCCCGGCGCGCGAATGCCGCACACGTGACCTTGACCCGCGGCGACGCCGAGCCAGTCGCTCGCGGACTCCACCCGCACCGGAGTGAGGGCGTCCTTCGGCATACCGGAGTCGCCCTCGCCCATCTGGCCCTCGTCGTTCTGACCCCAGCACTCGAGCCGGCCGTCGGCGATGCGGCTGCAGAACGCGTCGAACTTGCCGGCGACGACCTCGCTCGCGCCGGGCAGCGACACCAGCGTCGGCGTGCCGCGCGCGGTACGGTCGCCCTGGCCGAGCTCGCCGCGGTCGTTGCTACCGAAGCAATAGACGAGGCCCGACGCGCGCGTCGCGCAGTGAGCCGTCGCGCCGCCGGAGACGTGTCGGAACGCGCCGGCCGCGCTTCCCGGCACTCGCTGGGGCACCGAGACCTTCGATCCGTCGGGGAGCGAGCCCCAGCAGTAGAGAGTGCCGCCGGCGATCGCGCAGGTGTCCGAATACGACGCGCGCAGCTCGGTGACGGCGTGGTTCGGCGGTTCGGTGACGTCGATCGGGGGAGCGACGTCGGGGAGGGGAGGAGAGACGTCCGGCGGGGGAGGGCGCGCGTCGCGCATCACGAAGGACGCATCGCGCCTCCCCGCGCTCGCGTCATGCTCCCTCGCCGTCGAGTCCATCTCGGCGGACCCTCCGCTTCCGCCGTCATGGCGTCCCGCAGCGGCGGGGCCGAGCACGTCGAGGTGAGCCTCGCACGCGGCGAAGAGCGTCGCGCCGAGTGCACCACCGAGGGCCCACCGCGCCGCCTTGAAGCCGCGCGACGTCATCAGAAGGCCACCCCGGGACCCACCGTCGTGTACCACTCGAAACCGGACACGCCGGTTCCGGTCGCGCCGAAGTCGCGTGCGGCGACCGCCCGTAGCGGCGCGCCGCCGCCTCCTCGCAGCGAGAACAGGAGCGGCCCGGTGACACGGTACGTGAGCTCGACGCCGGCGCGCGCGACGAGAGCAAGGGACGACGCTTCCGTTCCGACGGCGCCCGTCGCCGGATGCCCTCGCAAGCGTACTTCGGCTGCCCATGCGCTCGCTTCGAGGGCGATGCGAAGGCGCTCGAGACGTAGGACGTCGACGAAGAGGCTCGCCGCTGCGCCGAATAGCGTCGCTGACACGGAGCCGTGCGACGACGACTCCGAGGGGCTCTGACGGACGCCGAGCGCGACGCCGACGCCGACCACGTCGCCGAGCGACTGACGGAACGCGAGGTCGCCGCCGAACAGCAAGAGCCCGCTCGTGTGACCCTCGAGCGCGCCGCGGACGGTCGCCTCGGAGCGGCTCGGACGCTCGACCTGGAGCGAGGTCTCGACGGCCTTCCGAACCGCGGCAGGGGGCGGTTTCGCAGGCTTCGGCGCACCGGTGAGCGACAGCTCGATCCAGCTCGCGCGCAGCAGCTCATCGGCGGCCACGCCGACGCCGAGCGCTCGCGCGTCGTCCGGCAGGGACGAGAGATCGATGTCGCGGGCCACGCGCTTGGCCGTCACGCCGTCGCGGACCTCGATGGTCGCGGTGACGCGCTCGCCGGAATTCTGTCGCAGCTCCACCGTGGCGACCCGGGCGACGTCGCGGGCCGCTTCCACGTCGCACACCCGGAAGCCCGACGGCCCGAGCCCTGCGCGCAGATGCTCGAGCACACCCTCGCGGAGCTCCGGGGACCAGGGCGAGCCGGCGAATGCGACGAGCACCACCGCACCGCCAGGGCCGCTGCAGTCCTCCGCTCGGGCGCTTCTTGGAGCGAGCCAGAGAGAGAGCACGAGAGACAGTGGGACGAGACCCGCTAGGGCCCGCCGCCGCAGCCCTTCCGCACAGCGGCCGCGTGGACTCCGCTCGGGTAGCTCCCGAGATATGCGCTCCTCGTCCGCTCGCATGACTCGACGTTACCGAGCGTAGCGTATGCACGCACGAGTCGCGCAAGGGCATCTTCTCTGAATGCGGAGCCCGGCGCGGCGGAGACCGCTCGCTGCAGCGCGACGACGGCGCCGCGCGTGTCACCCAGCTGATCCATCCTGAGGCGTCCGAGCTCGAAGGCCGAGAGGCCGGCGCGCGCGTCCGACGGATGACGACGCAAGAGCGCTTCGTACGACGCGGCGGCGCCGCGGGCATCGCCGGCTTGTCTCGAGGCGTTGGCCGTCTCGAAGAGCTCCTGTGCCGTCGGCTCCGTCCTCGCGCCGTGCTCGACGGGCGGCGCGGCGGGGCGTTCGACGGCGCTCGCCGTGGCCGGAGGCGCCTCCGCACTGGCCGGCGGAGGCGTGCTCGCGGTCTCGCTGGGCGACGCGGCGTGATCCGGCGTCTCGGTCGTGCTCTCCGTGGTCTGTACGGTGCTCCACGTCTCGCCGGCGCGGACACGCGTCGGTTCGGCGCCGGGTCCGCTCTCGGCCTCCACCACGCCCTGGTCCACCGCGACGGTGACCTTGCTGCCGTTGGGAAGCGGCGCGGTCGTCATCGTGAACCGAGTCCCGACCACTCGTACGGTCACATTGCCGCTCTTCACCGAGAAGGCCCGGCCCGCGACGTGCGTGACGTCGAAGTGTGCGCTGCCCTTGCGCAGATCGAGCCGCACCGAGTGCGGTGAGCCGTCCACGACGGCAACCCTGGAGGCGGGCATGAGCTCGATGTGCGAACCGTCGCCGAGCGCGACCGACACGTGATCGGCGCCGCTGTCGAGCAGGGCGCCATCCCACGCCGAAGGCGCAGGATGCCGGTGCATCGCGAACACGACGGCGACCGCCGCCAGCACCCCGGCGAGCGCGAGCGCCGCAGCGAGCCGCGCGCGCGGCCGGGTACCCCGCGACGCGAGGCGGTCCTCGATGTGCTCCCACTGCTCGGAGAGCTCGCGTTCCGTCGGCTCGCGCCCGACGTACGCCGATAGCTTTTGCCCCTCAGTCATGGAATGCCCCCAGCCGGCGCGACAGATGAGCCTCGGCCGACGCGAGTCGACGCTTTACGGTGGCGATGGAACGACCCATCTGCTCGGCGATCTCGCCGATGGCCATCCCTTCCACCCGACGCAGCACGAGCGCGGTCCGATCTTCCGCCGAGAGCTCGCCGAGGACTTCGTAGACAGCTCGCAGTTGCACCCGGGCGTCGGGTGGCGCGTTCCGGGAGACGATGGTGTCGAGATCGACCGGCTCCTGACGCCTCAGCCCGAGGCGCGTCATGAGCCGGTGCCGGCGCACCCGCTTGTGCGCGATGCGGATCACGATCGAGCGCAGCCACGACGCAAATGCCTGATGATTCTGCAGGCGGTGAAGGTTCCTGAACGCTTCGACGAAGGCATCCTGAGCCAGATCTTTCGCGTCGGCACCGTTCGGCATGAGCCTGAAAGAGAGCCCATTCACCATCCGGGCGTACCGTCGATAGAGGGCTTCCTGCGCCCAGCTTTCCCCTGCGGCGGCCGAGACGACCAGCGCTGCGTCGGAGGGGCCGGCCCCCGATTGAGTCACTGCCGCTCGAACTGCCACCTTGGAACACTACCCGCTCTTGCGAAGGGTGCCGCCCCTGGCCAATTCCCGGGGCGGGCCAGGTGACGACCTGGCTCGTGGATATCAGTACCGCGGGCCCGGGAGCTCGGCTCAATGCCGCTCCCCACGTTCAGCGTCCGCCTCCACGCGAAATGGCGACGTGAGAACTGCGCAAGTTCCGGACGGCGGGGCGGGCGGGATGAAGGCCACCTGGGAACGGCCGTGAGCAATGCACTTCCGGAAGCCCCGCGAAACGAGTTGTGTGATCCTGTATGCGACGTACGCTTTGGCTGCGAGGAGCGCGTACGTTGCAGTCAGAAACGCGAGCGCGAGGGTGCCGATTGCTGGACGCACCGGATGCGTCCGCGTACGTTTCAGGTTTGATGGGTTCTCGCATATCGGCACTCGCCTTCGTGCTCGTGTGCGCGGCTTGCTCGTCCGTCGACAGCGGGGCACACGACCGGCTTTTCGGTACGCCCGACGAGGGCGGCTCGTCGAGCGTCGGTTCAGGAGGCACAGGGAGCGCGAGCGGCTCCGGCGCATGCACCGGTCAATCGTGTGGCGGCGCCGCGTGCGTGAACGGCGAGGGGCCAGGGTGTCCCGCTCCGACGATGACGCCACCTTGCGCAGCGTCGCAGAAGGAGTGCGCGGGGCTGTGCGTGCAGCCCGGTACGGACAACGGCTGTGGCGACACGGGCTGCACGCCGTGCCCGACCGTCGAGAACGCCGCGACCGCGTGTCACGGGGAGGTGTGCGGCTTCGACTGCGAGCCGGGCTTCGTGCAGAACGGCAACGGCTGCTATCCGCCGCCGCCCGCGTGCACTGACGGCGCGAAGAATGGAACGGAGACGGACGTCGATTGCGGAGGGGATTGCCCGCGCTGCACCGGAGGCAAGGCCTGTGAGCACGGCGCCGATTGCCTGTCCGCGGCGTGCGTGAACAGTCTGTGCGCGACCGCGTCATGCGACAACGGCGTCCAGGACTCGACCGAGACGGACATCGATTGCGGGGGCTCCGCCTGCCCGCCGTGCGCGACGGGGCTGCGCTGCCGCGTCGGTAGCGACTGCTCTGACGGGGCTTGCACGGAGTCGAGCTGCCGCGCATCGTCGTGCGCCGATCGGACGAAAAACGGGAGCGAGACGTCGGTGGACTGTGGCGGGAGCTGTGCGCCATGCGGGCTCAATGCGATGTGCAGCGTGAACGCCGACTGCGCTTCCGGGCATTGCGTCGCGAATGTGTGTCGCGTGCCGTGTGGCTCGCCGGGGCAGAGCGGAGAATGTCCGAAGTGCAGCACCGGCACCGCCTGCTGTCGCTCGGACGACTACTGCGGATGTTCAATCGCCGCGACGTGTAACTTCTGAGCCTCTCCTCTCGAAATTGTGGAAGAACTGTTGCGGCGCCACCGCGGCGGGGCTTGCGGCATGGCGCGTCAACGGAGCGTCTCCCGTGATGGCCCGGCAGGCCCCTCTCCAGTGTCCCATCACGGACAACGGGTCCAGTAACCGGTGAAATATATTGTTGAAAATGTGGGCCCGCCCGGACACCGGGACGCCCCCGCCAATATTTCGCAAGGGCTCTCTTTTGCGGCGCGAGCTTTCACTCCCCCGCACCGTATGCAATACCGACCGCCGTCTCGCGCGGCCATTCGGCGCGTAGCCATTACTCCTTGGAGGTTTCTGATGGACAGCACTTTCTCACGGTTCGCATCTCCTCTTCTCACGGGTCTTGTTCTCACGCTCGCCGTCTCGGCTTGCTCGAGTGACAAGAGTCAGCCCGGCGGAACGGGCGGCGTGGGGGGTGTTGCCGGAGCGGCGGGAATGGTCGCGGCCGGCGGGGCCGTCGGCATGGGTGGAGCCGTCGGCATGGGCGGAGCCGTCGGGGCAGGTGGAGCCGTCGGGGCAGGTGGAATGGCCGCCGCGGGCGGCTCGAGCGGAGCCAGCGGTGGTGGTGGCGCGGCCGGCAGCGGCTACGTCTGTTCCGAGCGCCCGCCCGCCGACCCGGGCGGCACGGGGATGTCGGGTGCCACGTGTTGCGGTGGCGTCGGCACGTGCACGGACCCGGCGTCGCTCACGGGCGACGCGGCGAAGTCTTACGGCCATGACACGTGCGCCTCGTCGCTGAAGTGCGCTCCGCCGGCGCCGACGTCGGCGCCGACGTCGTGCACGTCGCACGTGGGAACGAGCCTGGCCGAGGGGCTCGAAGGCCGATGCGTCCCGAAGTGCTTCCTGCTCGGGAACCCGCTGGCGTCGCTCCTCGACAGGGGCGGAGTCAGCGCGGGCACCGGCGGCGCCGGTGGCGCGGGCGGAGCTGCGGGCTCTAGCGGCGCGGGCGGCGCGAGCACCGGCGGCTCCAGCGGCGCGGGCGGCGCGAGTACTGGCGGCTCTAGCGGCGCGAGCGGCGCGGGCGGCGCGAACACTGGCGGCGCGGGTGGCGGGACCAGCAGCGGTCCGGATTGCATGGACGGCTATCTGTGCGCGCCCTGCTTCAGCCCTGTCGACGGCACGTCGACGGGCGCGTGCAACACCGGCAGCGACGCTCCGACTCCGTCGAAGACGAAGCCGACGCCGTACCAGACTTGTCCCCAGGGCGACGGCGGCGTCGCCCCGTACAAGGGCGGCGGCCTCTGCGTTCCGGGGTCCGTTGTCAACAAGCTCTCCGATCCGAACAGCCCCCTCTACAACCCGGCCATCCCCGGGCTGAAGCAGGACAACTGCGCGACCGGTGAGAAGTGCGTGCCCGCGCTGAAGGCCGCCAACCCGGGCTATTGCTCGGAGCACTGCACGACGACGACGCAGCTCACGGGCCTCGGTTACAAGAACGGCGCGTGCACTCCGGAGTACGTCATCTTCGACACCAACGGTCCGGCGGGGGTTACGATCGTGGTCAACGGAATGGGTGCGAGCCCTTGCTCGAACCCGGGTGAATTCTGCGCGCCGTGTGGAAACCCGCTGCAGCCGACGATGCCGTCCGGCGCTTGCTACTGAGCTCTGCGGTATAGGAATTCGAGCGCGGCGCGCGAGCTCACGAAAGAGCC
>CAYUAW010000387.1:0-7126 GCA_964442485.1 uncultured Polyangiaceae bacterium
GCTTCGTATGCCTGCAGGAGAGAGCTGCGATTCGTAGCGCCGAGCTTTTTCGATGCTCGCGTCAGGAGCACGCGGACCGTCGAATGCTCGATCCCGAGGGCGTACGCGATTTCCTTGTTGGAGCGCCCGAGAACCGCGTTCGCGAGAACCTGACGTTCGCGCGGGCTCAGCGCTGCGTGGGGCGGCGCGCTCGACTCGTTTTCCTGGGCGAGGATGTAGCGGCGGCCGTCGCGCTCGAAGTGATCGACGAGGGTCCAGCGTGCACCGGTCAACGTCGTCCAGAGCTGGATGGCGCGATTGGGCGAGGCGCGCCGCAACGCGCCTCGTGCTCGCTCCATGGCGCTCGCGCCCGCCTTGAGCGCGTCGAGCGCGTCCGGGAGCTTCGCTGCTCCAGCGGCGTGACAAACCTTCCCACCGGGCGACATGACGGCTTCGGCGCGACCGGTGGGGTCCGCCTCGCGTAGTCGTTCCCGCAGCCGGTGAGCCGCCGCGAGGTGCAGCGCAATTCGCGACAGCGCGGCGCGCTGCGAGGGATGCGGCAAGCCGGGCGCGCGCCGATTGACGAGCACGATGAACCCGCGGCCGCCGGGATTCCGTCCGTTGATGCCCCAGTTGTCGAGGACGCCGGACGCGCGCGCCAGCTGGCCTGCCGGACTTTCCGTCCATCCCGCGATCTGGCTGGCTGCTCCCCAGTCCACGACGAGGTAACTGCGCCGGACGAATTCAGGATCGATTCTCAGCGCAGCATCGGGCAACCCCATCGTCGTCGGGCAGCCCCTGCTCGCGAACGAGCCGGGCTTCAGATTTCCTGCCTTCGTGACGACGTAGTCGAAGCCAAAGAGACCGCTACCGTCGCAGAGACACGGCTCGAGTCGCTCGAGAATGCCGTCAATCCACGCCTGTCCGTCCCGCTCGAGGTCGTAGATGGACTCGACGACTCCGACGAGGTCGGTTCGCAGGTCTCTAGTTTTCGAATGCATGCATCGCAACCTCCGCGTGCCTTCGAGCGTGCTCCTGAAGTTCGCCGCGCTGACGGTAGTGCTCTTACCACCGCGCCGCCCACCCGGGTGTCCTGCAATCCAGGACATCCCTCACCATCATTCGCCGGAAATGCCGCGCTGCACGAACGCCGCGTCCGGCTCACCGTCAGCGCGACGCCAACGGCCGCTTGCGCGAGCAGGGGCATCCAGACGATAACGCCGACATGCGTGGTGGGGCCGGGTTCGCGGTTCTCGGTTTGCTTTGCAGTGCGGGTCCGGTTGCCTGTCGCGACTTCGGATCCGCCACGGGGAGTACTGGTACGCCGGCGGACGCTGGCAAGAATGTCGTTCAGCGGCCACGTGACGGCGGGCCGTCAGATGGCGGAGGGAAGGCGAACCCGCGCCCTCCGGACAGTTCACTCGCCGATGTTGGCACTGGCGTCGGGTCGGATGCCGGCGGCGCGATCCTCGATGCGAGGCTGATGTCCGGTCATCACCTGGACGCGGGCGTCACGGACGGCACGGGTGGTTCGAGCGGGAGCGACGCATCGGGGTTGGACGGCTCCGACTACACGGATTTTCGCTACACGGACGTGACGGGAAAGCTCACGATCAATGTCCGCACTTGCGCGCCGAGCGCACCGGATCACCAGCCTGTGACGAGCTGCGAAACACCTGCGGATTTCATCTTGATTGGCGGCGGCGCCGAGATCCTGGCCAACCCTTCGGACGGGCACGGGGGGGCCGTGCTCACGCGAAGCGGTCCGCCCATGGGTTGCGACTCGTGGGTTGCGGCTTCGACCGATCAGCTGGAGGGGTTCGTGCACCAGCTGCGCACGTATTCGATCGGAATGCGGCTCGCTTCGAGATCCAGGCCTGGCACGTTCCTGAGTCGGGACGCAATGAGTAGCGCGAGGCTGTGTGGTTCTACGCAGGTGACCTATCCGCAGGCTGAGGTGAGCAAGGGCCCGCCACGTGGATACACGATGGTCGGCGGTGGAGTGAACGCGGCGGCGACCACCGGCCAGGGCATGATGGTCGTGGAGTCTCTCCCAACGGACCAGGGCTGGGTGGCGCGCGTCCAGGCGATCGATCCCGAGACGGAGCACGGCGGAATTCAGGCTTTCGCCATCAGCTTCGTCAACGACATAGACGACTTCGGGAGCATCACGACCTCGCTGGTCGAATCGACGCTGGCGTGCCCGATGGGTCACGTCTGCCAGACGTTCGATGGCCTGTCGCCGGGTGGGGGAGTGCTCTCCTCGATCGGGGGATCCGCACAGTCGGGCTTGTCCGGGCGCTACCTCACGGCGCTCGTGCCGTTCGGAAGTTCCGCGATACGTCCCCCTCCAGGGATCTCGCTGTCGACGAAGGACCTCGGCGTCGACGACTTTCCTGGGAACGACCCTCTCGTGATGAACCAGGGCACGTACATCGTTCTCCACGCTCCGCCCTGAGCGTGCGCGGCGTCGCGAATGTCCGGACATGTTCGGACAGTTCGTCTCCATACGCGGCGCGATCCGCGCGAAAAGCCGACGGCGAGCTGGCGAGCGAGCCATTGTGGAGCGGGTACGGCTCTTGCTCCAAGGGGGGGGTGGACCGGGGGTACGGGGTCAGTGAACCACGCGGGGCTTCCTCTGCAGGACGCCGAGACGATCTGGAGGGATCATGCATGACGCCAACACGAACCTCGTGGACGCGCTGAGGCGCTACGCGAGCCACAGGAGGCTCAGCCCAAGGCAGGTACGGATCCTGTTCGAGTACATGCGCGGGCGGAACGACAAGCAGATAGCGCTCGACCTCGGCTGCATGGAGAGCACCGTCTACGAGCACTGGCGAAGGATGGCGCAGAAATGCGGGGCGCAGCTGAAGAGCGGCGTCGTCGCGGACTTTCACGCGTTCGTCTGGTCAGGGCCGCTAGAGGGCATGGAAGGCCGCTGACCGCCGCCCGACTCACCAGACTCCGGACCACCGGATCGCCGCCGTGTGTGCGGGGGCGCCGGAGAGAGAGAGAGCCCACAGGGCACCTCCGGCGGAGACGAGACACCCGCCGCCGATCGCGAGACCGAGCGCGACGCCGTCGAGCTCGGCGATGGAGCGCGCCAGAGCGTCGTTGTCGGCCTTCGCTCGAGAGGTGCCGTCGGGATGCGCTTTCAATTCCGAGTCGCGCCGCTGCCAGTCGTCGAAGCGGTTGCCGTCGACGACCGCGATGACCCCGGCCGCGATACCGAGGGCGGCCCCCGTCCCGGCAAGGATGGCCGCCCACGTCCCTGCATCGGCTTTTCCGGAGCTCGTGTCATGAAGCTTCCGCGAGTCCGGCGTCAGCAGACGTACCTCGCTCGGGTGCAGCGAGACGTCTTCGGACCATGGCCTCTCCCCGGCGCGCGCGAGCCGCACGCGGTGCACACCGCTCGCGAGGAGTTCGCCGTAGTACGGAGCGCCATCCACCGTCGCACGAGGCTCGTCCCGCGCAAAGCGAACGCGAGCGCCGCGATCCTCCGCTGACCGATTGCTCCGGCTCGCATCACAGGAGACAAGGGTGAGCTCGCCCGGGGTCACCGGCAGCGTCGTTTCGGGGAAGGAATAGCCGCGTCGAGCGAACGCGAGCCGGTGAGCTCCAGCTCCCGTCCGGAGTGTTCCTGCGACCGGGGTGGTCGAGACGACGACGCCGTCGAGATGGACGCTGACGCCCGGGACCGGGCACTCGATGCGCAGGAACCCGGGAGGCGTGACGTCGGCTGGGCGGCTCGGACGGAGCTGAACGTCCACGCGGTGCAGTCGCTCGCCCGGCTCGACGACGAGCGTGGACGAGTAGGGTTCGAAGCCCTCGGCGTCGAGAGTCAGCGTGTGTCGGCCGCCGTCGAGCCGGAGGGACGTGCCCTGCGCGAGCTCGGCAGTGTCGCCGTCGACATGAACCGCTGCTCGGCTCGGCGATACATTCACCATGACGAGCCCTGTTTGGCCGGAGAGCTCCGCGATACGCCGGGTGACGGCCTTCCTTCGCCCGCCGTCGATCTCGCCACCGCCGTCGGTCAGGTAGCGTTCGAAGGCCGCGATCGCGGCGGACGGGTGGTGAGAGGCCGCGTAGGCGAGTGCGAGGTTGTAGAGGACGGGGTAACTCGGCGAGAGCTCGTACGCTCTTTTCAGGTCCGTCGCGGCCGCGTCGTATTCACGCCGATCGTATTCGTGGATGGCCTGCTCGAAGAGCTCGGCCGCGTGCGCGTCCGGGGCCTTGGGCGCGGCTGCCCCGAGGGCCAGGCAAGCGAGGGCGCCCGCTGCCAGCGACCGATTCACGGTTGATACGGGTTCCGACGTTCCACGGGCAGAGTATCAGGCCCTGTCGACGCCTTCGAGGCGGACCCACGACGTGGCGACACGGGAGCTCGCGCCTCCGGCGCGTTACGCTCCTGTGTCACGGTTGCCGGGGGCGCCGGCTGCGGCTCGAGCGACTCCCCGCCGGCCACGGCCGGAGCAGGGTCGAACGCTCGCGACACGGGTGCCGCGAGCGCCACGGACTCTGCTCCTTCTCGTGCCAGGCCAGGCGACGAGCGCAGCATGTGGAACGCGAGGACACCGGCTCCGCCGAGGCCTGCGGCGATCGCAAGGGCTCGACGGATGCGCCGCCTGGGCGGAGTGCTCCGGCGGACTGGAAGATCGGGTACCGTCGGATTCGCGGAGGCGAGGGACGGGTCCAGAGCTTCGCGGTCACCGGCGAGGCGTTCGAGCAGGCCGTGCAGGTCGTCCATCGTGCAACGTGCGCCCGGGTCCTTGCTCATCGCCCTTTCCACGAGCGCGGCGAGCGACGCCGGACACGTGGGGGCCAGGCGTCCGAGAGCCGGGGTGTCCCCGTGCAAGATCTTGTACATGAGCTCGTGATCGCTCTCGGCCCTGAAGGGCCGCGCGCCGGAGAGCATCTCGTACAGGATCGCGCCGAGCGAATAGACGTCCGCCCGGCCGTCGAGGGGCCGGTCGGCTCGGACCTGCTCCGGTGGCATGTAGGCCAGGGTCCCGATCATTTTCCCCATCGACGAGGCGGGAGCAGGCAAAGGGCAGTTCGCGCCGCCCTCGAGCTTGGCCACGCCGAAGTCGATCACCTTGCAGAGCTCGCCGCCGAAGTGCTGACTCAGAAACAGATTCGCCGGTTTCAGATCGCGGTGCACGATGCCGTTCCGGTGCGCGACGCGCAGCCCCGAAGCCGCTCCGAGCGCGATGCGGACCGCCTTCGCGACGCCGATGGGGGACGCTCGTCGGAGCAGGGCTCGAACGTCCTCGCCTTCGAGGAGCTCCATGACGAAAAAGGGCAGGTCACCCTCCACCTGGTAGTCGAACACCGAGACGAGATGCGGGCTCTGCAGGAGCGCACCGACCTCGGCTTCGCTTCGAAACCGACGGCGGGCCTCCTCGTTGCTCGAGTAGTGGACGCCGAGCATCTTGAGCGCGAACCGCCGGGGTATCTCGGTGTGCTCGGCCTCGAAGACCTCGCCCATGGAGCCTGCGCCGAGCCGGCGCACGAGGCGATAGCGCCCGGCCACGATGTCTCCGGCCGTGCGAGCCCGCGCCACCACGTGTCCCGGGAGCAAGGGGTGAACGTCGGAACGGTCCGTCATGACTTTTGACGCGCTCCGTTCTGCACGCGCATGCGCGCCACGTCGAACTCGGGATGCGACGCCATCAAGCGGTATGCGCGCTGCCGCGAGATGCCTGCTGCCTGCGAAGCCCGGATGACGTTACCCGCCGAATCTCGTAGCGCTTCGACCAGCCGCCGCCAGCCTTCGGAGGCGCCGTCCTCGTCGGCGGCGGGGACCTCCGGGCTTTCACCGAAGCGAACGCCCTCGTTCTCCAGGTGGGAGATACCGAATGACTGCTCTTCGGCGAACATGACGACCAGGCGTGTCGCCAGGGCCTCGAGCTCGCGGACGTTGAACGGCCATCGATGCAGGCAGAGTCGCTCAACCATCTTTGCGTCGAGGTCGACGCGACGGCCGCCGGCTGCGCGTCGTGCAAAGAGACGGAACAGGTACGGTATGTCTTCGACCCGTTCTCTCAGGGCGGGGATTGAAACCGAGATCCCGCAGAGCCGCGCGTAGAGATCCGGCCGCATGTGGCCCGAGCGGACCGCTTCGAGCAGGGAGCCCTGGCTCGCCACCACGATCCGGACGTCGACCTTCGCAGGCGCGCAGTCACCCAGCGGGACGACCTCCTTCAGCTCGACGGCTCGGAGCAGCTTCG
The DNA here is from genome assembly GCA_964442485.1 of uncultured Polyangiaceae bacterium. GTDB lineage: Bacteria > Myxococcota_A > Polyangia > Polyangiales > Polyangiaceae > DASZVB01. Next base: position 6,210 of record CAYUAW010000387.1, read on the forward strand.
CCTGGACGGACGCTGGCAGCTCGATGACCTCGTCGAGGAAGAGGGTGCCGCCGTCTGCTGCGCGGAAGTAACCGGTATGGGCCTGCTCGGCACCCGTGAAGGCGCCGCGCCGGTGGCCGAAGAGCTGCGCCTCGGCCAGGCCCTCGGGCACCGCGGCGCAGTTGACCGCGACGAACGGTCCCGAGCGCCCGCTCCAGCCGTGAATGGCGCGCGCGACGCGCTCCTTGCCCGAACCCGTCGGTCCCTCGACGACGACGGACAGCTCGGAGGCGGCGGCGCTCCGGGCATGCTTGAGCCGCTGGGCGAGTCGCGCACCTCCGAAGAGGCCCTCCGCGATCTGGCGGAAAGCAGAACCATCCGGGAAAGAGCCCGCCCTCACCACGAGAGCGACGGCGCCACCGCAGCGAACCAGGGTGCCGACGCGAAGAACCGCGGAGTCGACACGTCTCCCGTCGAGGTACACGCCGTTTCTGCTCTTCGCGTCGTGAATGACCCAGAGGGATGCATCCGGCTCCACCCGTGCGTGCACCCTGGATACCTCTTGCGTCGGCAGCGTCACGTCACATTGCGACGAGCGGCCGATGGTGAGCGTGCGTGCGTCGAGCGGCGTCAGCAGCGGGGGATCGTGCGGAAAGAGCCACAGCAGCTCGGGCCTCCCCGACGTTGCCGTCGCGGCCTCCTCGACCGTTTCTGAACGGGTTAGGGCCTCCTCGAACTCCACCTGTGCAAACCATACTCGATTCATTTCCGGTGTGGCAGACCGAAGTCGAACCTCCCGGTTTCCAGCGGGTAACCGCGGCTCTCGTTCGCTTCCCGACGCGATCCTCCGCCATACGCTGGCCTCCGTGCTATCTTCCGCACGACACACGGGAGCGGAGGAGCGGTGATGCGTCATCCTGCGGACACGACACGTCCGA
>CAYUAW010000388.1:0-4687 GCA_964442485.1 uncultured Polyangiaceae bacterium
CTTGATGGTCAGCTTCGTGTCGACCGTGTCGGTGGTCACGGACAGGTAGTTTTCCCAGTACCCTGGCATGTTGAAGTTGACGGGCGACAGCGAGTAGCGGCCCCCGCCAAGGTCGTTGATGATCGGGTTCTTCGCACCCGGGTGACCGTGGTCGACCATCCATTGCTTGAACACGAGCTTTGCACCCGCGATCGGGGCTCCCGAGGCGTCGGCGAGCGCGATGGTCCATGCGTTGTCGCCGAGCTTCGGCGGCGACGGCTCGCAGCTCATCAGCTTCACCGTGATCCCCGCGTCGTCGCTGAACGAAAGCTGCGGCTCGAACGCGGGTGCACGGGTGTCCTTTGCGCAGATGTCGGTCGCGGCCGCCATCGAGGTCGTTCCCGGTTCAGTGCTGTTGCTGCTGCAGGCTCCTGTGGCGAGCAGCGTGGGAAGAAGGAGCGCGAGAGCGTCAATGAATGAAGAGCGGCACATCGTCGGGGTTCTCCTTCTCGGGGGTCGTTCGTCACAGTTTCGTATTTGCCGACGAGACGCAGAGCCCGTCGGACGTCGCGGTGCCCTGATCGATTGCGCGCGCCATCGTCCACTCCACCGTCGCCGTCGTGGATTCGTCCGGACGCAGGTCGAGCGTGGGCATGGCCGCGCGAATGGCTGCGCCGTCGCCCGTGGGCGGCGAGCCGTACAGCTCGTCCAGCACGTCGAGCCCGATGGGCTGCACGTGGACCGTCACGGCGATCGTCCCGGAATCGAAGAAGAAGCCCGGCAGCGAGAAGGCCCTGGCGCCTTCCGGAAGCGTCACGATGTCGCCGACGTTGTGGTAGAGCGGGCTCGACTTGTCGTTCGTCACGGGCGCGTTCAGCGCTCCGGGCTTCAGTGAGGCGATGTTCCAGAACAGGTGCGTCGGGTTGCCGGCGGCGTCGAAGCCTTCGTCCCGGAAGACCTTGGGGCTCATGCCGTCCGGGTCGACGAACCCGACCACCGACGTGCCCGCGGGAACGGCGCCGCTCGTGAAGACGACCTTGCCGTCCGGAGCGTCAGGAGAGGGATTGCGCGCCTCGACCTCGACCCAGAGCCGCCGGTCCTGCGACGCGCCGCTCGGCACGCCGTGGCCCGTGCCCCGGTTCTCGAGAATGACGCGCGCGACGCCGGTCGTGTTGGCGCACACGGTGACCGCGACGGCGCGCGTGAGAATGGCGACGACCGCCTTGCGCTGGGCGTCCTTCTGCGCCGCCGTGTTCCTCTCGGGAAAGTCCGTGAGCGCGAGATCCACACCGGGGAAGTCGTGCCGGTAGCGTTTGCGGTCCGCCCGGACGCCAGGATAGTTCGCGATCGTCCCGCCGTCGCCGGTCGAGAAGTGACAGTTGTCGCAGGGGAGCGGGGCGGGGCCAGTGAGGAAGATCGACTTCTGCCATTCATCGTACGTGCGCTCCAGCGCCACGTCGGACGACGCGCCGGAGAAATGCGCGGGCACGACGATGTCGTGGCACGCCCCGCACAGCTTCGAGCTCTCCAGGGCATTGCCGTCATGAAGAACGGAGTACTTGGCGTGGTGCGCGCTGTTCGGGATGGGATCGGTGATCTCACCGCGCATCGTCTGGTCGTCGGCCAGGTCGAGGGCGGCGTTGCTCTCCCCATGGACCTGATTCACCTGGTGGCAGAAGTAGCAAGTGACGCCCTGCAGCGCCTCGGGGACGCTGTCGAGGTTCGTGCCGTCCGCGGTCGCGTGCTCCCTGACGGCCATGGGCGCATGGCACTTCACGCAGAAGTCGCCGAGGTTCGCCTCCTTCTGCCCGCGCTCGTTCATCGCACGGAAGACGGGGTCCTTCGACGCGTAGGCGTGCATGCTCCCCGACCACTCGTCGTAGTGGTTTGGGTGGCACTCCCCGCACGTCGCGGAGTCGAGGAGCTTTTCACGTGGATACACGTCGCTTCCGTCGTTGCCGCAGCCTGCGAGCGCACACGCGCCCCAGAGCACGAACAAACCCGTCGCCTGACGGTTCAAACGAACTCCCTTCACCCTTCCGGAGGCGAAGCCCAGCGAAGTCTCACCGCCTCGCCGAGTCTCGTCTCGTGCGGGTAGGAGTCGCGAGCGCCGGATGGTGGCTCACCGCCTCCCGCAAAATCGACGAAGCTCCGGGTTTCCCCCGCTGGCGGGCCCGGGCGCCGCACTCAACGCTTTCGCTTCAGTCGCCGTGATGGCGTGGCGGCCTCCCTCAGCTCACGAAAAAGCCGACCGAGATCCTCGAGCTGGTGATGCGCGTTGAGGCCGCTCGGATTCGGTAGAACCCACAGACGCGAGCCCGCGAGTCCTTCGAGCTGTTCGCCAAGCCTGGCGCGTGGCTGCTCGAACGCCGTGCGAAACGCCGTCACGCCCAGCACCGCGACGAACGCCGGTTCGAACCTTCGTACCTTCGCTGCCAGCACCGTCGCGCCGTGGCGCAGTTCTTCGGCGCCGAGCTCGTCTGCCCGCGCCGTCGTGCGCGCCACGACGTTCGTGATGCCAAGGTGCTGATCGAGCAGCGCGCGTTCGTCGAAAGGCGACAGCCGTGTCGTCGTGAATCCCGAGCGCTCGAGAGCAGGCCAGAAGCGGTTGCCCGGTCGCGCGAAGTGATGACCCACCGCCGCCGAGTAGAGCCCGGGGTTGACCCCGACGAAGAGCACGCGCAGACCCTTTGCGATCAGGTCGGGAACGGTCCGCGTGCGGGCCGCTGCGAGGTCCTCGGCGCTCGGCCTGAGATGCATCGCCGAACCATGCCGCTTCGCCGACCGGAAAAGGGAGCCATTTTTGCGCCCGACCCGCTAGCGACGGCACTGCGACGGAAAACTTTAGGGGCGAATGTGCGAATTCGACGTGCACCGATCACGCCGTCATCTCGATGTCTCGAAATGCCTCGAGGGTGTCCGCTTTCGCCCCGCGCGCCGAGAACGCTGCGACGCCGGTGCGGGTTTTTGCGTGGCTTTGGCATTTGCGCGAAGACGAGAGACGGAAATACTGATCCGAAGTGGACGACGACTACGTGCAGGGAATGGAGCGGCTCGTGGCCGTCATCCAGGAGTTATCGAGAGCACATTCCCTGCAGGCGGTGCAGGAGGTCGTGCGGAGGGCAGCGAGAGAGCTCACGGGTGCGGACGGCGCCACCTTCGTGCTTCGCGACGGGGACATGTGCTTCTACGCGGACGAAGACGCCATCGCACCGCTGTGGAAGGGGCAACGTTTCCCGATGTCCACGTGCGTCAGTGGATGGGTGATGCTGAACGGTCGCCCCGCGGTCATCGAGGACATCTACGCGGATTCGCGCATCCCTGCCGATGCTTATCGCCCGACCTTCGTGAAGAGCCTCGCGATGGTGCCCGTGCGCGCGGAAGATCCCATCGCCGCAATCGGCAACTACTGGGCGACGCGCCGATGTCCGTCGGATGCTCAGGTTCGTCTGCTCCAGGCTCTGGCCAACAGCGCGTCCGTCGCCCTGGAGAACGCGAACCTTTACGCGGAGCTCGAAGCGACCGTTCGCCATCGTACGGCGGCCCTCGAGGAAGCGCGAAAGGCCGAGGAAGGGCTGCGTCGCGAGCTCGAGGAGCGCACGCGCGTCGAAGCGGTGCTTCAGCGCACGGAGCAGCAGCTACGGCAATCCCAGAAGATGGAAGCAATCGGGCAGCTCTCGGGCGGCATCGCGCACGACTTCAACAACATCCTCTCCGTCATCCTGAGCTTCAGCAGCATGGCGTCGGAGGGCCTGAAGGAGGGCGACCCGCTGCGCAGCGATCTGGAGGAGATCCACAAGGCCGGAATGCGCGCCGCGACGTTGACGAAGCGGCTGCTCACGTTCAGTCGACAGCAGCTGCTGGAGCCGAGGATCGTGGACGTGGCCGCCGTGGCCCGCGGCATGGATACGATGCTGCAGAGGCTCATCGGCGAGAACATGCAGCTCGAGCTCTTCACGACGGACGCACCCTTTCCCGTCTTCGCGGACCCGAGCGCGCTCGAACAGGTGCTGATGAACCTGGTCGTGAACGCCCGCGACGCGATGCCGCACGGTGGCAAGCTGACGATCGAGGTGACCAACGTGCATCTCTCCGGGGAGTACACGTCGACGCACCTGGGTGTTTCGGACGGCGACTATCTCATGCTCGCGGTGTCGGACACGGGGACGGGAATGACGCGGGCGACGCAGGCGCGGATCTTCGACCCCTTCTTCACTACCAAGGAGAAGGGGAAGGGCACCGGGCTCGGTCTGTCCACCGTCTACGGGATCATCAAGCAGAGCGGTGGGCACGTCTGGGTTTACAGCGAGCCCGGGGAGGGCACGACCTTCAAGGTGTACCTACCGAGGCGCCTCGACGTTCTCGTTGTGAAGTCGGAGGAAGCGCCCGTCGTCTCGCGGCTCACTGGCTCGGAGACCGTCCTGCTCGTGGAAGACGACGATCAGGTGCGTCTGGTCGCGCGCGGCATTCTGCGTCGCAACGGGTACGATGTCATCGAGGCGGCCAACGCGGGAGACGCCATCCTCGCGTGCGAGGATCGGAAGGACGTGATCCATCTGCTTTTGACCGACGTGATCTTGCCGCAGATCAGCGGAATGCAGCTCATCGAGCGGCTGATCGCCGGGCGTCCGGAGATGAAGATCCTCTGCATGTCCGGCTACACGAACGAGGCAGCGGCGCGTCACGGCGTCGTCGAATCGGGCGTGGC
>CAYUAW010000388.1:4787-7093 GCA_964442485.1 uncultured Polyangiaceae bacterium
AGCGCCGTCGCCGCCTCGAGCAGCTCGTTCATGTGTTCGGCTCCGGCGTCGATGGCGTGGGCGTGAGCGTCTTCGAAAGCCGTGACCAGCCGCTCCTCGATGCCCACGTCTTCCTTCGCGAGCGCGTCGTGGAACTCTGCGCGCATCGTCGCGATCAGGCTGGAGACGGCGTCCTTGAAGAGCGCTTCCTTGGTCGGAAAGTGCAGGTAGAGCCCCTGCCGCGAGAGCCCCGCCGCGCGCGAGAGATCGTCCATGGACGTCTTCTTGAATCCGTAGCGCAAAAAGACGCGCGTCGCGGCCGCGAGGATCGCCGCCCGTCTCTCTGCGCCCGGATCGGCAAGGGCCACGCTCAGCTCGCGACCCTGAGAGGCATCCTGTCGCCCTTCGCCAGCGAGATGGACGTGAGCTCCTCGCTGCGGTCGAAGAGCTTCGAAGCGACTGCCTCGTCCAGCGCTCGCCGCGAGATGCGTGCTGCCGCGGGCGGCCCCCTCATCTCGAAGAAGCCCGAGGGGCCCCAGTAGCTGCCCGGGGCCGCTGCGGGATCCACGGCGGCGCGCAGCGTCGGCAACGCGCCGCCCTCTGGCTTCATCGCGAGCATCGGCCCAAGCGCGCGAACGGCGCCCGCGGTGCGCTGCAGATCCGTCGCCGTCCAGCCCGGGTGCGCGGTGGTCACCAGTACCTTCGAGCCCTTTGCCGCGAGCCGGCGCGACAGCTCCAGCGCGAACATCATGTTGGCGAGCTTGCTCTGCCCGTACGCCGGCCACGCCCGGTACGCGCGACGCTCCCAGTTCAGATCCGTGAAATCGATGCGGCCGATGTTCTGCGCGGTGCTCGAAACGACGACGACGCGAGACGCCGGAGTCTTCTCGAGCAGCGGGAGCAGGCGTAGCGTGAGCGCGAAGTGACCGAGGTGGTTCGTCCCGAACTGCAGCTCGAACCCCTGCCTGGTGCGCGAGAACGGCGGCACCATTACGCCGGCGTTGTCGATGAGCAAGTCCAGGCGAGAATGCGCGGCGGCGAACGTGGCGGCGAAGGCTGCGACGGAGTCGAGGTCGGACAGATCCAGCAACTGTAGCCGGGCGCTCCCGGCCGGCTTCTCGCGGAGGATCCGGTCCACGGCGGCCTGGCCCTTCTCCCGGCTGCGGCACGCGAGCACGACGTCCGCGCCGCGGAGCGCGAGCATGCGCGCCGTCTCGAGTCCGATACCGGTATTGGCGCCCGTGACGACGGCCAAGCGGCCCGTCTGATCGGGAATGTCGCTGCAGGTCCAGGGTTTCATGAGCAGCTCCTTCCGGTCGTGGCGACGACCGAGACAGTGTTTACGGAGTTGGCTCAAATTGTCAAGTGTGCGAAGCGCCCGTTCAGTACTCCGGGCGGCTCACCCCGAGCTGCGAGACTCTCGTTCGAGGAGCTCCGCCACGGGATTCAGGAACACCCTGAAGTCGTTCCATCGGCGCGCGACGCGCTCCCGGTGCGGCGTGCGCGCCACGACTTCGAAGCGAATGCCGTCGGGGTCTTCGAAGAACGTCGCGTAGTAGTCCGGATTGTACTCGGGATACTTCGCGGGCTCGGTGGCGGCGACGCCGAGTGCCAAAAGGCGCCGGTGCGTCTCTTCGATGCCGCGCTCGTCGGCCGCCTGCAGGCAGAGGTGGTGCAAACCGGCGCGGTACGGGTCGGCGCGCTCCGGGGAGCGCGCGGGTCGGATCGTGATCTGCAGCAACGGATTGAAGTAGTGCGCGTGGCGTTCGCCGGCGATGGGCTTGTCGCCCTTCCGGAAGCCGAGCGCATCCATGACCTTGTCGTAGAACGCCTCGGAGCGGGCCAGGTCCGTGACCGAAAGATAGATGTGATCCATGCCGATGATTCGCAGCGCATCGGCATGGTCGCGGTCGAAGGATGGCGCATCGAGGCCCGCGAACGTCTTCGTGTCGCGCACGGCGGCATCGCGCGCACCGGCGAGCTCGAGGTAGCCGGGATCTTCCCGGTACGCCGCCAGCGCGGCCTCGTCGGGAAAGGAGACGACGTGGATCTCGTCGGGCTCCGTGCCGCCCGCGCAGCGCACGCGGTGCTCGAGGCGCCCGTCGTGTCGCGAAAGGACGTGCTGCACGCCTCGCTCGAAGTCCTCGAACTCGGCCGTCTTGCCGGGGTGGACGTACATCAGCACGACGAGGGAGAACCGCTGACTCATCCGCCGATGCTAGTGCTTCCCCATCGACGGAGCGAGGGCGTCAACGGCGCTCCTGGTTTACAATCATCGGGGATGGGCTCATCGAACGCGACTGCAATCAGGGTACTTCGCGGGGGAG
>CAYUAW010000389.1:0-7083 GCA_964442485.1 uncultured Polyangiaceae bacterium
TGTTAGGTGCGTGCGGACCCCGCGCCTGCCGCGCGATGAGAGCCAGGGATTGAGCGCCGAGGGAGAATGGGATCGTGTCACGATTGCTGTCGTGGTGGAGGTCAGCAACATGCGGCGCGATTCACGCGAGAGGGGCGCGGTTCTGCTTGGATTGTCAGAGTTCGTGGTCGCGTCCGCGCTCTCGAGCGTGGCCTGCGGCAAGACGAACGACGGCGTGTCAGGTGCTCCCGACCGCTCCGGCACGGGCGGTGCGCTTGGCACCCTCCAGACGGGCGGTGCGGCCGGAGCGCATCCGAGCGGCGGTGGTGGCGCAGGCACGACGGGCAATGGGGGCGTGCAGAGCGCAGGGGGCGCGGGTGTCGAGGCCACGAGCGGCAGCGGAGGAGCCAGCGCCGTGGGCGGCGCGAACGGGCTCGGCGACGCCGGTGAGCTGACCGACGCGAGCGGGATCCGCGACGCGGGCGGCAATGACGTTACCCCGGCGGACAACAGCTGCCTCGACGGCATCACGGACTACGCGAACGACGGTCCGTTCACGTTCGAGACGAAGGCCAGCGGCACGTTGAGGTTCTTCGTCCCCACCGTGCCCGTCGGCTGCAAGGTGCCCGTGGTTTATCTGGGGGGAGGAACCGGCGCCCCCTGCGACCCCTACGTCGCGATCCTCCAGCGCCTGGCCACCCACGGCTTCCTGGGCACCTGTTACGAAGCCATCACGTCGGGGGAAGGAACCGAGTGCGTCACGGCGCTCGACACGGCGCACGCGATGTTTCCCTCTCTGGCCGACGACAAGCTCGGAGTGTCGGGCCACGAGCAAGGCGGTGGGGCCACTTTCCTGTGCGTGCAGCTGGCCGAGGTAAAGTGGGGCAAGTCGAAGATCTACACCGGGCTCGCGATGGAGCCCGCCAGTGGCCTCGGGGGCTCGGACTGGATGGCCGCATACGCCAGGATCACGTCGCCGATGTTCATGTTCAGCGGCACGGCCGATGGCTTGACGCCAGAGAGCTTCGTGCAGCAGTCGTTCGATGCGCTGAGCGACACCGACGAGGCCTACTGGTACGCGGCGGTCGGTGCGACGGGCGTTCCGGTCCCCGTCGTCCCGACCCAGCAGGTGGCGGTCCCCTGGTTTCGGTGGAAGCTGCTCCACGACCGGAAGGCTTGCGACTTCTTCAAGCAGATGCCGGACGGTGCCGACTGGGATGCGCGCCAGTCGCAGAACGACAGCCCCTGCAACTGATTTGGCAGGGCCTCTAGTACGGATTCACCCCTGCAAAGTAAGGCTGCATTCCGGCATCAACCTGCGTCACGAACGTGAGCTTGCCGGACGCCCCGTCGATGCTGAACACGACCAGCGTCTTCGAGTCGAGGTTTGCGACGAAGAGGAGCTGTCCGGTCGGATCGATGGAGAAGTGGCGCGGCTGCTGGCCACGCGTGCTCTCGTGACCCACCAGTGAGAGCCCACCGTCCTGGCCGATGGCGTAGATCACGATGTCTCCGTCGGCCCCGACGATTCGGTTCGACCCGTAGAGGAAGCGCCCGGACGGTGCGACGGCGACCTCCGCGGCGGTGCTCGAGCCGGAGAAATTCGGAGGGAGCGTCGTCACGGCGGTCTTTCGCGAGAGCAGACCACTCGGCTTGTCGTACGCCATCGTCTCCATGGTGTTGCCGTTCTCGTCGATCACGTAGGCGAAGCGGCCGTCCGGGCCGAACGCCATGTGCCGGGGCCCTGCTCCGCCGGCGGATGCGACGCTCGGCGGCGTGTTGGCGTCGAGCGCTCCCGTCGTGTTCAGCCGGAACTGCGCGACCTTGTCGGAGCCCTTGCAGGGCACGAACGCGAACTTGCCGTCGGGGGAAAGGACGACCTCGTGCGTCTGTGAGCCGGGGGTCTCGGAGTCGACGTTCGACGCGAGGCCGCCCGCGACGTCGATACCGACGACCTCCACCTTGCCCTCGTTGTAGTCGGCACCGAACACCGCGTGGCCGGCTGAATCGACCGCAACGTGCGTCGGATGGCCCATCGTCTGCACCGCGTTCAGCACCGTCGGCGCGCCCGTCGTCGCATCGAGATTGAAGCTCCGCAGCATCCCGAGGTTCTCGTCTGTCGCGTACAGACGGTCGCCGAAGGGAGAGAACGCGAGGAACGACGCAAGGCCGTCGACATCGAGCGAGGGCCCCTTCGTCAGCGTGACGGTCGGGGCGAGTGCAACCTCGTAGACGGTGATGACGCTGCCGCTGCCGCTCGTCGCGGCGCCCGAGACATAGAGCAGCTCCTTCGACTTGCCAGCGCCGGAGTCGCCCGCACCGGCGCTTCCGCCGGCGCTGCCACCGCCGGCACCGCCCTTCGTCGCGGCGCCGCCGGTTGAACCACCGCTGCCCGTCCCACCGCCGGCCGACGTGACGGCGCCGTCGGCGCTGCCGCCGCCACTGGAAACCGCGCCACCAGCACCATTGGACGTGGAACCGCCGGTTCCCCCCGCTGCCGGCGCGCCACCGCTACTACTCGATGAACCACTCGCGCCGCCTCCCGCCCCGGCGTCCCCCGCGCCGTACTGCTCCGAGCCGCATGCAGCAAGTAAGGAGAGTGACAACACGAGGCTCGTCGTTCGCTCGCGCTTCATCCTTCACAGATACCATTCAACGAAGCACCGCTCACTCGTAACCATACTCAAGATCGCTGTTGAACGAGTTCATCGAAGAAGTGGTGTTGACGAATGCAAGTCTTTATGAGAATAAGAAATACGTACTGAGAAAGCCGATGTTCATGTCCACCCGACCGCTCAACTACCTCAAGCATTGGATCCTCGCGGTCCCGTGCCTTGGTAGCGCCGCGGCAGGCGTGGTCGTGATGACGTAAGCCCTTTCTCATCCCGACAGGAACGCGCACCGCGGCACCCCAAAGGGTCCCGCGGTTTTCGCATTTTGGCCTTATTTTTCCCTGATTCCCTCACGCTCCGAACCCCGAAAGCGGATCTCATGTCGAACGATACACAGCGAGACGAGCTCGGCTGGCGGCTCAAACCTTTCCCCGAGCTGGTGCGGCTCGCGTGGCCGATCGCGGTGTCGATGCTGTCGTACAGCGTCATGACACTCGTCGACACGCTGTTCGCCGGCCGGCTCGGGGCGACTGCACTCGGCGCCGTCGGCTTTGGCGGCGTCACGACATTCACGTTGCTCTGCTTCGGCATTGGTCTGTCACAGGGCGCGAAGGTGCTCGTCTCGCAGGCCGTCGGCGCGGGCCGCCGCGACAAGATCCCCGCGCACGTCGGCTCGGCAATCACCGTCGCGCTCTGTATTGGCGCCTTCGTTGGCGTCTTCGGGCAGCTCGTCGCGCTCGGCTTGCCCCTGGTCGCGGACGGCTCGGCGTCGGTGCACCTTGCGCAGCGCTACGTCTCCATCCGCGTGCTCTCGGCGCCCGCGATCCTCACCGCCTTCGCGGTGCGGGAAATCCGCTGCGCGCTCGGTGATTCGCGCTCCCCGATGCGGACGGCGCTCATCGCGAACACGCTGCACATCCCGCTGAACGCCGCGCTCATCTTCTGGGCGGGCCTCGGCGTGTACGGCGCCGCGCTCTCCACCGTGATCGCGCAGACGCTGGAAGCGACCCTCCTCGTGCTCATCCAGCGGTGGCAGGGCGGCCTCGGCCTCTCACGGTGGACACGGCGAGACATAGAGGAACTCTGGCAGACGGGGTGGCCCCTCGGCTGTGAGCGGCTCTTCAACGTCGGCTCGTTCACGCTGCTGGTCACGCTGCTCGCGCGCGTCGGCGACACGGATCTTGCGGCACATCAGATCGCGAACCAGCTGAACCTGTTCGCGCTCCTGCCCATGTTCGCGTTCGCGGAGGCCGCCGCCGTCCTCACCGGACAGGCCGTCGGCGCGAACGAGGACGCGCTCATCCCCCGCGTCGCGAGGGTGGCCATCCTCACGAGCGCCGCGTACGGCGCGCTCTGTGCGCTGGTCTACGTCGTGCTCGGGCCGACCATCGTCGGCATGCTCACGACCGATCCCGGCGTCCGCAGGATTGCATCGCACCTGCTGCTCGTCGCTGCGGCGTGGCAGGCGTTCGACGCGGTGTACCTCGTGTCGGCGTCCGTGCTGCGCGGCGCGGGCGACGTGCGCTTCGCGACGCTCGCGATGGTCGTCATCGCATGGGTCGTCACGCCTCCGCTCGCGGTGCTGCTCGCCGTCGATCTCGGGCTCGGCGCCGTCGGCGGGTGGCTCGCGCTGCTCGCCGAATGGGGCACGGGAGCCGTCGTGCTGTTTACGCGTCTTTCACGTCGCGGCTGGCAGCGCGCCGCAATTCGTTCGCGGGAGCGGCTCGCCGAGACGGATCCCTTGCTGCTCGCGGGTCCCGCGAGCAGCGCTTAGCGAAGACGAAACCCAGGCAAGTCCGTCACCTTTTCCGTCCGAGGACCTGGCACACATGGCACATCGCACCCTCCAGTTCGGCGAAATTACCCGGTATCGCGCCTGGCACGATGGCTGCAGAATGGGGCGTCGGCCGTGCCCCATCCCGCGGCCGGGAGTTCGCCCATGCTCGCTCGCTTCGTCCCCAAGCCCCTCGCACTGCTCGTCTCGGGAGCCCTGTCGCTCGTCGCCGGGGCTGCCGAGGCGGGTCAGAGCTGCAAGCTCGACTCCGATTGCGACCACGGCTTCGCCTGTCAGGTCGTCGGTGGCACGGCGTGCGCGTCGCCCGCGTGCGCCCCGAACACCAACTGCCCGCCAACTCCGCCCTGCGACCCGCAGGAGATCAAGGAGTGCGTGCCCGGTCCGTGCCAGGCGCACAGCGACTGCGCGACCGGCATGGTCTGCTTCGCGGTGCCGTCCACGAACTGCACCTCTCCCGCTCCGGCCTGGGAGTGTCCTCCCGGCGCTGATTGTGCATTCCCCCCGCCGCCGCCGCCGGACTGCACCACCACGACCATGAACACGTGCGTGCCGCTGTACGAGCTGCCGTGCACCACCGACGCGAGCTGCGGTGAAGGGTTCACGTGCGTGCAGGATCCGGAAGCGTGCGCGTGCGGCGGCTCCACCGGCCCGAGCGTTCCCGGCGATGCGCCGGGCGCCGGCACGTCCGGCTCCGGACAGGGCGGCGCCCCGAGTGGAGGCACGCCAGCGAACCCCTCCGGCACCGCAACGCCACCGGCACCGGTCCCCGACCCCGCGCCGTCTCCACCCGCCGGTTGCAGCTGCACGCCGTCGACCACGAAGCACTGCACGCCGAAGGCGACGAGCTGTGAGCTCGATTCCGACTGCCCCGCGACGTGGACGTGCGCGACGACCGGCGGCTCTGGCTGCGCCAGCGGCGCCGAGGTTCTCCCCGACGGCGGCTTCAAGGTGCTCCCGACGACCTGTCCGCCGCCCACCGTCACCAAGCAGTGCGAGCCGCCGAACTACGGCAGCTACGGCATCGGACGCGCCGAGGCCGGGAGCGTCGGCATCGGCACCACCGGCAGCGCGGGCTCCGCGAACAGCGGCACCGGCACCGTGGTCCCGCCGACCGCGAGCATTCCGGGCTCGGCCGGCTCCACGTCGGGTCCTTCCTCGGGCACGCCGTCCGGCACGGACAAGGGTACCGGAGGTGGCTCGTCGAGCGCGACGAGCGACGGCACCCCCACCACGAGCTCCGACAATAGCAGTTGCCAGATGGGCACCGGGCACGCCGGCACCACCGGCGCGTCGATCGTCGGGCTCCTCGGCGTGGCTGGCCTCCTCCGCCGTCGCCGCACGCGCTGGGGCTGAGGTTCGACTCCGGGACGCGCCGGCGCGCAAGGCCGCCGGCGCGTTGGTTACCCGGCTCTCTTCGAGGACGGCGGCACGAGCGGGATGGGCTCGTCGCCGCCGTTTGCGTCCGGGCGCGGCGCGATGTCGGAGTTCCGCAGGTTCGGGAGCCGGCGGAGCAGCTCGTCGACCGAGTCGCGCAGCGCCGCGATGTCCGCGCGCAGTGCTTCCGGGTCGAGCTGATTCACGCGCCGCTCGAGCGCCGAGATCGCCTGAGCCATCACGTGCAGCGGGGCCTGCACCGGGGCGAACGAGAACGCCGTCACCACCGTCCCCGACTGCGAGATCGTCAGCACCGTGTCCTGATGGCTCACGCAGGAGCACAGCGCGGCGAAGTCCGCCGGCGTCAGCCACACCCGCGCCACGTCGTGCCCCTGCCCCCCGCCGTGCACGTAAGACCCGCTCGGCAGCGGTACCGAATGAGGCGCCGCCGTCACCGTTCCGAGCTCCGACGAAAGCTGCAAAAGATCGCCGTGCATCACCAGGAACCGACCATTCGTCGCGCGCGGCCGACCCGTCACGAGCATTTGCGTCTGTCTGTGCATCGATGCGGGCGCCTCCGTGCCACCCATCCGAAGCCTTTGCCGTGATCGCCCTGCGCGCAAACGAAAACGCACCGCGCGCATGTTCTGACTACGTGAATCGTGTTGCTGGAAAGCGAGTGATCGAGATGAGTATCGAGAGCGTAAACACGCCATGCATCACGTGGTTTCAGGCCTTTTCGAGGCATTTCCCGAGCTACCGAAACGCACGTTTCGGAGCGCTCCGGTCGAGTGACGATTTCGCGAAACCGTGTCGAGCGATCGTCGTTCAGCGTTCGTTACGTCGAGGACAGAGTCGTCTGCTCGTGCATGGAGCGGTGCGGCCGCAGCTCCACTGCACTCGTCGAGGAGCCCTCGAGCGCATGCGGCAAGCGCGGGGGCAGCTCGAAGCGATATGTAGCCCACCGCCCGAGCGCGCGGACGCGGCGAGCGCTGCCTCGACGTAGCGCGTGCCGCCGCGGCTGCGACCGTCGCGGGTGCGGGCGGGCACCCGGCCTGGTCGTGCCCTTGCGTAGAGCCGGGGTCGTATCTATGCTGCGGTAATCCCACGGGGGCGATCGGCTTCGACGTGGGGACTGACGGTCAATCTGCGTGCAGTGGCTCCGGTCCACGTTAAAACCGGCACGTTATTTGCGAACGACAACGCAATCGCTCTGGCGGCCTAAGAACCGCTGAGCCGTTCGACGGTAAGGTAGCCTTCGTAACCGCCGGGCGCGACACCAAGGCTGGGCAGAGCAAGAGCGCCTCTGATAGCTCCGCCGAG
>CAYUAW010000390.1:0-1118 GCA_964442485.1 uncultured Polyangiaceae bacterium
GCTGAGATGTACAAGGTCCTGATCGACACGCCCAGGGCGCAGGCGACGGTGAGCGGCCAGGTCACCGTCGCCGGGAGCGCGCTCGGCTTCCAGAACGTCGAGGTGTGGGACGGCTCTCACACGAATCCGCCGCTCGCGAGCGCGACGCCGAAGGCGGACGGCAGCTTCAGCACCTCCGTCGACACGAGCTCGCTGTCGACCGGTGCCACGACGTGGACGGTCTACGCCTGGGACAGCCCTCCAGGTCAGTCCTTCATGCACACCGACAACGTGTCGCTCGCGCTGACGATACAGCAGGGGAGCTCGAGCGGCGGTTCCTGCAGCGCCCAGACGTGTTCGGGTCACGGGACGTGCAGCGTGACCGCTGGCCAGGCCGCGTGCGCCTGCGACCAGGGCTATCACGCGGCGGCATTGACCTGCGTGGCGACCTCCACCGGGGGCGACGGCACCCCCGATCCCGGCACCGCCTACGTCCC
This sequence comes from uncultured Polyangiaceae bacterium, assembly GCA_964442485.1. Classification (GTDB taxonomy): domain Bacteria; phylum Myxococcota_A; class Polyangia; order Polyangiales; family Polyangiaceae; genus DASZVB01. The sequence continues at coordinate 477 of CAYUAW010000390.1, forward strand.
GAGCGGCTACAAGCTCGTCTTCAGTGACGAGTTCAGCGCGAGCTCGCTCGACACCGGCAAGTGGAACACGCTCGCGCCGTTCGGTGTGGAGTTCTTCAGTGATTCGCACCAGCAGCAGGCGTTCATCCCCGACGCCGTGACCCTGAGCAACGGGATAGTGAGCTTCACCGCCCAGAAGTCCAAGGGCAACACCGGGGGGCAGCCCTACAACTCCGGCAGCATCACCACCAACGGCACCTTCACGCACGGCTACTTCGAAGCGCGCGCCCGCATGCCCGCCGGCAAGGGGTTCTGGCCCGCCTACTGGCTCACCAGCTCGAGCCGGTGGCCGCCGGAGTGGGACATCTTCGAGATCATCGACGGCGTGATCTTCGGCTATACGCACCCGGTCTCCGGCGGAAAGTGCAGCTTCGTCGATGGCGCCGCGGGCAGCGACTCGACTTACACCATCCCCGACGTGTACGGCAGTTTCCACATCTGGGGCTTCAAGTGGACCGCCAGCGACATCTACTGGTACGTCGACGGCGTTCAGACGGAGCATTACGCGATCGACGCTGCGGCAGGCGCGAACGATCCGTTCTGGCTCAATCTATCGCTGCAGGTCGGCGGGGACTGGCCCGGAAACCCGGACGGTACCACCCC
>CAYUAW010000390.1:1218-2757 GCA_964442485.1 uncultured Polyangiaceae bacterium
GCGCCGAGGCGGCAGCCGTCAGCGCGATCACGGGGACGGCCCGCGTCTCGGGCCAGCTGCGCAGAAGCGCGAGCGCGTCGAGCCCGCTCATCCCCGGCAGGTTGATGTCGAGGATCACGACGCTGGGTGGATTCGCGCGCGCGAGCTCGACGCCGAGCTCGGCCGTTGGGGCCGTGACGAGCTTCACGCCTTCGAAGGGCTCGAGGACGTCCTGCATGAACCGGACGTTCGCCGGGTTGTCCTCGATGTAGAGGACGGAACCACGTAGATCACGCGGCGGAGGCTGTCCGCGATCTCGTTCCGAGAGCTCGCGCGGTTCGGACCTCGCGACGTGGAGCGGCAGCTCGACCCAGAACTCGGAACCTTGCGAGGGCGTGCTCTGGAACCCCACGCTCCCCTGCATCAGCTCCGCCAGGCGCTTCGAGATGGCGAGCCCGATCCCGGTGCCCTCGATTGGACCGGTCTCCTGCCCCGCGCGCTGGAACGGAAGAAAGAGCTTGTCCTGCTTGTCGAGGGGAACACCGAAGCCAGTATCGACGACCGTCACGCGTAGCCGTCCCTCGCCCGGCGATGTCACGCGGAACGCGACGCTCCCGTCACGTCGGTTGTACTTGATCGCGTTGGAGCCGAAGTTGAGCAGGATCTGTGCGAAGCGGGTGCGGTCGACACGAACGACCGTGGTCATGGCAACCGCGTCGCTCTTCTCGAGGCGAATCCCCGCGCGCGCGGCCATCGGCCCGAGCGTCACCATCACCTCGTCGAGGACCTCGGCGACGTGAACGGGCTCCGTCGAGAGGGACAGCCCCCCGGACTCGATTCGGGACAGATCCAGGATGTCGCTGATGAGGCGCAGGAGGTGCTGACCGCCCTTCAAGATCTGCTCGACGCGCTCCTGGTGCCTCTCGGAGAGTGCCTCCTTCTTGTCGCGCTGAAGCAGCTGAGCAAACCCGAGGATGGCGTTGAGCGGCGTGCGCAGCTCGTGGCTCATGGACGACAGGAACTCGCTCTTCGCAGCATTGGCCGAATCAGCGGCGACCCGCGCCTGCCAGAGCTGCTCCTCACGGCGCACGTCGTCGGTCAGGTCCCAGATCGTCTTGACCATGCCGCCTTCGGGCGTGCGCCGGTCGGCGACGCGGAGGCTCCGGCCGTCGCGCGTCCGCACGTCGAACGCGGCGCGAGGGTCGTGTCGCTGCGCGAGGCGCGCGCTGCGGAAATGCTCGCGCTCGCTGTCGTTGGCGAACTGTAGCGTCGCAATCCAGGCGTCGAGGAGCTGCTCGTACGATCTGCCGATGACGGCCCCGGACAGCTGGTCACCGAGCAGGTTCCGGTACACGCTGTTGCAGAGGACGAGGTGATCGCGCGCGTCGAACAGCGCGAACGCATCCTGCACGCTTTCGACGGCGCTCGTGAGGCGCTGCGCGGTGAGGCGCGCGTCGGCCTCCAGTCGCTTTCTGTCCCGGGTATCGCGGATCGACGCCGAGACGGTGAGCTTCCCGTCGGAGCGAAGGGGGCTGAGACTCACCTCGATCGGGATCTCGT
>CAYUAW010000390.1:2857-7068 GCA_964442485.1 uncultured Polyangiaceae bacterium
AGGAGCTGCCGGTACCGCTCCTCGGACCGAACCGAGAGGTCTCTTATTGCGCGATCCCGCTCGCCTTCCCCACGGCGCAGCCGCACGAGATCCGTCACGTCCTCGACGCGGTGAATGATGTACGCGAGCTGGCCGTCGGCGCCGAACACGGGGGAGTTCGTCGGGCTCACGTGCCGTTCCACGAAGCCGCCGCCTTCGAAATCCGGACGCCGGATGTCGTACCTCTGCACGGCCATGACGTCGGTCTCGTGCCCGGCGAGGACGCGTTCGAGAGAGGCCCGCAGGTTGGCGACGCCGGTCGCCGTCGGGTCGTCCGGGTTGTCCGGGAACACCTCGAATATGGGACGCCCGAGGATGGCTGCGCGCTCCGTTTTCGTCGCGCGGAGGTACGCATCGTTCACGGCGACGATCGTCAGCTCCGGCGCCAGCACCAGATGCAGGCCCGGCACGGATTCGAACAGCAGCCGGAAATCCGGCTCTGTCGAGGCTCGCTCCGAGGGCCCGTGGGGCATGGTCCCGCGACTATAGCCCGCTGCCCGGCCGGGGGCAGGAAACCGCCTGGGTGCTCTCGACGTGTCGTCGCTGCGCGTGTCTAGGCTGGGCGCGTGCCCGTCTGGCGTAGGACGCGGAGCCCCATGGCCCCTATCAGGAAGAGGGCGAGCGCGCCTGCGCCGGCGAGCACGTGCTTCGACCGCGTCTTGTGCTGCGCCGTGCGCGTTGCGGCCTCCATCTTCTGGATCCCCTGGGGGGCCATCGCGCTGGCCTTCGCGCGCTGCACGAACTTCTCGGCGGCCGCGAAGTCCTTCTTGTACACCGCCAGGGACCATTGGTACGTGATGGTCTTCGGATCGTCCGGCCAACCCGCTGCCAGGGCCTTCGTACACTCCTCCATTCTGCGCACGTCGCTCACGCGGAGGGCGACGTCGCACTCGAGCTGATGGACCTCCTGCTCGTCCACCTTCTCTTGCTTCAGGTGCGCGAAGACGTCGTCGGCCTGCTGCAGATCATCGGTCCCGAACTGCTTCTTCGTGTCGAGGAGCAGGTGCAGGTACCGGACGAAGTCGATCGGAAAGACGCCTTCGTGAAAGAGGCCCTCGTGACAAGCTTCCCTCGCGCTCACGAGATCGTTCATTCCGGTGTAGCTCAGGCAGAGCTTCGTGTAGCCGACCGACCGCTGCGGCGCCGCCTTGACGATGGCCTTGTAGTAGCGAGCGGCTCGGGCGAAGTCCTTCTGCTCGTACGCGCCGTCGGCGCGGTCGGCGAGATCCATCAGCAGATACCCGAATTGAATCGGGTCCTTCATCTGCGCCTTCATGTCGGGCACGGCCGCCGAAGGATCGGCATCGTCAATCGAGAAATGGCTCAGCTGCCCGTTGCTCGGAAGCTCGTCCCCGGCCCGAGCTTCGGGTGCGGAACCTGCAGCCGAAGGCGCGTTGTCGGCTGTCTCTGCAAGCGCAGGCGACACGCCCCCCGGAGCAACACCGTACAGCGCAACGGTGAGGACACCGAGCGCCAGCCTTCGCCGGATCCGGGGCGTGCTCGCTTTGACGGGAGAGGATGGCAGTGACGTCATCATGGACTCCTTGGGGGCAGTCTTCTTGCCGCACCAATTTCGCGTCGGCCCGGCATGCAGCGAGCGCGTTCGCCGCTGCGATGCCATTGACGCGTCCTCATAGCAGCGGCCCGAGTTCACTTGCATTACGTTCGTGTGGATTCTTGAGACGGTTTCGTGACACGAATGCGCTCTGCACGCTGCTTTCGCACGGCGTTGCGGCATGCGAGCCGGAATCGTTTGGGCTTGTGGTTGGAGAAAGCTCGCCGTAGTGTCCCCCCGGACGCACGGCGAGTTCGCTTTGCCACTGGTGCTCTGCAGTACCGTTGCTAGAGAACACCGAGCAGGAACGCACGCGGGAAATGGCTCGTCTTCAGCAAGTCGGCGAGTCCACGGCGAAAGGCACCGTTCGATCGCGCGCGCCGTTCCGGGAGGTCACTTTGACGTCGAGCTGGTTCGAGTTTCTTGCCGTAACGGCGGCACTGACGATGTCGGGATGCAGCGGCGACGTTCGCCCTCTTCATCTCTCCGTCACGCTCGACGCGGCAGCACCGGCGCTGGGTGGCTCTCCTGACGGCTCAGCCGCCGGCATCACCATCGCGAGGGATTCGGGCAAGGTCGACTACTCGTCCTTTCTGGATTCGGGTCGCGGCGAGGATGCGGGTCTCGCGGACCAGGGGCCTTGCGTGCACACGGACCTGGACGGCACAAAGGATTGCACGAACACCCTGAGCTCAAATTCCGACTTCAATCAAAGCCTGGCGGGCTGGTCGGCCACGTCGAACGCTGCTGTCCGCTGGGTGCCGCTGGATGTGCAGGGCGCGAGCGGCTCCGGGTCGATGGCCGTGAAGAACGTCGAGCAAGGCGACTTCGACGGTGAAACAGAAGCGGCCGCCACGCAGTGCCTGACTGCCACGCCGGGCTCCAGATACAGCTACGAAGCGTGGACCTTCATCAAGCACGGCCAGCCGTTCGGCAACGCCCAGCTCGATGTCTGGTTGTTCGACCAGCCCAACTGTGCGGCCGCAGTCTCCAACAACGGCGCTTACGCGCTGAACAGCCTCGACGCAACCGACCACTGGAACCTGTTGAGGGGTGGCCTCACGATACCCCCTACGGTTCACTCGATGTCGGTGCGCCTGGTGTCCCGCAAGCCTTACCGCAACGATTCCGTCGAGGTGCTGTTCGACGCGGTGCGAGTGCAGAAGACGAACTGACTAACAAAGGGGGGCCTTAGCCCCCCGCAGCTTCGCCTTCGGCGAACTGCTCCCCCCGCCGCCTTCGGCGCGCTCGCTCCGCTCGCGTGGTTCCGTATCTTTGATGCCTCGGGGACGACGTCGGCGTCGATGGGAATCTACTAACAGTAGTGCTAGCCCGGCGAATCAGAAGCACTGCGAGTAGCAGAGGGCATTTTCGCAGGATTCCGTCTGCGCGACGGCGCCGAGTGGCGTATCCATGTTGAAGAAGTTCGTTCCCACGTCGATCGGCTTGGTCGCTCCGGCAACCTTCTCGATTTCCGCCTTGCAGGCGCCGTGCGGAGCCTTCGCGTCCTTTCCGTCGGACAGGAAGCACTCGCCGAGGTTCGCCTCCTCCACATCGTCGCCGCAGTAGCAATAGCGGAGGTCGATGCCGGTTCGCCTGGCGGCCGTGTCCATGGCCTTCTTGTCGCATCGCGACCTCTTCACACATGCAAGAAGTCCGTCGCAGGCCCCCTCCTTGCAGCGAGCGGCGATCGCCTTGAGGGGATCCGGGCAATTTTTGCTCGCGCAGGCGTCACACCCGGTGGCGCCCGACGATGAGCCCGTGGCGCTTGCGCCATGGTTGCTGGGTTCCTTCACGCTCGCGGTGGACGCTGGCTGGCTCGCGGTGGCGACGGACTCACCGCTGCCGGGCGCGGAGGAAGGTGCATCGCTCTTCGAACACGCCTGAATTCCGGCGGTGCAGTAGAGCCCGACGAGAGGAGCCCACCACCTTCGACGATGAAACCGTTTCATTCGAAGCCTCGGAATGTGGTCATTGTGCGCGGCGCATATAGCGCGTCTTACTTGGTGAAGGCCATACCCAAAATCCTGGGTGTAGGGTGCCCGTCGATGTCACGACGAAGGCACTCGGCGTCCCCGGACTCCGTGGCAAGGTACGCTACGTCCTTCACCGAGGATGCCGAGCTTCGCTCTCTCCGCGATTCGTCATCGGTGTTGCGTGACCTGCTGTGGTCTCTCTCTGTGGGCATGCGGTTCCGTGGCGGAGTCGTCCAGGTTGCACGTCCAGCCGAGCGACACGACGGAGCAGATCGCCGAGCCGCTCTATCGCGTCGGCGCGACGTGGCCGAACCGACAGATCCCCGTGTGCTGGGCGCCGTCCAGCACTCTGCGAGGTGATTACGTGAAGGAGGCAGTCATGCACGAATCGAACGGTACCTCCTTTTCTGTCGATGCGAAGGCCAACTGGACCGGCGGCTCCCACTACGGCGGGCGCTGACACGATCGCGTGGGCCGACATGGAGTGTTTCCCGAAGCGCAATTCCGGATTTCGCACGATGGGGTGCGCAGCCGCCGCGTCGAGCCAGCGGGAACGCCTCGAACCATGCCGACTCGCGCTCGGGGGCGATGGTTCGGCGCCTGGTATCGTCCTTGCTGAGTGGACGCAGATTCCCCTGCAC
>CAYUAW010000391.1:0-7047 GCA_964442485.1 uncultured Polyangiaceae bacterium
TTGTCCGCGACGGAGAGGTTCTGCATCTCGAGGGCGCCGATGCGATCCGAGGGCGAGAAAGCGGCGTCCTCGACGCGCTCCATGGAGAGCTTGTCGGGCGCGTAGGCCATGTAGTCGGCGCGCGTGTCTAGGAGCGTGTAGTCGTCGCCGCGCCGGAGCTCGACCGTCACGCTGCCGGTGAGGCTCGGCGCGAGCCAGCGCGTGAGCGCGTCCTTCAGCACCATCGCCTCCGCGTCGAACCACTTGCCCTCGTAGAGCAGCCTCCCGAGCTTTCTGCCGAGGGTGAAGTACAGGTCGAGCGTGTTCTCGTTGTGGACGGCGGAGAGCAGCCGCTCGTAGGCGACGTGCAAGAGCGCCATGCCGGGCGCCTCGTAGACGCCGCGGCTCTTCGCGTCGATGACCCGGTTCTCGATCTGGTCGCTCGTGCCGAGGCCGTGGCGTCCACCGACGCGGTTCGCCTCGAGCAGCGCGTCGATGGACGTGGAGAAGCGCTGGCCGTTGATGGCCACGGGCACGCCCCGGACGAGCTCGACCGTGACGCTCTCCGCGTCGATCTTCACGTCGTTCTTCCAGTGCGCGACGCCCATGATGGGCTCCACGATGTGGAGCCCCCGGTCGAGGTGCTCGAGGTCCTTCGCCTCGTGGGTCGCGCCAAGGACGTTCGCGTCGGTGCTGTACGCCTTCTCCTTCGACATCGTGTAGGGGAGGCGCAGGCTCTCGAGGTATTCGCTCATCTCCTTGCGCCCGCCGAAGGCGTCGACGAACTTCTGATCGAGCCAGGGCTTGTAGATCTTCAGGCTCGGGTTGGTCAGGATGCCGTAGCGATAGAAGCGCTGGATGTCGTTACCCTTGTGGGTGCTTCCGTCGCCGAACACGTCGACGCCGTCCTCGCGCATCGCGCGGATGATCGACGTTGCGGTCACCGCGCGGCCGAGCGGCGTCGTGTTGAAATACTTCTTCCCCGCGGTCGACAGGTGGAACGCGCCGCACTGCAGCGCGACGATCCCCTCACGGGCCAGCGCTTCGCGGCAGTCGACCAGGCGCGCCAGCGCGGCGCCGTGAGTCATGGCGACCGGCGGGATCGCGGCGGGGTCCTTCTCGTCGGGCTGCGCGAGATCGGCCGTGTACGCGCACACGGCCATGCCTTCGCGCGACATCCACGCTACGGCGCAGCGCGTGTCGAGCCCGCCGGAGAACGCGATCCCCACGCGGGTGCCTTCCGGCGGCAGCGAGCGATAGATACGGCTCATGGCGCGGCGGGATACCATGCACCCGCGGGGGCCACCAGAGCGGACGGGTCGGCCGCACCGCGCGGCCACCGAGTGAGCGCGCCCGGGCGGCGTTCGGTCATTGCTTGGCGCGGGTCGGCGGCGTTTCGCGGCCCTCCCCGTGCGCGACGACACGGTAGCCGACGCCCTTCAGCGTCTCGAGAAAGCCCTGGTGTTCACCGAGCTTCGCGCGAATCTTGTTCACGTGCACGTAGAGACTCTTCCGGTGATGTAGCCGGCTGTGCCCCCACAGCGCGACACACAGCTGATCGGCGCTCAGGAAGGTGCCGTTCGCGTCCTCGAGGAGACAGAGGAGCTTGAACTCCGTGCTCGTGAGCTCCACCTCCTGATCGTGGACGCGAAGCTTCAGGGAGTCGCGAAGGAGCCGGATGGGGGACTCGGGCCCTGGATTTGCCGCCGGCCGCGTGCCGGACGTCGCGCGGTTCGTCAGCACGCGGATGCGAGCCAATAGCTCCGCGAGCTCGAACGGCTTCGTCAGGTAGTCGTCGGCCCCCATGTCGAACGCGGAGAGCTTCGTGTCGAGGTCGCCGGAGGCAGTGAGCATCACCATGCTCGAAGCCTGACCACGCCGCCGTATCTCGGCTCCGACCTCCACGCCGTTCATGCCGTCCCCGAGATTCAGGTCCATCAGCACCACGTCGTAGTGCCTCCGCTCGCACATCTCGAGCGCCTCGGGTCCGTCCTTCGCGACGTCCACCGTCAGCCCGGCGGAGCGGAGCCGCAACGACAGGACGGTTGCGAGAGCGGCTTCATCCTCCACGTAGAGGATCGTGGTCATCGACCCACCTGGTGGCCGTCGGCTCGGCTTCCTTTCGAGAGCGAAGGCTAATCGATCCGCGACGAGGGGGTGTTCAAATTCCCGTCTCTCCGCCTGTTGTGGCGTGCTCGTAGTCCGGGAATTAGCGGGCTGGGCAATGCACGGGAGGTGCCATCGGAAGGCGGATCCGTGGCCGCTCTGGTTCGATGAGCGCGGGGTCCGTGGGACGCAGCGACCGCCGCTTCCGGAGCCCGGAGATCAGAGCGTCGCGGACCGATTTACCCGTGTCGAACACGAACTTGCCTTCGGGGAGCTTCAGGCGGGTGAACAGGGTGTCGCCGCCGAGCGCCAGGAAGTCGCTCGTCGCAATGGTGAGCGTCTCGTCTTCGCGGACCGCGGCTCCGTCGGGGTGCCGCAGGGAAACCCGGAAGACGCCGCCCTCGCACTCGCCCACGACACGAAAGCCGGAGATCGAGGGTTCGCCGTGGGCTTCGTCCGTCAGGCTGCCTTCCATGGCGTGAGCGAGCTCCGCGCCGGTGACGGTCACCGTGGCGAGCTCGTTGTCGAAGGGCATCACGTGGTGGAGCGTGCCGAACGTGAGCTCCCCCTGTGGAAGCACGTCACGGATGCTGCCGGCGTTGCCGACGGCGCCGTCGCTGCCAGGGACGGCCTCCCTCATGATGTCGGCGAACAGATTCCCGAGCGCCATCTCGCCGTGCCTCGACACGGGAAACTCCGCTTCCACCGTCACGCCGAGCGGTTCGTTGCGGAGCGTCCGCGCAGCGTCGAGCGCGGGCTCGATGGCACGAGCCACCGCGGCGTCCGGCACGACGGGCGCGCCCTCGTAGACGCCCGGCTTGCACCCTGCCTCCATGGGAACGGTGCAGACCAGGTGGGGCGGCGCGATGTGGCGGTCGATCACCCGTCGTGTCGCCGGGTCGAAGACCAGATCGACGCGCGAGAACGCGACCAGGTTCGATGGCGCGTGCACGACGGGAATGCCGTCGACGAGGTGCGCGACCGCGGCGTTCTTGTGGCCCCCGACGATCACGTCGACCAGGCCCTTCGGCATGGCGTGCGCCAGCCGGAAGATCTCGCTGTTCGGGTCGCAGCTCGAGAGATCCGACGGATCTTCGAAGCGCGCGCACTCGCCGCCCTCGTGCGCGAGGACGACGATGACGTCGGCGCCCGCGCTCCGCAGGCGGCGGGCCTCCCGCTCCGTGGCGGGGACGATGGGTGCCGCGCGGAGGTCGTCGAAGTTCGGTCGCTTGATGACGTCCGCCGCCTTCTCCGTCAGCACGCCGACGATGCCGACCCTCACGCCGCGGATCGTCACCTCCGTGGACGCCGTGAGATGCGGCCACAAGGGTGGTCGGCCGCTGGTGTCGACCAGGTTCGCCGCGAGCATCGCGAACGGCGCCTCCGCGATGCGTCGCTTCAGCGCTCCGTGGGGGTCGTCACCCGGCCCGGTGGGCCGCGTCGCTGGGCCCTCCGGGCCGAAGTCGAACTCGTGGTTACCCAGCGTGAACGCCGAGTAGCCCATCGTGCGATAGGCGGCGATGACGGTGGCCCCCTCGTTCATGTTCGACTCGATGGTGCCCTGGAAGGCGTCACCTGCGTCGAGGAGCAGGATGCCCGACTCCGGCCGGGCCTTCCGTAGGTTGTCGACGAACCCCGCGACGACCGGGAGCCGCTCGAGCTGGCCATGGACGTCGTTCGTGGTGACGATGGAGAGCGCCACCGCCTTGCAGGTCTCGGCTCGTGGGGGCGTGCTCGGCTCTTGCCGGGCCCCGCACGCGCAGCACAGGGCCAGGCCGAACCCGGCGGGGAGGCGAAGACCCTGCATGAGCGGATGCTGCCACGTGGATTTGGCCATGTGCAAACGGAGCGCCGCGTCGTGCCGAGATCGCGCTATTGTGGACGCCGCGACGAATGCTCCGAAGCGACCCCAGGCCATCGCGCCGGCGCCTGGCGGTGATCCCCGCGTGGAACGAGGCGCTTTGTATCGCACGCGTCGTGGCCGAGCTCGAGACGCTGACCGATCCGCTCGACGTCCTGGTCGTCGACGACGGCTCCACCGACGACACCGCCCGGGTTGCGCGCACCGCGGGTGCGGCCGTGCTCCGCCTGCCGTACAACTGCGGCATCGGGGCGACCGTCCAGGCAGGGATCGCCTGGGGCCTCGAGCGAGACTACCGGGCCATGGTGAGGCTCGACGGCGACGGGCAGCACGATCCCTCGGCGGTCGCCGCGCTCGTCGCGCCAATCGAGGCGGGCGAGGCTGACTTCGTGCTCGGTTCCCGCTACCTCGAACGAGACGGGTACCAGTCGACGTGGGCGCGACGGCTCGGGTCGCGGTGGTTCTCGTGGCTCCTGCGCATCGTGGCAGGGCTCAGGATCACCGATCCGACATCGGGGTGCTGGGCCGGCAACGCGCGCGCCCTCGCTGTGCTGCGCGCCGAGTACTCCTCGGACTATCCCGAGGTGGACTCCCTCGTGAGGCTCCAGCGGGCCGGGTGTCGCATCGCGGAACGGCCGGTGCGCATGCGGCCGCGCGGTGAGGGAGAGTCGTCGATCGACGCGATCGGCGCCATCTACTACATGTTGAAGGTGACCATCGCGCTCCTGATCGGGCGCGTGGACCGCGCCCAGGGCGATCCCGGCGCGGCAAGCGACGGGACCGAACGATGAGATTCGAGCCGTATCAGCTGGTGGCGCTGGTCGCGTCGACGGTCGCGACGGCGCTCGTCGTGGAGCTCATCCGACGCAGGCGCATCCAGCAGGTGCTGTGGCTGCCGTGGCTCGGCGCGGCGCTGTTTCCTGCCGTCCTCGGCGGATGGATCCACCCGTGGGCAGCCGTCGCCAAGTGGTTCGGGATCGTCTACGAGCCGCTGCTCCTCGTGGCGCTCGCGGCGCTGCTGTCCTTCGCGATGCTGCTCTACCTGACGGTCGTCGTCTCGGGCCTCATCCAGAAGAACCTGCGCCTCGCGCAGGAGCTCGCGCTCCTGCGCAGCAAGCTCGACGAATACGAGGTCGGGCAGCGGCGAAGCGCGCCGCCACCGTGAGGGGCGCTTGACGACGGCCGTGTTCGGCTCGATCCGAGGAGTCTCGGGCGCGGCAAGATGCTCTTTCACGACATCGCGGAAGCTTCTCGTGCGGTCGCGGAGACGCGATCACGGTCGACGAAGATCGGGCTGCTCGCCGCTTGCCTTGCGCGCCTCGCGCCGGGCGAGGCGGAGATCGCCGTCGGATTTCTGTCCGGCGAGCCGAGGCAAGGGAAGGTCGGGCTCGGCCATGCGGCCATCCGCGGGGTCGCGCTGCCCGCTGCCGCGCCCGCTCCGGCGCTGACGGTCGCGGACGTGGATGCGTCGTTCGAGCGTATCGCCGCCATCCGCGGGGCGCGCTCCACGAGCCTGCGCGCCGAGGCGCTCTCGGAGCTCTTCGCGCGCGCGACGGCGCTCGAGCAATCGTTCCTCACGCGGCTCTTGCTCGGCGAGCTTCGCCAGGGCGCCCTCGAGAGCATCCTGCTCGACGCCGTCGCGAAGGCGGCGAAGGTGAGCCCGGCGAGCATCCGGCGTGCCGCGATGCTTGCCGGCGACGCGAGGCGCGTCGCGGCAGTGGCGCTCGCGAGCGGCGAGGCCGGGCTCGCGGAGTTTCGCGTCCAGGTGCTGCGTCCCATCGGCCCCATGCTCGCTCAGACGGCCACGTCGCTCAGCGAGGCCTTCGACGGCAAGACGGAGCTGTCGCTCGAGCACAAGCTCGACGGCGCGCGCATCCAGGTGCACAAGGACGGCGCCGAGGTGCGCGTCTTCACGCGGAGCCTGAACGACGTGACCGAACGCGTGCCGGAGATCGTGCAATCGGCGCTCGCCCTTCCGGCGCGCCAGCTCATCCTCGACGGCGAAGCGATCGCCGTCGGCAAGGACGGACGCCCGGCGCCGTTCCAGACCACCATGCGGCGCTTCGGGCGTAAGCTCGACGTCCACGCGCTCGCGGGCGAGCTGCCGATCCAGCCGTTCTACTTCGATCTGCTCTACCTCGATGGCGGAGAACTCCTCGATCGCGCCGAGGGTGACCGCTTCGCGGAGCTCGAGCGGCTCGCACCTCCGGCGGAGCGCGTGGAGCGCCTCGTCGCGAGTACCAAAGAAGAGGGGGAAGCGTTCCTCGAGCGGACCCTTGCGCTCGGCCACGAGGGCGTCATGGCAAAGGACGTGCGCTCACCGTACGAGGCAGGGCGGCGCGGCGCCTCGTGGCTCAAGATCAAGAAGGCCCACACGCTCGATCTCGTCGTTCTGGCAGCGGAGTGGGGCTCCGGCCGCAGGAAGGGCTTTCTCAGCAACCTGCACCTTGGCGCGCGCGACCCGAGGACGAACTCCTTCGTCATGCTCGGCAAGACTTTCAAGGGACTCACCGACCAGCTGCTTCGATGGCAGACGGCAAAGCTCCAGGCCATCGAGCTTTCGCGCAGCGACTGGGTCGTCTACGTGCGCCCGGAGCTCGTCGTGGAGGTCGCCTTCGACGGCGTGCAGGCGAGCTCGCAATACCCCGGCGGCGTCACCCTCCGCTTCGCACGGGTGAAGCGCTACCGCGACGACAAGCCCGCGTCGGAGGCGGACACCATCGACACGGTGCGCGCGATTCATGCGCGGCAGGGTGGGGAGGAGCCGCGGTGATCGCAGCTCACTTGCACGTGAACGGCGTGATTCCTGTGGAGACACCGATCGCGCACTGCGTCTTCACCTTGACGCAATCCGGGTACGACGTGCTCCCGCAGTAGGGATTGGTGCCCGTACCCGAGCGCCCCGTGCTCTCGTAGCCGCTGCCGGTGCAGGCGCTCATGGCGCTTGCTCGGTCAGGACGCATCGACGTGAATGGTTACAGGGAATCGTCACGATCTCGGTGCGGACGCAACCGGCGTGCCTCTGCTGCTTTGGCCACAGCGCGGTGCTCGTTGCCACGCGCGGCTCAATGTGTGACCCGCCGCCGTCCCTCCACGACCGT
>CAYUAW010000392.1:0-3457 GCA_964442485.1 uncultured Polyangiaceae bacterium
ACGACGAGCACGAGGATGCCGCCCTTGTAGCTCTGACCGGCGACGATGAAGGCCTGCCCGACCTTCGCCTTCACCTCGAGCAGGGGAAGGAACGTCTTGCCCCCCGGCTGATTGATGCTCGCAGACAGGCGCACGGAGCCGTCGGGGAGCACCTCCACGAGCTTCGTCTGAAGCACGCGTCCGTTCGGCAGATCGAACGTCTTCGGCTCGTCCTTCTTCAGCGGAAGACGCACCCGCTGGAGGAGCTCGTAGCTGTCGTAGGACGAAAACGGGATCTTCTTCAGCTCCGGCATGTCGCCGATGCGGGGATCGATGCCCTTCTTCGCGTTCGTCGCATGCAGCACGAGGACCTCGGCGCTGTACGCGCGCGCGGCCGGCGGCGCGGGCGGTGCGTCCTTCCCCTTCGCCGAAGGGGCGGGCTGGTCCGTCTTGCCGTCGGCGAGCGCCGGGCGTCCCCCCGCCGTCAGGACGGCGAGTCCGAAGACCAGAGCCACGCCGTGGAATGGAAGCCTCATAGTGGCGCCATCCTACCCTCGTTGGGCGCGGGCTCGTCCATCAACCAGACCACGGGTGTGTCGGACTCGTCCGAGCTCGCCCCGTTCGGGACCATGAAGATCGTGCCTGCGACGGCACCGAAATCGACGGATTCGATGGCCGCGCCGGACTCGGTGCCCGCGACGACCACGGCTTGCTCGGAGGCAGTGGGTGAAACCTCGGATTCGCGTGCGGAGAGGACTGCCAGCGCCGACGGCTCGCTCGGAACCTGCCTCTGAGCGGCCTTCGGGCGGAAGTAGAGAGCGAGGACGGCTGCCGCCGCCATGGCAAGGCCGATGGCCGGTACGCGGGCGGTCCATCGACGCGCCGCGGACCGCGCTGCGGGGCCACCCCGAGCGGGGGGGACCTCCTGCAGCGCGACATCCGTCCGGCCGAGCCGCGCCATGACGCGGTCCGCGATGTCGACGCCGCTCGCGCCCACGTCGTCGCCCACGCTGCGAACGACGTCACCCACGCGCCCGAAGCTCGAGATGACCAGGCGCGCACGCTCCGAGCGCTCGAGCCACGCCTCTATCTCGCGCGCTTCTGCCTCGTCGGACTCGCCATCGAAATAACGCATCAGCCGTTCGTCGCTCGGCACGGTCACGGCGAATCCCCTTCCTCGAGCGGCGGTGGTCCGACCTGCTCCTCGTAGCAATCCGCGAGCGCACGCTGCAGCTTGCGACGCGCGTGGAACAGGCGGCTCATGATGGTGCCCTTCGACACGCCCATGGCGTCTGCCATTTCCTCGTAGCTCATGCCCTCTAGCTCGCGCATGAGGATGACACCCCGGTGGTACGGCGGAAGCTCGTCCAGCGCCGCCTGGATGCGCTGCTTGATCTCGCCGCGGCGGACGACGTCCATGGGGTCCGCCCCGTCGAGGCGCGACAGCAGCGGCTGCTCCACGCCGTCGTCGTGGAGCTCGGGGTCGAGCGGCTCGCTCTCGCGGCGGGAAGGCTTGCGCATGGCATCGATGGAAAGATTCGAGACGATCCGATAGAGCCACGTGAAGAAGCTCGAGCTTCCTTCGAACGAGGCGAGCCCGCGGTGCACGCGCAGGAACGCTTCCTGGACGATCTCGCGGGCGTCGTTCTCGTCCTTGACCAATCCGATGGCGATGGCGAACGCGCGCCGCTGGTGTCGCTCGACCAGTTTACGGAAAGCGCCCGAGTCGCCGGCCTTTGCTTGGAGGATGAGGGCACGATCCTCTTCGGCCTCGAGTTTTCGGGCCTGCTCCTTCGACGATTTGGGGGAGCCGGTATTCAAGCGAGACCTGGTTTCCGGATCATACCGACCCCACGCGACCCCGACGGAGTCGGTATCGACGCCCACGCGACAGGGGGGCGCCTCCCGTCAAAAGCGCGTATTCACTCGCTTTCCTCCAGAAGAAGAAGCGACACGCGTCCGAGCGGACGGATCTCGGGGCACGCGGGGTGCTACGGCCGCTCAGCGGTCGTCCTTCCCCTTACCCTGGCCATGGCCGGCGGGGTCGTCGGGGTCGACCGCGGGCGCCAGGACCACCGTCGGGTAGAGCACTTTCTGGCCGCGCTGGATCTTCAGTCGGACCTTCTTACCGACACCCGCGATGCTCGTCAGCCATCGCAGCCGATTGGGCCCCGCGCCCGCGGTGCTTTCGAACGCGAGGATCACGTCGTCCACGGCGATGCCCGCCTGCGCGCCCGGGCCACCGGGAGTGACGCGGGTGACGAGAGATCCCGCCTTCGTCGAGAGCGAGAGTCGCGACATGTCCTCGTCCTTCACGGACGCCACCCAGATCCCCATGGCGCTGCGCGCCACCTTCCCGTGCTCGATGAGCGTCGGAAGGAGCTCGCGAACCATGTTGATCGGGATCGCGAAGCCGATGCTGTTCGCCTCG
The DNA here is from genome assembly GCA_964442485.1 of uncultured Polyangiaceae bacterium. GTDB lineage: Bacteria > Myxococcota_A > Polyangia > Polyangiales > Polyangiaceae > DASZVB01. Next base: position 2,411 of record CAYUAW010000392.1, read on the forward strand.
GGCTTGATCGCCGTGTTGATGCCGATCACGCGACCCGTCAGATCGAGGAGCGGCCCTCCGGAGTTTCCCGGGTTGATACTCGCGTCCGTCTGCAGGTAGTCGTAGTAACCCGTGGGATCGAGGCCCTTCACGTCGCTCTTCGTGCGGCCCTTCGCCGACAGGATGCCGGCGGAGACGGTGTGCGACAGGCTGAACGGGTTGCCGATCGCGACGACCCAGTCACCGACGCGGGTGCGGTCCGAATCGCCCAGGGGGAGGCACTTCATGTTGTGCCCGTCGATCCGGAGCACGGCGACGTCCGTCGGCGTATCGGAACCTATGACCGTCGCACGCTTGCGCTCCTCCTCGCCGAACACGACGTCGATGCGCGTGGCGTTCGCAACGACGTGATCGTTCGTCAAGATGAGTCCGCCTGGGTCGAACACGAAACCCGTCCCGACGCCGCCGGCGACGATGCGCTTGCCGCGCCCGTACATCGCCTGCTCCGTCTCGATGAAGACGACGGCCGGATCGGCTCTCGCCGCCAGATCGGCGAACGTCGACGGAGCGAGCGCCGCTGGCGGCGCCTCTGCCGAGCCCTCTGCGTAGACACTCGCCACGGCCGACGCCGCCGTGGACGGCTGCGGCGACGACTCCTCTTGCCGACCGGTGTGCGCCCGACAACCGACGACGACGAGCGCGACGGCAAGGAGACGTCGCGCGCTCGCGCTCACTTCGCCTTGCTGACCTCGACGAAGCGCAGCCGAAGATCGTACAGCGCCGCTGACAGCATGCGCTCTTCCTCGCCCGTCAGGTTGCCGTGAGTCTTCTCCTCCAGGAGCGAAAGAAGATCGATGGTCTGACGCGCCATCTCGAGATCCGGCGGCCCCCTCTTGCCGCCGGGAGCCGGTGCGTCACCGAGGTGTACGAGCGCGCTGTGGGACAGCGACAGGACGAAGGTGGCGAAATCGATGCTCGGCAGCTCCGCTGCCGAGCCGCCGTTCGGCTCTCCGTCCTGGGAGGTCACTCTTCCTCTTCTCCCTTGCCTTCTTCGTCGCTCGCCTCGTC
>CAYUAW010000392.1:3557-7039 GCA_964442485.1 uncultured Polyangiaceae bacterium
GCCTGGACGGGCGCAGACTTCGGCGGCGTCGCCTGGACGGGCGCAGACTTCGGCGGCGTCGCCTGGACGGGCGCCGCGACCACGGGCGGCACGGCAGCAACCGGCACAGGCTTCGCCTCCGCGCTCTCATCGTCATCGTCGTCGTCGTCGTCCTCGACGTCGTCCTCGTCGTCGTCGTCTTCCCAGCCCGCGTCGACGGGCTCCGGCGCAGGAGCGATCGACACGGGCGCCGAGCGCTCGGCGGGCGCGGCAGCGACGGGTCGGGGGGCGACCACGGACGGCCGCTGAGCCGCTGCGCGCTCGCGCTCCTCGGGGGTCGTGAGAGCGGGCTGCGGCAGATCGATCATGTCCGCGTGAGGCTGGGAGTCCGCGAGCGCTTCCAGGTGCTTCGAGACCTCTGCCTCCGTGATCTGGCCCTTTGCCAGAAGCCGCGGGCGAACACGAACGTCGAACTTGAAGTTGGCCGGTAGATCCATCGAGGCGAGTCTCCGTTGATTCAGGCTACCCGACCGCCCCCACTGGGTAGTGGGTGCAGGGGTGCATCGTCCCCCTGGGGGCGAATGCTGCTCCCTCGTCTAAGCAATCGTTCGACGGGTAGCAAGGGCTGGGAGGTCGGAAGCCCTGACTGGGCAAGCCGTTCGGCCGCTTCGCTGAGCTCCTCGGGGGTGGCCGGACGGACCGATTCCACGAAAAGCTGCAGCTTTATGCGCTGCCCGGAGAGAGGGTGGTTGGTGTCGAGCACCACGACATCATCCAGGATTTCCAGCACCTTCAGGGTCACGACGCCGGTCCCGTCCTCGCGATCGGCAGCAAGCTCGTCGCCTCGCTCGAGGTCAGCAGGGAAATCGGCCCTGTCGACCTCGATGATCGCCTTGGGATCGCGGGCACCGAATGCGTCCTCCGGCTGGAGGGTGATCTCCCGTTCGTCACCCGTGGACAGACCTTGAAGCGCCTGCTCGAGCGCCGGCGCGGCGTCGCCGTAGCCCAGGAGAAGAACGAGCGGCGCGTCCGGCGCGGATTGCTCGACGGCCTCGCCCTCTGCGTCGAAGAGAACGTAACGGATCGCGACCACCGTGCCCGGGCCGGCCTGATAGCCGTCGGACGCCTTCCGCTGGGTACGGGGACGGAGCCGGCGGCTCAACGCGGACCGCCGTGGCGCACGAGGGACGATAATTTCTTCTCGTGGGTCGGCGGGTGCCCTGGCCCCGCCTCCTGCGACTTGAGAACTTGACTCATTTGTTCGCGAGCGTCCTCCTCGAGACATCTACCTGGTCGACGAGCCCCCGGCAAATCGGGAACCGTCGGGTGGCCGACGGTTCCGCTGACGCTCAGCGGTAAGTCCGGAGCTCGGGCGGGAAATACAGCACGCCGTTGAACGAGTCGACGGAGACGCGCCCTTCCGAGAATGTCATCTCGGTCGTCGAGGCATTCTTGACGCGCCAGTTGATGCGAAGAGAAATGCGAGGCGGTGCCTCCAGTGCCTCTTGCATGCAGACGCCGATCGGCCCACCCGAGCTGAACACGGCGACCCTGCGGCTTCCGCCCCGCGAAATGATGGCGCGGAATGCGCTGCGAACGCGCTCGTGGAATGCCGCGAACGATTCGACCTCGGGGCTTTCCACGTCGCCTGTCTGCCAGGCGTCCATCAGCGCCTCGAAGAGCCGCTGAAAGTAGCGGTTGCGATCCGGCTTGCCGGCGGCGGCCTGGAACTCCTCGGCGAGCTTCTTCACCTCGCCGTCTCGCTCGCTGAGGAGAGGCAGGAGCATCCCGAGGATGCCGCCAGCGTCGTACTCGTTGAGGCGAGCGTCCACCTGCGCTGCGGGCCACGCGCGTCCCGCCGCCGCGAAGGCCTCGCCGACGAGAGCTGCAGTGTGCCTCTGCCGTTCGAGCGTCCCGACGTGCACCTCGTCCACCTCGACGCCGGCTTGCACCATGAAATCGCCCAGGCGCTTCGCTTGTTCGATACCCTTTTCCGTCAACCGGTCGGAGTCGGCATCGAAGGCGCGCGCCTGGCCATGCCGTATCAAGAGGAGCGTGCTCATGTCGTGGGCTCGACGCTCCCTATACGATATAAACCGCGCGTGCCAAGAGCGAAACTCGCCGCGATTCTCGCGACGCTCGTCGCGAGCACGAGCTGCCGCCAGAAGCCGGAGCTCTCGGTCGACAGGGCCTCGACCGGCACACCGAGCGCCGTGCCTTCCGTCGTGATCGCCGAGCCGCTCGAGGGCGAGCGCGTCGAGGTGCCGGGCGGCACGTTCAAGGCCGGCAGCATCCCCGGAGAGGCGGGGCGGCGCCCGGACCTCGAGCAGCGGAGGACGGAGGTACAGCTTGGGCCCTACCGCATCGACAGGCTCCCTTACCCGAACGATCCGAGGCTTCCACCGCGCGTGGGCGTGACACGCGACGACGCGGCCCACCTGTGCGAGGCGCGCGACTCGCGGCTGTGCACGGAGCTCGAATGGGAGCGCGCCTGCCGCGGCCCGTCGAGCCACGCCTTCCCCTCGGGCGAAGCGTGGAACGCCGCGTGCGCGAAGGGCCCCCTCGGCTGCCCGTCGGGCTTCGACGTGCTCGCGATGGGAACTCTGCGCGAGTGGACTGCGAGCGACGTCGCCCTGGAGACCGGTGCGCGCAAAGCTTCCGTGCGCGGTGCGAAGGCAACGGCCGACGCCGCGCTGCATCGCTGCGCCGCACGCCTCGGTGAGCGCTCCGACGACAAGAGCGACGACCTCGGGTTTCGGTGCTGCAAGGGGCCGAAGAACGCGGCCATCGTCGATGAGCCGCACACAGGGCAGACCTTCGTGCAAGCGACCGTCACCCCGGCTCGCGTTGCGGAGCTCCTGCGCGCCGAAAAGAAGACGGAGGGCCTCGCGAAGGACCTGCGCTTCTTCAAGGAACCGGACTCCGCCGAGACGGTGGTCGCGCGCGGCACCGGCGACCGCAAGGGGTTTCTCTTCACGGTCGCGCCGCTCCTGTGGAACCCCGTCGCAGGCGCGGAGTTCCTCGTCGTGACGGGTCGCTCGGGCGAGGCGACGTCCTTCGTCGTCGTCTTCCACGTGATGGGGAAGGACGACTACAAGCTCGCCTCGAGCTTCGTGATGGAAAACGAAGTCGGACCGGTCGCGCTCGCGTACAACGGCTACATCCGCCCGCGCGTGCACTGGAGCACGTGCTGGGGCTGCCCCGGCGAAAGCGGAAAGATCCTCTACAGAGATCCCGACGAAGTCGTCATCGTCCAGCCGTGAGGCATCCGTTCAGATCACCCCGATTTCAGCCGAATACAGCCAGCGGGCACAGCCCCGCGGGGAAAGAGCCGGGGCAGGGAGAGCGAGAGGATCAGCGAGAGCGAGAGGATCAGCGAGAGCGAGAGGATCAGCGAGAGCGAGAGGATCAGGGGACTTTCTCTCTCGAGATCTTTGATCGTATTCGCAGCCTCGGCTCGGTCTAGGGGCGAGCCCGCGCACCAGAGCGCGCGGCGGCTCCGC
>CAYUAW010000393.1:0-335 GCA_964442485.1 uncultured Polyangiaceae bacterium
CGTGGCGACGAGCCTCGACGCCGCGCTCGGCAAGGAGCTACCCGTCCCGAGCGTCGTCCGCGAAGCCTTCAAGCTGCGGATGATCACGGCGTGCATGCTCGGCGACACCCCGCGAATGACCGCGGCCTACGCAAAGTGGCTGTCGCTCCGGGGCCCACGAGAGCCCGAGAGAGCGGAGATGGCAGAGCTCATCGAGAGATGCACGCCGCCACACGTCGTGGGGACGGCGACGGGGAGAGGGGTAGGGTCAGGGGTAGGGGAAGCGGGCGGGGTAGGGCAAGGGGAAGGGGGAGCGGGAGGGGAAGGGGGAGCGGGAGCGGTGACGACCCCTCGCT
>CAYUAW010000393.1:435-5066 GCA_964442485.1 uncultured Polyangiaceae bacterium
CACCCTCACCCTCACCCTCACCCTCACCCTCACCCTCACCCTCACCCTCACCCTCACCCTCTCCCACTTCCTCAGGCCCTAGCCCTAGCCCAACCCTCACCCCCACCCTGACCCTGACCCAGATCCCGACCTCGGGCACGGGCACGGGCACGGGGGCGGGGGCGGGGGGGTGCGACGGGATGGCTCGGATAGACGGTGGGGAGACCTGGATCGGGTCGGTTCGGGGGAGCGGCGCTGGTGACGAGTGGCCACGGTATCGGACGCGGATTGCGTCGTTCTGTATGGACTGGACCGAGGTGACGGTGGGGGCTTACGCCGATTGCGTCGCGTCGGGGAAGTGCACTGCGGCCGATGCGCGGCGCGTGACTTGTACGGCGGCAGGGCATCGAGCGGAGATGCCGATCAACTGCGTGGATGCGGCACAGGCGGAGGCGTTTTGCGCGGCGCGCGGCGGGCGGTTGCCGACGGAGGCGGAGTGGGAGTACGCGGCTTCGGGGGGCGACGCGCGGCTGTACTCGTGGGGGAACGAGTCGCCCGATGGACGGGCTTGCTGGAAGAAGGGCGGCGCTTGCCCGGTGAAGAGCTTTCCTTCCGGGGCCTTCGGGCTGTTCGACATGACGGGCAACGTCTGGGAGTGGACGAGCACCGGCTACGGGGACTACCCATGGCCTGCCGTGGACAGCTCGACCCGGGTCTATCGCGGCGGCGGCTGGAGCCGTCGCTTCGAGAAGTGGATGCGCGTGCGTCTGCGCAACCGCGTGCAGCCCGGCGAGCGAAAATCGCACCTCGGGTTTCGCTGCGCGCGGTCGCTCGTGGCGGAGCCGTGTCCCTTCGGTGCAGCTCCGGACGGCGGATGCCTTGCCGGGGTGCTCGACGCGGAATGCCGCGAGGGAAAGACGTGGAACGGCGTGCGCTGCGCGCCCGCGGGCGAGGCGGGCTGCGGTGCGCTTCACGAGCTCGTGCCGGGGCACGGATGCCAGTGGGCGACGGCCATCGAGCAGCCGGCGCAGGGGCCGCTGGATCTCGCCGCCGTGAAGCGCGCGCGGTCGACGGAGTTCGACCACGACTGCCAGACGTTCCAGCCGAAGCGCCCGCACGCAAACCGCTTCGAAGGCGGAACCCACGAGGCGCGCAACGCCGTCGAGCGCGCCGCGGGCTGCAAGAACCGCGACGTCGGCGTCGGATGGAACTCGGCGTGCTGCCCGTGACGCGGCGTTCGCGCGCGGCGTGGATGGCGGCGGCGCTGCTCGCGCTCGGCGCGTGCTCGCCCGCCGTGGCGCCGACCGTGCCGTCCTCGCTCGCGCCGTCGAAGGCTGGGTCGTCTGCGCTGCCGTCAATGTCGCCCGCGAAGGGCGCCAGCGTCCCCACAGAGTCTGCCGGGACGCCGATGGTGCCACCCCCCCAGATCGAACCTGCTTCTCCCGGGTCGACCGAGTCCGCGGAAGCGTCGCCGCAGAACGACGCGGGGCTGCCGGCCGGCACGACGATCCTCCAGATCGGCGACTCCTTCGCCGGCGCGCTCGGCATCGATCTGAACCGGGCGCTGAAGGAGCAGGGCGTCCGCGGCGTCCTGAAGTACGAGACGGCCACGTACATCCCGACCTGGGCGTCGAAGAAGGAGCTCGACGGCTACCTCGACCGGTTCCACCCCGACCTCGTGCTCATCACGCTCGGCGCGAACGAGCTCCTGATACCGGATCCGGCGCAGCGCGCGCCGACCATCCACCGGCTCGTGCGTCGCCTCGGGGGGCGGTCCTGCGTCTGGATCGCGCCGCCGCTCTGGGCAGGCGCGCGGCCCGCGCTGCTCGACACCATCCGCGAGAGCTGCGCGCCTTGCGTCTATCTGGACAGTTCCGCTCTCGTTCCAGATTTGCAGAGGATGAGGGATCACATTCATCCTTCGATGCAAGGCCGCAAGATCTGGGCGAAAGCCGTCCTCGACTGGCTTCGCGAGCACCGCGACCCGAACGGCGAGCGCCCGTGGCAGATGCGCCCGTAACCGCTCGGAACACCGTGCAATTGCGGTCGCCCTTTCTCCCCTGACACCACGGCACTTGCCCGCGCGCGCCAAGCTTTGCAAGGCTCGACCGCGGAGAACGTAGATGACGAGAGTTTCCGGGCTCGTGGCGCTGGTGGCGTCGCTCCTCGGGCTGCTGTTCAGCTCGTATTCGACCTTCGACTACGCGAAACACCTGGACCGCCGCCTGCACGACATCCACTGCAGCATCATCCCGGGCGCGCCCGTCACCGACTCCGCGGACGCCTGCCGGGCGGCGATGTACAGCCCCTACTCCGCGCTCTTCAAGGAGAAGTACTGGGGCGGGATCCCCATCTCGCTCTTCGCGGTGGGCGCGTTCACGTTCCTGTCGGCCTTCGCCCTGTACCTGTTTCTCGCCGGGGACAAGGCGCCGCGGAAGGCCGTGATGACGTTCGCCTTGCTCGCGCTCGCGCCGCTCGGCGCGTCGCTCGTGATGCTCACCATCAGCGTCACGAAGCTCGGCACGTTCTGTCTCGTCTGTGTCGGCGTTTACATATCCTCGTTCCTGCTCGCCGGCTCGGCCATCGTCGGGCTCCTCGGGCTGCGCAAGGCGCCGACCTTCGGCGCGCCGCCCGGCTCGCCGTATGACCGCCCCGCGGACCCGTACGGCGGCGCTCGTCCCGACGTGGGCTGGCTCTTCCCGCCGGCGTGGCTCGTCGCCTTCGGCTTGTTCTCGCTGATGCCCGCCGTCGTGTACGCGAGCGCCATGCCGGACAGCCGTCCGTACCTCGGTAACTGCGGCGGGCTGAAGGTGGCGGAGGAGAGCGCGAACGCGCTCATTCACATCGCCACGGCGCGCTCGACGCAGCCGACGATCCTGTTCGAGGACCCGCTCTGCCCGACGTGCAAGGCGTTCCACGAGCGGCTCGTCGCCGAGGACGTGTACGACAAGCTGAACATCCAGCTGTCGCTCTTCCCGCTCGACAGCGACTGCAACTGGATGCTGAGCGAGCCGCTGCACCCCGGCGCGTGCCTCGTCGCGCGCGCGGTGATCTGCGGCGGGACGCAGGCGCGGCAGGTGCTCGAGTGGTCCTACGAGAACCAGGAAGAGCTCTCGAAGGCGGGCAAGGCCGGCCCGCAGCAGCTCCGCGCCGCGATCTCCCAGAAATGGGGCGCGCAGACCCTCCAGTGCATGGACGCGAAGCAGACGCTGCAGACCCTGAACCGACATCTGCACTTCGCGGCCGACAACAGCATCCCGGTGTCGACGCCGCAGATGTACTTCGGAACGAAGCGCTTCTGCGACGAGGACACGGACATCGGGCTCAGATACACGCTCGCGACGCTGTCGCCGGAGGTCCTGAAGTGAAGAAGACGGACCCCACGGCCCTGGTGGCCCCGACCCTGGGCGCGATGGTGGGGACGGTCGTGCTCGCGGCGATGCTCTTCTCGATCCGCTCGTCGGTGAAGTCGGCGGGTGAGCGGCTGGCGACGCCCGAGACGGACAAGCCGGCCGTCGCCGTCGCCGACCAGGCGGAGGCGGCGTACTGCACGCCGCAGTTCAAGCAGGTGCTCGAGCGCGTGCTGCACTCGTGCGGCCTCGTCGAGGGGCAGTCGCGCCGGGGCTGCAAGCCGGCCGACGTGAAGACGTTCGCGTCGATCAGCGACGACGATTTCAACGCGCTGTTCCGCCCGCTGCGCGAGCGCGGCGGCGTCATCCTTTACGACACCGGCATGGACGCGCTCGACGACGGGGCGAAGAAGCTCATCGACGACAAGTGGAGCGACCGCAAGGGGGCGCGCTACTTCCTGGTGGTGGCGCGCGCGTCGAAGACGGGCTCGCCGGACAAGAACCAGGCCCTGTCGCACCGCCGCGCGAACTCCGTGCTCTTCCAGATCAAGGAGAGCTCGGGCGAGCCGGACGTGGACAAGAAGGTCGGGCTGCTGTGGCTCGGGAGCGAGTACGCGCAGCTCAATCCCAAAGAGTTCTGTCAGTGGACCAACTCGCGGAACGAGACGAAGTGCGACGACGACGCCATCAACCGGAGCGCGTTCGCGTCGTGGGTGGACTGCCGCCTGTAACGAAAGAGCCGGAAATAAAGCATGAAGAGGGAAGCCTTGCGGGTCTCGTGGCGGAGCGCGACGGCGCTCGGATGTGTCGTTCCGCTCGTGTGGTGCGCGGCGTGCGACGACAAGAAGGTCGAGCCGCCGCTGGCGCCGCAGGCGCGGTCGCAGGCCGTGCAGGCTACCGGCCCGGCGACGCCCACGCCCACGAGCGCGCCCGTCGTGCCCGCATCGGCCGCGGTGCAGAAGGAGCATCCGGTGCTGTGCGCGCACCAGCTCGGCAAGCCCGCGAAGGACGCCCCGAAGGCGCCCGTCGCGCGTGCGGGGCAGTCGGCGCTCCTCGGCGAGAAGCTCCCCGTCGGGCCCGGTCACTGGACGTGGATCAACCTCTGGGCAGCGTGGTGCGTACCCTGCCGCGAGGAGATCCCGCGCTTGAAGTCGTGGGAAGCGAAGACTGCGGGGGAACGCACACCGCTGCGTGTCGCGTTCATCTCCATCGACGACGACGGCCGTCAGCTCGAGACGTTCCTCGCAGGCCAGTCCGCGGCGACGGGCATGAGCGCCAGCTACTGGCTCGAGGACGGCGCCA
>CAYUAW010000393.1:5166-7022 GCA_964442485.1 uncultured Polyangiaceae bacterium
AGAGCAAAGTCGATGAGGGCGTCCAGGCGGGGCATGTCGAGCGGCTTGCCGGCGTAAGCGTCGAACCCTGCGGCGAGCAGGCGCTCCTTCTCTGCCGGTGCTCCGGAGGCGGTCGTTGCGATCACGTAGAGGTCCTCCAGGGCCGGGTCGCTTCTCAGGGTCGAGAGGAGCCGAAGTCCGCCACCGCCGGGCACGTTCATGTCGGTGATGACGAGGTCCGGTCGGGTCCCTCGAATCTCGGCGATGGCCTCGTCGATCGTCGCGGCGTTCACCACCGCGTAACCTCTCGCCTCGAGGACGGCCTGGAACAGGCGCGCGCTCGGTGGATCGTCCTCCACCACGACGACGCTGCACTTCCTCTCGGGGTCTCTGGTATGCATCGACACGGGTCGCACGTTCGGGAGAACCGGAGCGAGCGTGGGCGCAATCTCGACCGGCAGCTCGACCCGGAACGTCGTCCCGCCCCCCGAGCGCGCCGAGACGGTGATGGCCCCACCGTGCAGCTCCACGAGCCGCTTCGTTATGGAAAGGCCGAGCCCGGTGCCCTCGTACTTGCCGCCCAGTGACGTGTCCAGCTGCTGGAAGTCCTGGAAGAGCTTCGGGAGATCCTCCGGGGGCACGCCGACGCCCGTGTCGTGGACTGAAAAGCAAAGCTTCTGATTCGCGACCACGGCATCGAGGCCCACGGAGCCCCCGCGAGGAGTGAACTTTATGGCGTTCGACAGCAGGTTGAAGAGGATCTGTCGAAGCCGGGTCGGGTCGACGAGGAGCGTCGGTAGATCGTTCGGAACGGATTTCTCGAAGTGAAGATTGCGCTGGAGCAACAGAGGCTGCATCAGGTCAAGGGCCTCCGTCGCGATCTGCGCGAACGACGTCGGCACCGGAAGCAGCTCCATGCATCCGGCGTCGATCTTGGAAAGATCGAGCAGGTCATTGACCAGGTGGAGCAGATGTCGCGCGCTCGTCTGCACCTGCGCCAGGTATCCGTTCTGAGCGGGCGAGAGGCGTTCCTGCGCCTGGGTCGCGAGCAGCTCCGTGAACCCGAGGATGGCGTTGAGCGGAGTCCGAAGCTCGTGCGTGACGCTCGCGAGCACCTTGCTCTTCGCCTCGTTCGCCGCGTCGGCCCGTAGCTTCTGCGCGCGCGAATCGTCGGCGGCCATTTCCGCACGCCTTCGTTCAAGCCGGTCGCTGGATTCCCGGAGCTCCCGGCTCACTGCAGGGACGAGCCGCGCCAGCCTGCCCTTCACGATGAAGTCGGCGGCGCCCGCCTTGAGCGCGGTCACTGCCCTTTCCTCGTCGAGGGCGCCGGAGACCACGATGAAGGGGAGGTCGAACCCGGAGGCGTGCAGGACCGACAGGGCACCGAACACGTCGAAGCCTGGCATCGAGTGATCGGAGATGACCAGATCCCAGGGCTCGAGCGTCAGGGCCGCCCTCATCGTCTCCTCGGAGTCCACTCGCTGAAACAGGACGTCGAACCCACCACTCTGGAGCTCGCGGAGGATCAGGAGCGCGTCGTCCTCCTGGTCCTCGACCAGAAGAACCCGCAATCGGGTCGCATGCTTCAGAGGCGCAGAACTCGACACGGTGGCGGGGTCCCCAGGCGGACAACACTAGGAGGCGGACTACATCTTGGGAAGCTTCTCGAAACGACGGCAGCGCGGGCCGCAAATTCCGCGGCCCTGGACGTTGCGTCTCGCCTGTCTCACGTCCTTCGTGGGTCGCTTCGAGATTGAAGGGAGTGGCGGCATCGGATGGATGCGTCACACTTCCGGCGACGCGTACGCTGCGAACTCTCCCGAGTCTTCGTCCAGCGTCGCTATGATGAGCATCGGTCGACAGCACACGGAGCAGTC
>CAYUAW010000394.1:0-6995 GCA_964442485.1 uncultured Polyangiaceae bacterium
TCGCCTCCGGCGAACTGCTCCCCCCGCCGCCTTCGGCGCGCTCGCTGCGCTCGCGAAGTTCCGGATCTTTGGTTCTAGCAATGGGCCGCAGCTTCGCCTTCGGCGTGCTCGCTGCGCTCGCGTTGCGCTACGGCGTGGCGGCGGCGCTCACGGGGTGCGGTTGCCAAAGTTCCGCATCTTTGATGCGTCGGGGACGACGTCGTAGTTCGCATCTTGTCGGCGTCGATGAGAATCTACTTCGTGGTGGGCAGGCCGGCGGCGCGCATCTTTTCGAGCGCCTCGGCCTTCACGCTGAAGGTCTCTCCACAGCCGCAGGTGGTCGCCTCCAGTGGATTCTTGAACTTGAGGCCCGTGAACATGAGGCTGCGCTCGTAGACGATCGTGCTCCCGTCGATGTAGGCGATGCTTCTGTTGTCGACGAGCACACGCGTGCCGTGAAAGTCGTAGACCAGGTCACGGGGCCGCGGCGGCTCGTCGGTGTAGTCCAGCACGTACGTGAGCCCGTTGCAGCCGCCGCCCCGGACGCCTACCCGAAGGCTTGCTCCGGGCCGGCCCTCCTTCTCGAGCCGCTCCTTCACGAAGGCCGCCGCTTCGGGAGTCAGCGTGATGCGCGGCGTCGCCGAAACAGGTGCCGCAGGTCGTTCGTCGTTCGAGCTCATGGATTGACGTCCAGCTTGTGGTTCGATCGGTGTTCTGACAAGGGTCCGGCCGGCCGCACGCGCGGCCTCGGCAGGCTCATAGAAGTCCAAGCTCGAGGCGCGCCTCGAGCGACAGCCGGTCCTTCGACCACGGCGGATCCCAGACGAGCTCGGTCTTCGCGTGGCTGACGCCCTTCGTGGACAGCACGCGATCGTGCACTTCCTGAACCAGGGAGCCGGCAACGGGACACCCCGGAGCCGTGAGTGTCATGCGCACGTGCGCTCGGCCGTCTTCCGTCACGTCGATGTCGTAGACGAGCCCGAGATCGTAGATGTTGAGGGGGATCTCCGGGTCGTAGACAGTCTTCAGTCCCTGCACGATGCGATCGCGCAGCGCGCGAGGATTGTCGTTCGCCACTTTCGGCTCGAGCCCCTCGCCTTCGAGCGAGAATGGCGCGGTCTCCTCGGTGGCACCCGTGTTCAGCACGCCGAGGCGCCGCTTCTTCAGATGCTCGATGTCGCTGCCCGCTGATTCACGCTCGTTCATCGCTACTCCGTGCTCACGGCTTCCGCGCCGCCGCCGAGCGCCGACTGCAGCGTGTGCCAGGCCAGGGTGGCACACTTGACCCGCATCGGGAATTCACTGACACCGGCGAACGCCGCGAGCTTCCCGAGCTCTTCCAGGTCCCGGGTGCTCTTGCCCATCACGAGCTCGTGAAACTCGTGGAAGAGGGTCTCCACCTCGGCCAGAGTCTTTCCCTTCACTGCCTCGCTCATCGTCGAGGCCGCGGCGGTGCAGATGGCACAACCCGAGCCCTGGAAGGCGACGTCCTCGACCACGCCATCCTTGCAGCGAAGCCTCACGATGACGTGATCGCCGCAGAGCGGGTTCTTTCCCTCGGCGGAGTGGCTCGCGTCCGGAAGGGGCCGGAAGTTCCTCGGCCTCCGTCCGTGGTCGAGGATGATTTCCTGGTAGAGCTCGCGCGGGTCCATCACGAAAATAGCTCCTTCGCCTTCCGCAGTGCCCCGACGAGACGGTCGACGTCCTGCTCCGTGTTGTACATGCCGAACGACGCACGCGCGGTGGCAGGAACCGAGAAGCGCTCCATCAGAGGCTGCGTGCAGTGATGGCCCGTCCGGATGGCGACCCCCTCGCCGTCGACGAGCGTCCCGAGGTCGTGCGGATGGATGCCTTCCATGACGAAGGAGAGCACGCCGATCTTGTGGGGCGCCGTTCCGATCAGCCGGACTCCTGGGAGCCCTTCGAGAAGAGCCGTGCCGTAGGCGAGAAGCTTTGCCTCGTGGGCCTCGAGCGCGGCAAAGCCAAGTGCCTTCACGTAGTCGATCGCCGCGCCGAGGCCGATCGCGCCGGCGATATCGGGCGTCCCGGCTTCGAACCGGTCCGGCAGGCCCTTGTAGGTCGTCTTTGCCAGCGAGACGGAGCGGATCATCGAGCCCCCGCCCTGCCAGGGCGGCAGGGCTTCGAAGATCGCGCGCCGCCCGTAAAGGACGCCGATCCCGGTGGGCCCGTAGACCTTGTGACCGCTGAAGGCATAGAAGTCCGCGTCCAAGTCCTGAACGTCGATGGAGAGGTGCGGCGCCGCCTGCGCGCCGTCGACGAGGACCACGGCACCCCGCTCGTGCGCGAGCCGCGCGATGTCCTTCACCGGCAGCACCGTGCCGAGCGTGTTCGAGGCGTGGGCCACCGCCACGATGCGCGTCTTCGCGGATAGCTTCTGCTCCACGGCCTCGAGCGTCACCTCGCCGCGGTCGGAGACGTCGGCTGCGACGAGGTGGGCGCCCGTCGCTTCGCAGGCCATCTGCCACGGGACCAGGTTCGAGTGGTGCTCGAGGCCGGTGACGAGCACCTCGTCTCCGGGCCCGAGCCGCCTGCCCAGCGTCTGCGCCACGAGGTTGACGGCCTCTGTCGTCCCGCGCACGAAGACGACCTCGGCCGTCTCGCGGGCATTGACGAAGCCGCGAACCTTCTCGCGCGCCGCCTCGAAGGCGAGGGTCGCTCGCTGCGAAAGCAGGTGCACGCCGCGATGCACGTTCGCGCAGTTCTTCGAGTACACCTCGGTAACTGCATCGATGACCGACTGCGGCTTCAGCGCGGTCGCCGCGCTGTCGAGATAGACGAGCGGCCGCCCGTGAACGTCCTGGTGGAGGGCGGGGAAGTCGCGCCGCACTCCTTCGACGTCGAAGGCGGCGGGTGGTTCCGGTGCCGAGAAACCCCGAGCGGCGGCCTGGGTCATGCGAGCTCCCTGACCATTGCGCCCGACGGAAGCCGTGCGGCGACGAGCTCCTCGAGCACCGCGCGCACGTCGGCCCTGCTCACGGTGCCGACCACCTCTCGCGCGAAGGCATAGGTGAGAAGCGCTCGGGCGACCTCGCCGTCGATGCCGCGCGAGCGCAGATAGAAGAGCTGCGCCGGATCCAGCCGGCCGACCGTCGCGCCGTGGCTGCACTTCACGTCGTCGGTGTCGATCTCGAGGTGCGGCTTCGCGTGCACGACCGCGTCGTTCGAAAGGAGCAGGTTGCGGCTCTCCTGGTGCGCCTCCGTCCCGGACGCGCCGCTGCGGACGATGACGGTCCCGTCGAAGACACCCACGCCGTCGCCGTCCCCGATCCCCTTGTAGCGCTGGCGGCTCGTGCAGTGCGGGCTCGCGTGCACGACGACGGTGTGATGATCGAGGAGCGACCCGCCGTTCGCGAGGAAGAGCCCCTCGAGCGAGCACTCTGCTCCCTTCCCCTCGAGCCCGACGCGCAGATCGACCCTGGTCAGCTTTCCCCCGAAGCTCAGCACGCGCGACCGGTAACGGCTGTCGCGATCCTGTCGCACCGCCACCGTGGCGAGCGCGCCTGCCGTCTCCGTCCCGAGCTCCACGCGGACGTGCTCCACCGCTGCGCCGATGCCCAGGAAGACTTCCGTCGCCGAGCTCTCCAGGTACTCTCCTGCGGAGGCGTGTGATTCGAGGAGCGTGAGCTCGCTCTCCGCCTCGGCGACCACCAGCACGCGAGGGGTCGCGAGCGCGGGCGTCTCGCCGTATCCCGAGTAGGCGAGGTGAATCGGTCCGCTCCGCTGGCGCGCGCGGACCACGATGACCACGCCGTCCTGGAACAGCGCGGTGTTCTGCGCGACGAAGCCGTTGTCGCTCGTCAAGAGGCGCCCGAGGTACGGCTCCAGCAAGGCAGGCTCGCGGGCGAGCACGTCCTTCATGCGGCGGACCTCGATGCCCTCCACCGACCCGAACGCGTCGCTCTCGACGCGCCCATTCTCGATGCTCACGCGTCGTGCAGGGAGCGCATCGAACGGCGACGCGACCAGCCTGCCTGGAAGCGGCGCGAACGGCACCCGGAGAACGCGTGCGAGCGAGGTGAACCGGAACGCCTCGTCGCTCGACGAGGGGAACCCGCTCGCCTCGAAGCGGCCTGCGGCCTCGGCGCGACGCGCCTCCAGCCACGCCGGCCCGCCGCGAGGACGGACGGCCAGCGCAGACAGAGTGGAAGCGCGGAGCTCGCCGGCCCGGTCGCCGCGTGGGCTCGCGTGCGCGGCGGGGCTCACGTCCGTCATGGAGACGCCTCGCTGCGCGTCTTTCTCGCCTGCTGCTCGAAGCGCGCGTAGCCCTCTTCTTCCAGCGTCCGCGCGAGCTCCTTGTCGCCCGAGCGCACGACGGCACCGTCGACCAGCACGTGCACGAAATCCGGCACGACGTAGTCAAGCAGCCGCTGATAGTGCGTGATGAGGATCATCGCGCGCTCCGGGCTCCGGAGCGCGTTCACACCGGAGGCGACGATGCGGAGCGCGTCGATGTCGAGCCCCGAGTCCGTCTCGTCCAGGATGGAGAGCTTCGGCTCGAGCATCGCCATCTGGAAGATCTCGTTGCGCTTCTTCTCGCCACCGGAGAAGCCGGAGTTCACCGGCCGCTGCGCGAGCTCGATGTCGAGCTCGACGAGCTTCATCTTCTCGCGGGACGCCTTCATGAAATCCATCGCGTCGTACTCGGGCAGGCCGCGGTGGCGCCGCACCGCGTTCACGCCGGCCTTCAGGAAGTAGAGGTTCGACACGCCGGGGATCTCCACCGGGTACTGGAACGCGAGGAACACGCCCTCCCGCGCGCGCTCCTCGGCGGGCATGGAGAGAAGGTCCCTCCCGAGGAAGGTGACCCGCCCCGCGGTGACTTCGTATCCCTCGCGCCCGGCGAGCACGTTGGCGAGGGTGCTCTTCCCGGAGCCGTTGGGCCCCATCACGGCGTGAACCTCGCCGGGCTTCACCGAAAGGTCGAGCCCGCGGAGGATCTCGTTGCCGGCGACGGAGACGTGGAGGTTTTCGATCGAGAGCATGCTGTTGGTCATCCGACTGCGCCTTCGAGGCTCACACTGAGAAGCTTCTGTGCTTCCACCGCGAACTCCATGGGGAGCTCCTTCAACACTTCCTTGCAGAACCCGTTCACGATGAGCGACACCGCGTCCTCCTGCGACAACCCGCGCTGTCGGCAGTAGAAGAGCTGGTCGTCGCTGATGCGCGACGTGGTGGCCTCGTGCTCGACCGTGCTGCGAGCGTTGCGCACGTCGATGTACGGCACGGTGTGCGCGCCGCACGTGCCGCCGAGCAGCAGCGAGTCGCACTGCGTGTAGTTGCGCGCGCCCTCGGCGTTCTTCCCGATCCGGACGAGGCCGCGGTACGTGTTCTGCCCGTGGCCCGCGCTGATACCCTTCGAGACGATGGTGCTGCGCGTGTTCTTGCCCAGGTGAATCATCTTGGTGCCGGTGTCCGCCTGCTGGCGGTTGTTCGTCAGGGCGACCGAGTAGAACTCGCCCACCGACTCGTCACCGGCAAGGATGCAGCTCGGGTACTTCCAGGTGATGGCGGAGCCCGTCTCGACCTGCGTCCAGGAGATCTTCGAGCGGAACCCGGCGCACTTTCCGCGCTTCGTGACGAAATTGAAGATGCCGCCGCGTCCCTCGGCGTCCCCGGGGTACCAGTTCTGGACGGTCGAGTACTTGATCTCCGCGCGGTCGAGCGCGATGAGCTCCACGACGGCGGCGTGGAGCTGGTTCTCGTCGCGCATCGGCGCCGTGCACCCCTCCAGGTAGCTCACGTGGCTCCCCTCGTCGGCGACGATGAGGGTCCGCTCGAACTGGCCCGTCTTTGCCGCGTTGATGCGGAAGTACGTCGACAGCTCCATCGGGCAACGCACGCCCTTCGGAACGTAGACGAACGAGCCGTCGGTGAAGACGGCGGAGTTCAGCGTCGCGTAGAAGTTATCGGTGTAGGGGACGACGCTGCCGAGGTACTTCTTCACGAGCTCGGGGTGCTCGCGCACGGCCTCCGAGAACGAGCAGAAGATGACGCCCATGCTCGCGAGCTTGTCCTTGAAGGTCGTCGCGACGGACACGCTGTCGAACACCGCGTCGACCGCCACACCGGCGAGCGCCGCTCGCTCGTGCAGCGGGATGCCGAGCTTCTCGTAGGTGCGGAGAAGCTCGGGGTCGACCTCGTCGAGGCTCTTCGGTGCGTCGTTCTTCGACTTCGGCGCGGAGTAGTAGACGATCGACTGGTAGTCGATCTTCGGGTAGTGCACCTTCGCCCAGCCGGGCTCCTTCTGCTCCAGCGCCGTCCAGTGGCGATACGCCTTCAGGCGCCACTCGAGCAGCCACGCCGGCTCGCCCTTCTTCGCCGAGATGTGGCGGATGACGTGCTCGTCGAGGCCAGGGGGGACCGAGTCCTGTTCGATGTCGGTGACCCAGCCTGCGGCGTATTCGCGGTGCAGGAGCTGGTCGACGTGGTCGGGTGATGTGGTCATGGGTCGTGGGCAGGGCGTTGGCGAGCGTCCGCGGGGGCGAGCAGCGCTCCTCGGCCGATCGGGTGGCGTTTCAGGCTTCGGCGACGATGCGACGAAGCGGGATGAGCACCGGCAGATTCGGTCGGACCATGTCCGCGAGCGTCACGCCGCGGAGGGCCTGCCGGATGGCGTCGTTGATACGGATCCAGTTCGTTTCGGTGGGACACTTTCCCTCGAGATCGCAGGACCCGCGCTGATGCGCGCTGCACTCCGTCACCGCGATGGGGCCCTCGACGGCGTCCACGATGTCCGCGACGCTGATGCCCGCCGCGTCGCGCGCCAGGCGATAGCCGCCGTTCTTGCCGCGCTCGGACTCGACCAGGGTGCTCCTCGTGAGGAGCTTCAGCACCTTGCTGACGGTGGGCTGGGGGATGCGTGTGCTCTCTGCGATATCGCGGGCTGCCCGTGCAGCGCCGGCCGCTCGGACCATGTCCGAGAGAACCAGCACGGCGTAGTCAGTCAGCTTCGTAATTCGCAGCATTTTCGGTGTCTTGTAATACTGGACCGGTTG
>CAYUAW010000395.1:0-6976 GCA_964442485.1 uncultured Polyangiaceae bacterium
GGAAGGAATCCGTCCATGCGCGCCAGGACGAAAGGTGCGACACGTAGGTCTCTCGCCGTTCGCAGGATGATATTGCGATCGAGGCCGAATATGCGATCGTTTGTGCGACCAACTGCGTGACGCTAGGGACCCGGGAGGGCGCTCGATCGAAGCGCACCCGGCGAGAATAGAGACGGCCCCGACCAGCAGACGCTTAAGAGCGAGAGTCCCAGCGTCAACTTTCTGATTCGCGAAGCCATATGATGATGCAACGTTCCGTGTCCGCCTTGAGAACTGCGATCCTTCCGCTGCTGCTCGCTGCAGCATGCAACGTGTTCGACCCTCCGCTCTCCGGCAACGACGCCGGCTTGACGGATCATCCGAACGCGTCGGGTGGCGCGTCGGGGATGAACGCCGACGCCGGAAGTCAACCGTCCGGCAGTGGGGGACGCGATGCGAGCGTCTCGAGCGGCGGTGCAGCCGGGGCTTCGTCGGGAGGCGCCTCGGGTGGATCCTCGTCCGGTGGCGCGCCGCCGAGCACCGGTGGTGTTGGAGGCGCGCATCCGAGCGGGCCGACCGATCCATGGTGGCCGCACAAGACGGCGGCGGGTTGCCAGTCCGCCGGAGTGCCGACGGGAAGCGACCGCGTGTCGTCCGATCCCGGCGCCACGATCGCGCCGCTCTACTTCGCGATGAATCGCTTCCGGCTCGGCGCCGTCGACGAGAAGCCCGACCCCGCGAACATGTCGCTCACCTATCTGCCGCCGGACCCCGATGCCTGGAAGAGCATCGGCTTCGATCAGGACTCGGCGTGCACGAACTCCGCGACCTGCGTGGACAAGAACGACATGCTCATCAAGGAGACGGCCTGCGCCAACTCCGAGACCATTCCCTTCGACGGGAACGACTGTATCGACAATTCGATAGGCAAGCTGTTCAACATCGCCGCGACTGCGCCCTCCGTCGGTGAGTGGTTCGGGATGACCGAGAACGACTGGAACTGCGAGATGTGGCGCGGTGGGTTCAGCGTCATCTTCAAGGTCAGCAACTACAACGGCCAGTACAACGACGACAGCGTCACGGTCGACCTGTACACGTCGACCGGTCTGAAGACGCTCCCGCAGTGGTCGTGCCGGACGAAGATCGATCAGCCACTCGCCACGGACTGGAACGCGCACGCGCCGTGGCCCACGAAGGCGCACTGGATCATCTCTCAGGATTCGATCAGCCTCGCCGCGGATCCCAACAGCACGGGCACCGACGTACCGGATTCGAAGTGGCAGGACCGGACCGCGTTCGTCCGCGGCGGGTGGCTCGTGGTCCAGTTCCCGGACAACTCGTGGTTCTGGTTCGACGGCGAGCGGACGCCCGTGCCAGGCTTCCGCGAGATCATGCACCGCTCAATCATGGCGGCCAACCTGGTGCACGACCTGCAGAGCGATCTCTGGAGGCTCGACCAGGGCACCATCGCTTACGTCGCGAAGCCCGGCGAGATGCTCGAAGGGTTCTCGCAGATGGGCTTCTGCGAGAACATGTGCGGCACCTTCAACACGGTGCGCGACTACCTGAACACGTACCAGGACTCGCTCTCGAACGACTCGAACGCACCCCCCGACACGCAATGCGACGCCCTGAGCTTCGGCACCGTCTTCCGAGCAGCGCAGGTCACCGCGGACAAGAACGACGTGCTGCCCACCAAACCCTTCACGACTTGCCCCCAGCCGGCGCATCCGGACGCTCCGCGTCAGGGCTGCAAGTGTTCGGCCGACGGCAGCTCCTGCTCGCTCCCGGACGGAGGTTGAACCGATGACGACGCGGACACGCTCTCGCTCCCCACGCCGCTTCGCGCTCGGCGCTGCCGCGCTGGCCGGCCTCCTCTCCACGCTCGCCTTCACCAGTCCCGCGCTCGCCGACGACGTCTCGGGCGCCGCGAACGCGTTCTCGCGCGCTCAGAAGGCGGAGCTCTCGGGGGACTTCTCGTCAGCGGCGGAGCTCTACGAGATCGCCGACGGTCTCGCCCCGGCCCCCGAGGCGCTCCGCAGCGCCCTGCGGGCGCGAAGATCGGCGGGCCAGCTCGAGCTCGCGGCGGTGCACGCCGAGGAGCTCCAGGAGCGCTACCCGAACGACGCGCGCTCGGGAGAGCTCGCCACCGCGACCCTGGACGAAGCAGCGAAGAAGCTGATGCGCATCGAGGTCGCGTGCCGTCCGAGCGCGTGCACCCTGCTCGTGGACAACGAGGCCGCCGGCCCCGACGCGAAGGAGAAGCACATCGTCTACCTCGCCCCCGGCAAGCACGAGGTGCGCGCGTCGTTCGGAAAGAGCCGGACGGAGCCGCAGTCGGCGGAGGGGGCAGCGGGCGAGCGCGGGTCGCTTTCGTTCGACGCCCCACCCGAGGCGCCGTCCGATCGTCACACTGATTCCGGGATGCTCCCGGGCATGGGTACGGCTGCCGCCGATCAGGGGGTCGAGCCGCATCGCGGCCTCTCGCCCTGGTTCTTCGTCGGTGGCGCCATCGCGACGGTCGGGCTCGGCGCCGCCACGGTCTGGTCGGGGCTCGACACGCTCTCCGCGAACGACGCCTACAAGAAGAACCAGACGGTGGCCGGCTACAACGACGGCCGTGACCGGGAGCTCCGAACGAACGTCCTAATCGGCGCGACCTCCATCGTCGGTGCGGCCACCTGTGTGGTCGCGATCTTCACGAACTGGGGCGGCAAGAGCCAGGAAACGGCGGAGCGTCCGGGCACCATCCACGCCACCGCCAGCGTGACCCACGATTCTGCGGCGCTCCTCGTGGGTGGAGTCTACTGATGAACGCGCCTCCCGTGCCGGCCAGGCCGAAGCGCAGCGGTCCTCGCTTCCTCGGTCGCTACGAGATCATCGGCGAGCTCGCGCGCGGTGGCATGGGTACGGTCTACCTCGCGCGCCACGCGGGAGAGGCCGGCTTCCAGCGGCTCTTCGCCGTCAAGGTGCTGCACGCGCACCTGGCGGAAGAAGCGGGCTTCGTCGACATGCTGCGCGACGAGGCGCGCATCGCCGCGCGCATTCATCACCCCAACGTCGTCGCCGTCGTCGACATCGGGACGCAGGGCGACAGCCACTACATCGTGATGGAGTACGTGGAGGGGCCGTCCTTCGCGACGCTGTGGAAGCGGAGCCGCGACAAGCGCCCCATCGACATGATCGTCTCGGTCATGCTCGACACGCTGGAGGGCCTGCACGCGGCGCACACGCTGACCGACGAGGAAGGCGAGCCGCTGCAGCTGGTCCACCGCGACGTGTCTCCCCAGAACATACTGGTGGGCGTCGATGGCGTCGCCCGTATCACGGACTTCGGCATCGCGAAGGCGGAGAGCCGCATCTCGAGCACGCAGCCCGGGATGCGCAAGGGCAAGCTGCAGTTCATGTCGCCGGAGCAGATCAAGGACGCGGAGAAGATCGATCTTCGCACCGACGTCTGGGCGGCGGGCGTGGTCCTCTACGGTTTGCTCACGGGCGAGCACCTGTTTCGCGACGACAACGACGCCGCCACCGTTCACAACGTCATCGCGAAGGAGGTCCCGCTCGCCAGCAGCCGGGGGCACTCGCCGCCGGCCGCGTTCGACGCAGTCATCCTGAAGTCTCTCGAGCGCGACCCCCGGAATCGCTACGACACCGCGCTCGACATGGCGGAGGCGCTGCGGAAGGCCGCCGCGGAAGCGAACGTGCTCGGTTCGAGGCACACCGTCGCGCGCTACGTCACGTCCACCTTCGGGGAGGAGCTCGAGTCGCGCCGCACCGCGATCCGCGAGGTCGCGAAGCGAAGATCGGTACCGTCGGAGTATCGCGAGTACTCCCAGGTGACCGTGCTGCCGTCGTTGCCGTCGTCGTTGACGAACCCGGCCCCCGATCGCCCGACGCCGTCGTCCATCAAGCGTGGCAACTTCGAGGACGTGCTCCCGGCGGAAGACATACGGACGGTGCCGCCGCCGTCGCTGGGCGGCGAGGCTGCCGACATCGCGCCGATCGACGATGCCGGGCGAAAGAAGCGCATCGCCGCGGGGATCGCCGTCGGTCTGGTACTCTTCCTGCTCGCGGGTTTGCTGATTCGCTCATCCACGAAGAAGCCCGTCGAGGAGCCCGAGCGTCCGAAGGTGGCGCAGGCGGCAGCGGCGCCCCCCGTCGTCGCTGCCGAGGCTGCCGAGACGGCGGCCGCCGCGCCGAGCGCGCCGCACGAAGAATCGCCTCCGCCCGACAAGGCGAGCGACTCCGACAAGAAGACGAGCCGCTTCCGCGGCAGGGTGGCTACCGCGCGTCCCGTCGCCGTGCACGCCGACGTCCCAGCGACGAAGCCGCAACAGGAATCTCCCGCGGAGCCAGCGCTCCCGCGACCGACCGCAGCACCCCAAGCTGATTTCGAGAAGAACCCTTACTTGCGTCGCTGAACGTCCCCAAACAAAACGCCGCCCCAGGGGGATATGTGGGGTGGCGTCCGACCTTCGCCGCATCCGCGGCGTTCGACATCGTCTTGTGAATTTCGCAGCAAACAACAGCCAGGAGGTCCCCTTGAAAAGAATGCCTATCACTAAGAATGCACTGAGAATTTCTTCCGCGGCGGCGCTATGCGCGCTGATTGCCGTTCCCGCCGCGTGCAGCAGCGACTCGAGCCCGATCAACGGTCAGCCCGAAGCAGGAACGGGTGGCGAGACCGGTTCCGGCGGCGCCAAGGGCAGCGGCGGAAGCAAGTCCACCGGTGGCCACTCAGGCAGCACCGTCGACGCTTCGACGGGCGGCACGGTGGGAGCCGGCGGCAGCACCGACGCCGGCACGGGTGGTTCGTCCAAGGGCGGCGCCGACACCGGAGCGGGCGGCGGCACGACGACTCTCGATTCCGGAGCACCTGACGCAGAGGTCGACAGTGGTCCTCCGCCCTGCGCCGCACCGGAGAAGCCGAGCGACGCGAGGATCTGTCTCACGTGGGATCCGGAGGTGATCAACGCGACCGCCGATCCGCGCATGAATCTGCAGGGGACGATGATCGTCGCGATCTACGACACCGACAACCCCGGGCCGACGACGGTGCCACTCTTCTCGACCATCTATCCTCCGCTGGACTCCATGGGCAAGCCCGTCGACACGGACCTCGCCACGCTCCCGGAGATCGACGCGAACATCGCGCACACCGATCCCGATGCCGGCGGGCGCACCGTCTATCTACGCGCGCTCTTCGTGGACAACGCGCAGTGGTTCCTGAACAAGACGGTGCTCACCTACGGCATGTTCGTCGGTGGCTTCGACCTGACCCAGGGCGTGAACCCGCCGCCCAAGCTGCGACCCATCACCCTTACGACCGGAAAGGGCGTCCTTCATTCGACGCACCTGACGGCCTTCAAGCGCTTCACGACGAAGGTCGGGCTTGCCGACACCGTCATCCCGGCCGACGACGCTCAGGGACCCATCAGCGTCGGGGCGTTCAACGTCTCTGCGCCGTCGATGCAGCCGGTGCTCGGCGGCGTGCAGCTCCCCTGCACCGACCTGAAGAAGGGCCCCGTCGACGTCACCGGCTTCCTGTACGGGACCGGCGACTTCTGGATCGTCGCTCAGCTCGACGACTTCAACAAGGGAGGCCTGTCGATGCCGGGCTCCATCGTGTCGCTCGGTGGCGGCGCGAACTTCCAGTCCGCGCTCCCCTCGCAGAAGGTGACCGTCGCCGCAGGCGACTATGCGGCGGCGGACATTCCCCTGATTTCGCTGAACGTCGTCGTCCCGGGTTCCACCGGGTTCGCGCCGTACGCCTGCCCTGTAACGCCCTGATGAATTCACTCGGCGACGCTTAACGGCGGTTGTTTGCGCGCTCGAGCATCGTCCCCGGCAGCCGGTGGCGGTGCTCGAGCGTTTCCATGGGGCGCGGCACCGGTGGTATAGAAGCGCCCCGATGGAGCGATTTTCAGGCTTCGCCGATGCAGAGGGGAAGTTCTTCAAGGCGCTCGCCCGGAAGAACGAGCGGCCCTGGTTTCAGTCGCACAAGGCCGAGTTCGAGGACGGATGGAACGCGCCGATGAAGCGGCTCCTTTCGGAGGTGCGGGATTCCATCG
This sequence comes from uncultured Polyangiaceae bacterium, assembly GCA_964442485.1. Classification (GTDB taxonomy): domain Bacteria; phylum Myxococcota_A; class Polyangia; order Polyangiales; family Polyangiaceae; genus DASZVB01. Next base: position 6,054 of record CAYUAW010000395.1, read on the forward strand.
ACGCCGCGTATCGCCATTCGGATCTGGACGAGCCGAAGGTGTTCCGCATCTTCCGGGACGTGCGCTTCGCGAAGGACAAGTCGCCTTACAAGACGCACATCGGCGGCCTCATCCCCGTGAAGCGCAGCGGGAAGAAGGTGACCGATCTGCCGATGGCGCTCTACTTCCACGTGGGCGACACCGAGAAGTTCGGGGCCGCGGGACACTACATGATGGAGGCCGAATCGCTCACGCGGTTTCGCGCGAGCCTCGTCGACCCGAAGCGGAGCAAGGAGCTCGACAAGATCCTCGCTGCGCTGAGGAAGAAGGGTTTCACGCCGAGCACGCACAACGACCTGAAGCGAGTTCCGAAGGGGTTCGACCCCGAGCACCCTCGTGCCGAGATGCTCAAGTGGCGTGGCCTCACCGTCGGGTTCCCGGAGCTTCCGAGGGGAATCCTCGCGACGCCCAGGCTCACCCGGTGGCTCGCGGACGCCTGCAAGGCGAGCGTGCCGCTGGTCGAGTGGCTCGCCTTCGCGACGGCATGACCCACAGAAGGAGCACCAAGTTGACCACGCCCGCCGGCGTGGTGGAAATCGCGCTCTCCGACGGCGCTGGCGATCTCGACGGCATCCTGTCGCTGCAGCGTGCGAACCTCGCTAAGAGCTTGTCGGCCGACGCTGCAGTGCGTGACGGCTTCGTGACCGTCGAGCACACGCGGGAAATCCTCCTGCGCATGCACGCGGAGGAGCCCAGCGTCGTGGCGCGCTCGGGCTCCGCCGTCGTGGGTACGCGCTCTGATTTTCCACCGCGCCGAAAAGAATCGCCGCGCGACTGTCTCGTTCTGAGAGCCGTCCGCGCCGGCGTCGCCGGTAGTCTCACTCGCCTTTCAGTGGTGGATCGTGATCTGGTCTGCCAAGACCGCAATGTCTTGGCGGCCCGCG
>CAYUAW010000396.1:0-3205 GCA_964442485.1 uncultured Polyangiaceae bacterium
CTCGCCTCCGTGACGCTCGCACAGCGCCTCCTCGTCGCGACCGGCGTGCTCACCGTCGTGACCACGCTGGCGCTCGGGATCGGCGTGCGCGAAGCGTGGCGCCGCACGGAAGAACAGCGATTTCAGGAGCAGTTCGAGAGCGCGTACACCCGGCTCGAGGCCGAGCTCGGCGAGGACGTGCGCGAGCTGCCGGAGCTGCTCCGGCCTCTGTGCGAGCACGATCCCGACCTCGATTCGGCCATCGTGAGCTTGCGCACGGGCAACCTGGACGCCGAAGCTCGCCTGCGGCTCAGCTTGCACGCCGACGATCTCCGGAAGGCGCACCTCCTCGACGAGCTGATCGTCGTGACGGGAAAGGGAGAGGTGCTCGGTGGCGGCGCGGTCGGCTCGACGGATCCGAAGCTCGCGGCGGAGCTCCGGAACGGCTCGGGGGAGGCGCGCGTGCGCACCGACGGCGGCAAGGTCGCGATCGTCGCGCACTGCAGCCGGTCGAGCGGCGGCGTGACGGTCGGGATGCTCGGCGCGCGCTCGTTCGACAGCATCCTTTCGCGCGTGGGCGCCAGCCAGGGGATCGAGCTGTCGCTCACCGAGCCACTCGACCCGCGGAACTGGCTGGTGCGCTCGGTGCGGCTGTCGCAGCTCGCCGGCGTGACGGTCTTCGCGACGCGCTCGCGCGTCCCGCTCCTTTCGGCGATAGGCCAGCTCGAGCAGGCCGTGCTGCTGCTCGGCATGGCGTCACTCGCGGGCGCGCTGGTGTTCGCGTGGCTTCTGTCCAGGGGGCTTGCCGCACCCATCGTGAGCCTCGCGGAGCAGGCGCGCCGCGTCGTGACCGGCGAGCCCCTTGCCGTGGAGGGGCGCGGCGGACGCGAGCTCGAGCAGCTCGCGCAGTCGTTCAATCACGCCATCGCCGACCTCGCGGCGCTCCGCAAGCGCCTGGCGGCGACCGAGCGCATCGCGGCGCGCCGCGAGGTCGCGCGCCAGGTCGCTCACGAGATCAAGAACCCGCTCGCGCCGATCCGCGCGGCCGTGGAGACGCTGCGCCGTCTGCGCGCGCGGAACGACCCGGCCTTCGACGAGTACTTCGATGAGGCGACGCGCATCGTCCTTGGCGAGGTGGCGCGCATCTCGAGCATCGTGCAGGAGTTCACGCGCTTCGCGCGGCTGCCCGCGCCGAACCCCGCGCCCATGGATCTCGGTGATATGGTGCGCGACGTGGTCGGGCTTCACGCCTCGGCGGGGACGCCCATCGAGCTCGTCTTGAAGCCGGTCCCCGAGATCGTCGCTGACCGCGATCAGCTCGTGCAGGTGCTCACGAATCTGCTGCAGAACGCGATGGACGCCGTCGCGACGGTCCGGGGGGGTAGGGTCACCGTCACGGTACGACCGGCTGAACCGGGTCGCCTGCGCCTCTCGGTGCGCGACAACGGGCCGGGCCTTTCGCCGGAGATCCGCGAGCGTCTCTTCACGCCCTACGCCACCACCAAGCCGGAGGGGACCGGGCTCGGGCTCGCCATCGCGGAGCGTATCGTCGTTGAGCACGGGGGTGAAATCGCCCATCGCGACGCAGAGGGAGGCGGCGCCGAGTTCGTCATCGAGCTTCCAGTGACCGGTCCCGCGCTCCTGCCCGAAGGCCCCCCGCCGAGCTCTCGCGACGGTGCGTGACCCTCTCACACCCGAGAAAAGAGCTCCGATCCGTCGCGCCTGCTCACTTGCTCACCCGGCCGCGTGCTCGACCGGGTGCCGGGGCCTCCTTAGATAAGAAACGAGGGAGCGCTTGTTGCCGCACGGACCGCCGGAATACTCTCTACGATGTGTAACCTCCCGCGCGCGGGCCCTCGTGCCGGCGCATCGAGATCGACCCTTCCATGCCGCCTCTTGGTCAGCGCCAGGTCTACGGAATCCTCGTCCTCCTCGTTGGATTGTTAGCCGTCTTGGCTCTCGACCGCGCTGCCGGCCCGTATGCGATCGGCCTCGCCGTGCTCGGGATCGTGGTCGTGGCCTTCTCGGGCACCGCCCCGGCGGCCTCGCTCGGCGGTCTGCGCGACGCGGTGGATCGCGCGCGCACCGGCCGCAGACCGGAAGCGCCGATCGGGTCTTCTCAGGACGTGGCCTCGCTCTACGAGGGGCTCGGCCGCGTCGCCGATGCCCTGCGCGATCTGGAAGCGGGCTCGGACGAGCAGAAGCGCGAGCTCGAGGCAGGCACCACGCAGGTGTCGGAGGCCTTGCGCCGCATCACCGATTCCGTCGCGAACCAGATGCAGCTCAGCGAGACCGCCGCTCGCAGCATCAAGGACGTGACCACCGCGCTCCGCGAGATCGCGCAGCACGTGGAGATGCTCGCCGCCAGCGCCGAGGAATCGAGCTCGTCCATCCTGGAGATGACCGCCACCAACGACGAGATGGCCGAGCACATCGGCGAGCTCAGCCAGAGCGTCCGCGAGAGCGTCTCGTCGATCGAGGAGATGACCTACTCGATCAAGGAGGTCGCCAAGAACGTCGACGCGCTCTCGCTCACCGCAGAGGAGACGAGCTCGTCCATGAACGAGATGGACGTCTCCATCGACCAGGTGCAGTCGAACGCCAACGAGACGGCGCGCCTCAGCGAGGAAGTGGCGCGCGACGCCGAGCACGGCGCAGAATCCATCCTGAAGACCATCGGCGAGATCTACCGCATCAAGGAGAGCAGCCAGGAGGCGGTTGCCGTCATCTCGAATCTGGGCTCGCGCATCGACGCCATCGGTCAGATCCTGAACGTCATCGACGAGGTCGCCGAGCAGACGAACCTGCTCGCGCTGAACGCCGCGATCATCGCCGCGCAGGCCGGCGAGCACGGGAAGGGCTTCGCCGTCGTCGCCGACGAGATCAAGGACCTTGCCGAGCGAGCTGGCGCGAGCACGAAGGAGATCGCCGATCTCATCAAGACGATCCAGTCGGAGAGCCGCAACGCCATCCAGGCCGTCGAGCGCGGCGCGCAGAACGTCGATCGCGGCGTGCAGGTGTCGAACGAGGCCGAGCGGGCCCTGAAGAAGATCCTCGAGAGCTCGCAGAAGAGCACGAACATGGTGCGCGCGATCGCCCGCGCGACGGTGGAGCAGGCCAAGGGCAGCAAGCAGGTCACCGACGCCATCGGCCGCATCGCCGAGACGGTGCAGCAGATCGCCGCGGCCACCGCCCAGCAGGCGCGCGGCACCGAGCTCATCATGAA
>CAYUAW010000396.1:3305-6947 GCA_964442485.1 uncultured Polyangiaceae bacterium
GGGGGGCAGGCGCGGGCGGGAATCGAGTCGGCCAGGTTTCCGGAATGTTCGTCCTCGACGGCTTCGTCAGAGGCACTACCCTGGGCGCGTCATGCAACAGCTCACCCCCGCTGGCGAACAGGCCGTCCAGGAGCTTTCACAACGATACCGCGTGAGCAACGACGCAGTGAGGACGTTGCTCTTCGCCGTCTCGGCGGGAGGCGGTTCGATGGCGCAGTTCTATCATCCGGAGCTCGGTGGCGGAGGTCAGTGGATGCGCGGCGGCATGACCATGGTCGGGGACATGTTCAACCATGGTCTTCAGGCCACCGTCAGTGGGCTTTGCTCGGAGCTGTCATCGCTCCTTGCCAACCAGCAAGTGTTTGCACCACTGCCGCCCCAGAATTCCGCGTACGGCTTCATGGCGAGCGGAAATAGCTGGTGGCCCGCGGAGCTCGGAAGCCCGAGCTCGAGCGGCGGGCAGAATGACGCGCGCTACGCGTACTTCCCGAATGCGCGGCGTCTCGCGATCTCGCGGAACGGTCAGGTCACGGTGTACGACACGCTCGATCACAACATCGGAGGCGTGCAACAGCAGCAGGGAGGGACGAGCGGCTCGCTCTCCTTCAGTAGCCAGTTCGGCACCTTCACCGTGGAGAGCTTGCCCGTGGTGCATCCCCAGAATGGGCCGGCGCAGGCCTACAACCCCGAGCCCTACCAGGCACAGCAACCAATGCAGCAGCAGCCGATCCAGCAGCAGCCGACCGGCGGCGGCCCCCAGTCCCACGACGAGGTGCTCACGGCCCTCGAGCGGCTCGGCGCTCTGCATCAAAAAGGGGTGCTGTCCGACGCCGAGTTCTCGGCGAAGAAGGCGGAGCTCCTGGCGCGACTCTGAGCGGCGGAGCACCGGCCCTGCGTTTCGACCAGGGCTCACGGAAGTCACCGTCGTTCCAAGCCTGTGCGCGGTGCGGTGTCAGACTTGGAGAGTGACTCCGGCACGGACGAAATGGGCGACGGCGCTGAGCGCATCGGTCGCTCTGCACGCGACGGCCGTCGCGTTCGCCGTGCACACCTTCGCGGCGTTCGTGACGAAGAAGACGGACGGCTCGACGCGAGATCACTGGGGCGGCGCCGCGCTCGTGGACGTCGGCCTGGATAGCAGCCCCGAGGCGGGTCAACCCGCGAAGGTCGAGCCGACACCGCCCGATGCGCGGCCGAAGTCCGAGGACGCTCCGACGCCAAGTGCGACGGTCGCGAACCCGAGAGCGCGAGCTCCAGGGATGCAACAGCCCGGCAAGATGCGTCCCCCCCGAGCCGTCACCGAAGCTCCGGCGGATGCCCTCGCCCGGAAGATCCTCGACTACGTTCCGCCGAGCAGTCGTTCAGTCGAGGCCGCCAGCAGCTCACCGGCAAGGACCGAACTGGCACCGGGCGGCGAGGACGCCCCTCGCGAGGGGCGTTCGCTCGCTCGCGCATTCACTCGCGCCTTGCCCATCGCCAATACGGGCGATCCCGTTTGGGATCGGCTGCCAGTGGGCGCCGCGGGCTCCATCGTCGTCGTTCTCTCGCTCGACGAGGCGGGCAAGGTGGTGGATTTCGAGGAACGCGGGCCGCGCCGCGCCCCGTCGCACCTCGTCCGCAGCGTCGAGCGCGCCCTCCTCTTGCTTCGCGGCGATCACTTCGGCGGTGATGTGGCGGGTCTTCAGCGCCGCGCATTCCGTCTTGACGTCACGCTCTCCGACCGTCCCGCGTCGAGCGGCCCTCTCGCGCTCGGTTACGAGACGCCTCGCGCCGGCAAGTCCGGGCGCGCGTATTTCCAGCTGCCATCTGGTCGTTTCGTCGACGTCGCGGTTAGCTTCGCCGGTACGTGACGCGCGGCGCGGCCTAGAAGACGGCGAGCTTCATGACCCTTCCGTCGGTTCCCGTCCCGGAGTCGACCCAGTAGACGGCCCCCGCGTCGACCGCGATGGAGACGATCTGCTTGCCGACGTCCGCTGCGAGCCGCACCGCCATGCCACCCTCCTTGGGCAGACGGTAGAGACCGTCCGTCTTGGGGACGTAAGCGAACGTCGAGTCGACAGCGATCGGGCTGTCCACAGTTGCGCCTTCAGAGCTGGTGATGGAGACGGGATTCCCGCGCAGTGTCTTGGGTGTCCGCCCAAGCGACGCGACGTTCGTGGTGAAGTCTTGCGTCCAGGTATAGAGGTAGCCTTCATCCGAAGCCATCGAACCGCTCAAGACGCCGGGTGTGGTGTTTCCGCCGGAGAGGAGAGTCGGGTTTCCCACGACCAGCTTCGCGAGGCCATCCAACGTCAGAATGTAGACATAACGCTCGTCCGCGGACATGGCGTAGATGTTCGACAAGGCGTTCGAGATCGCATGCGTGTCACTCCCGTCCCGGCTTACCTCGTAGATGAGCCGATCGTCACCATCCGCCCAGAAGAAGCTCGAGCTGTTCATGGTGACGTGAACGGGGTTGGCACCGCGTGCCAGCGGCGAATAGTTCGACATTCCGGAGACGACCTCGTAAAGGGCCCCATTGGGAGCTTCGCCGGCACCGGCAGTGCTCGCAACGGCCCAGATGACAGATCCGCCGTCCGCCACGATTGCGTTGATGGAGCCGCCGGACCAGACCGTCGCCGGCAAGGAGTTACCCCAGACGGGGATCCGCGCCACCCGCTGCGCGGCTCCGGTGCCGTCGGTGAAGTGGACGAAACTGGAGTCGACAGCGAGCCAGAGCGGGTGGGTCAAGCCGCTGGCCAGGGCCAGGGGCTGGCACTCTCCGCCAGCGCACTTCCCTCCCAGGCAGTCGCGTCCGCACGCGCCGCACGTCCCGCTGCCGGCATCCAGATCAGCCTCGCAGCCGTTGTCCACGGCCGATACTGCGGGCGTCGAGCAATCCGCGAAGTTTGCCTCACACATCGGTTTGCACACCCCTGCCACGCAGGCGCGCGCGGACGCGTGGGTCGACGAGCAGGCGTGGCCGCAGATCCCGCAGTCGTCCTTGCTGGTCGTGACGTCGACCTCACACCCGTCCCTCCCGTCTCCGTTGCAATCGGCATGCGTGGCGTCGCACGCCGGCTTGCAAACGCCCTCCTTGCACTCTTGCATCGCCGTGCCGGTCGCGCTGCACGCCGTGTCGCAAGAGCCGCAATGCGCTAGATCCTTTGCGAGCTCGACTTCGCATCCATCCTGCGCGTCGTGATTGCAGTCGCCGAACCCCGTGGGGCATCGAAGGCCGCTGGCGCCGCCGTCTGCACCGCCCTCGGTGGCACCGCCGGCGTCGGCGTCGAGGCCCGCGTCTCCGGCGCTCGTCGCGGCGCCCTTGCTGGGTGGTCGACCGGCATCGTCCCTGGACACTTCGCCCGCGGCGCCATCGATGCCGTCGTTGCCCGCTCGTCGCGGCCCGCCTTCGACGGCCGCGGCGTCGCTTTCGGGCCCCTGCGGCCCGAAGCCCCCGTCCTTCATCGCCGGCGCGCAAGTGTGAGATGTAGCGCAGCCGTCCGAGGAGAAGACCGTGCAAGCACTGTCGAGGGAGCCAGCGAGCCAGATCGAGACAAGTAGCCATGCCCTGTCCGGGCGCACTCGTTTGGAATCGACGAACATCGCCGTGGACATCGGACGGCCCGGGCGTCAGTTGCGTGGTTTTTGGATACGCCCGTC
>CAYUAW010000397.1:0-6941 GCA_964442485.1 uncultured Polyangiaceae bacterium
GCGCTGATGCTGACGTCACATGGAAGGAAGGCCTGCCGGATGTTGAGGAGATTCGCGAGCACGTCCGCGCCGGCGGTCACGGGATACGCCGCGTTGGTACCGCCGGCGTAGGCGATGTGATTGAGATCCTCGTTCGGACCACCGACGCCGAGGACGTACGTCGGAACGACCGGGTCGCTCGAGGACCCGGTGAGCGCGGCGTTCGCTGCCTTCTCGGCGGTGGGCATGCAGTTCGGCGAATTGAGCGCCGAAGCAACGCCGTTCGTGACGAGCAGCACGGCGGCAGCGGGCTGCTTCCCGACATTCTCCGGTTTCTTGAGCCAGTCGCGCGCGCCCTGCACGGCCCCCTGGATGGCGGCGTCGATCGGGCTCTCGCTGACCAGGCTGAGCGTGAGGCTCAGCTTGCTGATGAGCTGCGTGAGGGACAGCGGCCCATGAATGGCGATCGAGTCGAGCAGCGGCTGCTGGTTCGTCGGAAGGAGCCCGATCTGGACGTCGGGGGTCTCGTAGCTGTCCCACTTGCAGACGATGTCCAGGTAAGACGGCGGCGCCGGCCGCGGGCTCAACGCGTAGTACTGAATGCCGACGCTGATACCGCCGAGCTCGTCGCTGCCACGGATGAAGTCCTGTAGCCCCGCGGAGACCATGTCCCACTGCTGCAGCATGGCGTTCGATTGATCGATCACGACGTAGACTCCGAGTGGCTGCGGAATCTGCTGATTGCGCGTCGCCACGCAGGAGACGTCCCCCGCATCCAGCGTCGGGACAGTCGCATCCTTCGCCGGCTTCCCGCCGCTGCCGGCGCTTGCCCCGCCCGCCCCGGCGTCTCCATGTAGCGGGTGCTTCGCGCCGGCATCGCCCACGTGGATGATCGAGGCGCCGCCGGCGCCCACGGATGCCCGCGGGACGAGGAAGACGCTGCGTGTCTCGCAGGCTCCGAGCCCGACTGCCGCCGCGGCGGCGAGAGCGAGGACCCGGATCAGCGGCTGCCGAGCCACTGACCAGCGGCGCGCGCCTGCGGCGACGACGGCCAGCGCTCGACCAGCTCGTTCGCCAGCTCCCGCGCCTTCGTCAGGTCGCCGCTCTGCCGATAGCTCCTCACGTCGATCCACAGGGCTTCCGGACCAAGCGTACCGCGTCCGAACCGGTCCTGCCGCTGCTTTGTCGCCTGCCGTGCCTGCGCCGAGTGGCCGAGTGAAAGTTCCATGCGCGCCAGCGCGACCCACGCGGCTTCCGCTGTGACACCGCTGCCATCTGCAGCGCGCCGGTAAAGATCTCGCGCCGTCGCGTAGTCGCCCGCACGACGTGCCTGCTCGGCCATCGCCAGCGGATCGGACTGGGGGGGAGGGGGCGCGGTCTTCGGCGCCGCCGTCGCGGGCTCGTCCACCTCGAGCGTAACCTCGGGGACGGGACTGGGACGAGCGGCCTTCGACTCTTCGGCGCGCGCGACCGGCGATGGAGCGCGCGGGGAGGCAACGGCGACACGCGACCCGACCCCGGGGCTCGCCGTTTCCGGCACCGCCGGAGCAGGAGGAGCTTCCGCTTCCGTAACAGCCTTCACGCCCAGGCTCGCTCGCAATGATGCGGCGCGCTCCGTGCCGAGCGGGCCCTGCGCCGCGCCGACGGCCGACAGCAGCAAGCGCTGACCGGTGGTCACGGAGTGCGTGTCGTCGCGATCCGTCACGCTGACGTTGCCGACCACGACCTCGACGGCGAGCGACGTCTCGTCGCGCGTCACCGCGAAGATGGTCCCGTGAACGACGACGTCGCCGCGCGACGTCCGCACCCGGAGCTCACCGCCGCCGAGATCCTTCGCGTGCACGGCGACCGTGCCGGAATCCAGGGCGATGATGGTGCGACAGGGCGATGCTTCTTCCAGGTGCACCGACGTACCGGGCATCGACGCCGCGAAGGCTACCGAGCCGAGATCGAGCTCTGCGCCGCTCGCGCCGCCGACGAAGCCGGCCTTCGCCGATGCGGGGACGACCCGGCTCGCGCACACGGGCGCATTACCGCTCGCGACCTTCGCCGTCGAGACGTCGGCGGGATGCCGCATCACGAAGAGCACCGCGGCGGCGGCCGCCACGGCTGCGAACCCCGACGCGCCGACCAGAAAACGGCGTCGCTTCGCCGCCCGAACGATCCTGGGACCTTCTTCCCGGACGAGCGCGAGGATCCGCTCCTGGGCTGCCTCGTCGAGCAGCGATGAGCCGTCCGCCCCTGCGAGGTCATGGAGACGGCCGCGCATGTTCTCATCCAGCATCGGAAGCCCCCACGAGATCCGACAGATACGGATCGCCCGCCGCCAGTGTCTTCAGCTCGCGCTGCGCGTAGTGAATGCGCGAGCGGGTGGCGGGCACCGAGGCCCCCACCATCTTCGCGATGGTCTCGACGTCCTTGCCGTCGACCGCCCACAGCACGAATGCAATGCGCTTGTCCGGCGCGATCTTCGACAGGGCGACGTCGACACGGCGCAGCTGCTCCATGGCTACGGCGTTGTCGTCCGTGCGATCCGGCCCAGGGGGGGACTGCTCGGGCATGGGCGCGCGGAAGCGTACCCACGCGGTAGGCCGCATCGCTCGCCGAGCGATCTGTACGGTGATGCCGCCCACGAACGTCGAAATGGTGCTCTCCCCCCGGAAGGTCGGGAGGGCGCGGCACATTTCGACGAATACGTTTTGCACGAGATCTTCCATGTCCGCGCGCGGCCCGAGAAGGCGGCGCAGCAGACGTTCCACGCGCGGCAGCTCGCGGCGCGCGATGGCCTCCAGCTCACGAGGATCTCCCGAGCGCGCGCGGTCGAATGCCTCCGACACCGGAGGCACTGCCCGCTCACGGACAGGTCCGACGAACAGCGCGCCGGCTTGATCCACGTTTTCTTGAGTCACACGAGGTGCTCCCGGCGATGAATTCACCGATGATTTTTCCGGGAGGGCCTCGGGGGGCCCGGGGGGAGCAAGTCCACGATGCCGTTGAACCTTTTGGGGCGCCCAGCTCACGGTTCGAACTCCCAGATTACCGAGGCGCGAGCCCGTAGCTCGACCCCGTCTTCCTGGAGCGCGGTGAGCGCGGTCGCAGAACCGGGCGGCGACGCAAAGAACCGAGAAGGCACGGGAAGGAAGGCCACGCCAGCTCCAATGCCGAGCGCGAGACCTGCAATCACCGTGTACCTTAGCTCGGCACCCACCCCGAGCCAAATCGCAGCACGCCGATCTTCCGAGGAAAAGCTGCCATCCAGGTCCCTGGCCCGGATGTGGATGAAGGCCACACCCACGTCTCCCCAGCCGAAAACGGCGCTCGGACCCTGCCGGTGCCCGATGCCGAAGCGTGCCGAAAGCTCGTCGCGCAGATAGTCGACGCGACCGCGGCTGTCGCCGCTGGGCAGGACCAGGGTGAGATCCCGCTGGGTCGGCACGAGCCCGGTCGCGTGAACCCCCGCCAGGAGGAAGCCCGGACTAGCCGGTCGCGCCAGCATCAGATCCGCGCCGGCCGTGGGCTCCAGCAGCCCCAGGTTGCCACTGGTTCCGACGCTCTGCACGAGGCCGAAGTCGAACGACATCCGGAGCACGAGGGACCGGCGCGGCGGCGCGCTCTCGGACGGCGGCGAGTGCGCCGGGGGGGCATTTCGAACGATCTCGAGGAGCTCCACCGCGGCGAGCGCAACGGCGTACGGAGCCCGAGAAGCACTTTCGCCGAGTGTGCGCGAGCCGATGGTCCCGTCCGACGGCCGCAGCACGCTCACCGTCGCCTGCTCGGCATCGACGACGACGACGAGGTCCTCGTGCCACTTCGTCCTCGCCTCGACGACGAGCCGATCCAGATGTCGCGCGTTCTCGGTGGGACGTCGCACGGTCGGAAGATCGAGCTGGGTCGAAAGGGATCGCGCGGCCAGCTCCGAATCCTTCGAAGCGGTGACAATCGCAACGGCGTTCGCATCCGCCCCGAACGCCCTCGCGGGGACGAAGGCCACCGCGAGGATGGTCAGGGCCACTGCGGTTAGCCGCTCCACGTCCCCATACTACCGACCGAATCCCGAGGAGACCAAGGAGACGCGAAGCATCTCAGCCTCCTCCGGGTGCTTTCGCGTCTCGCGCCGCAGCCGCGATTATCGATGGAGCGACCATCCATCGTCGGCTGAGCTATGCTGAGCGCGCCCGATGCCACGCCTCCCCACCACTCGGTTGACGAGGCTGCGCGACGAGCTCGCGCGGCGCGGGCAGCGCCGTTCGATGGTCTTTCCGTCGGCCGCTCCGAGCCTGGTGGAGGCGATCAGCATCACCGAGGAATACGGCGCCCTGTGCGAGGTCATGTTCCTCGTGATGGTCGTGGAGCGTAGGATGCTGAACGTGCAGCGAAGCCTGCTTCGCGGCGCTCTCGACATGATCTCGGCCGGGCGCGTCCGGACCTCGCACATGGAAGCGATGCTCGACTCGGCCTCAAAGCGGCTCGCGGAGGAGGGCTTCGAGAAGCGGTACCAGCACGTCGTCGAGTCCCTGAGCGACGATCCCCTCCGTGCCGAGATGACCCTCGTCCTGGCCACTGCAGTGGCCGCAGCCGACGGCGTCGTCACCGCCGCGGAGCAGGGCCTCATCGATCGCTTCGTGAAGGACCTCGGCGTCGACCCGGCGCGCCTCGTGAACGTCCTCGACGAGCTCACGTCCGCGCCGGATTCGAGCGCGTCGTAGCCTCGAGCCCAAGCTCCCCCCTCACTTCTCCTTCGGGACGAACTCCTTCGGCAGCTCCGAGCCTTCGCCGAAGAAGTGCTTCTGACATTCCGCCATCCAGATCTTCTGACCCTGCTCGCTCGTGAGATCGAGGCGATACTCGTTCACGATCATCTTGGAGTGCTCGATCCAGGCCTTCCACGCCTCCTTCGAGACGTTTTCGAAGAGCTTCTGCCCGAACTCGCCCTTGAACGGCGGGCGATCGAGCCCCTCTGCTTCGCGACCGAGCTTCACACACTGGACCATGCGCGCCATGATGGGTCCGCGACTCATAGCCCTACCCGGGCCGCATCGCTAGCTTGTAACGTCCCTGACCATGTCGCCTGGACGTCGTCCTGCCTTCATCGCGCCGCCCGTGCTCGCGATCGGCGTGTTCCTTCTCGGGCTCGGGGCCGGCCCCCTGGCGCGCGCACAGTCGATCATCAAGCACCCCGGGGAGCACCCGACGTACAGCTTCGAGGCCGAGCCGCATCTGGCCATCGCGCCCTTTCGAGCCGATGGCGTCGGGCCCGGGTTCCGGGGGACCTTCGTCGCAGTCGACAACGGCTTCATTTCCTCGATCAACAACTCGATCGGCATCGGCGTCGGCCTCGACTGGGTCTTCTACGGCGAGAACTGCGGCGGCGCGCCCCGGAACTGCTCGACGCGCAGCGACGCCATCGTACCGGTCGTTTTGCAGTGGAACTTCTGGCTGCATCCGCACTGGTCGGTGTTCGGCGAGCCCGGCGTCGCCTTCCACTTCCGCAGCCACGACGACCACGACTTCGCGTTCGACGCCTTCACCATCTACGGCGGGGGACGCTACCACTTCAACGACCACATCGCGCTCACGCTACGCCTCGGCGCGCCGCTCATTCACGACAACGTCATCTCCATCGGCGTGTCGTTCCTGCTCTAGAAACCACGTTCCAGTCCCTCAAGATCTCCAGTGCGGGGGGTACGTCGCCTCGTAGCCGGCGAGGCTTTCGATGGCCCGAGCCCACCGATCGATCTTCGCGTAGTCGGCGCGCAGGGTGTCCAGGCCGAGGCCGAGGCTCAACGCGGAGGCGCGCGTGCCGATCCGCCCGATGAGCATGAGGGTCGGGTAGAGCACGATGTCCGCGGCGGTGAGGCGTGGTCCGGTGAGGTACTCGTGGCTGCCGAGGCGCACGTCGTACGCCGCGATCTCCTCCCGCACCTGACGGGCCACCGCGCGAAGCGCCTCTTCACGCCCCCCGGTCTGATCACGGAAGACGCTCGCGACGAGCTCTTCCTGCAGCGGCCCGAGGTACGCGTCGATCTCGCTCACCACCTGCCACACCGCCGCAGTTTCGCCCGCCGTCTGCCCGAAGAGCGGGGGCACGGGGTGGAGCTTCTCGATGTAGCTGAGGATCGCCACCGACTCGTACACGACGCGGTCGGCGTCCTTCAGCACCGGGACACGACCACGCGGATTCATCGCGAGGAACTCCGGTGTCTGGTGATCGCCACGCGAGAATTGCAGGAGCTTCGAGTCGAACGGAACGCCCTTCACCGTGAGCGCGAGGAGAACTCGCCACGAGTAGGGACTTCCGCTGCCCCAGTAGACTTCGTACGCCATCGGCTACCCGTGCTCATAGTAGCGACATCCGGAGTCGCCGGGCGGTGATTACGACGCACAGCAACGCAATGAGCGCCGCGGTCGAGCCGAGGGGGCGTGCACCACCGAGCTCGCACCCGCAGGCACCGCGCCCCGGTGGTTCGTCGGTGCTCGCGTTCGGGAGCGGGTGGCTCCCGGTCACGTCGAACCCGGGGTCGCTCGTGCCGGGCTGGGCCCCGCCACCTTGCGCGGCGCGGGCGCTCGCCGTGGGACCGACGGATGGCGCGAGTGAGTCGTGACGGTGTCCCACGAGGCTTTCCAGCGTACTCGATGCCGGCGCCGTCATCGAGCCGCCGCGCTACGTCGGTGTGCAAACACCGTCGGCGACCGGGAACGCCTGGAAGGTGGCGAAGGACACGCTCTGCCACGCGTCGTGGCAATCCGGCGTCGCCGGCTCGTTCGTCGTCGCGCACCAGTCCCCCGGGGGGAGCCCGTGCACAGGGTCGAGCGCGTTCCACTTGGGGTCGCGGCTGCAGCGCTGGTCGTCGGGCGGAATGGTCCAGTTCGGGTACGCGCCCTGCCCCGCGAACAGCACACAGAGCGACTGGCCGAGCGCGGAGATCTGCTCGAGCTCCGCGATCAGGAAGTAGCCCGAGATC
>CAYUAW010000398.1:0-6898 GCA_964442485.1 uncultured Polyangiaceae bacterium
CCGAACAGGTTCACGTGCACCATCAGGAAGTAGAGTTGATACAGCTCTACGCGCTCGGCGTGCCCTGGCGCGAGCGGGAACACCTCCTCGTACGCGGAGAAGACGCGTGACGAGAAGCCTCCGAAGAGACGCATCATCGCGAGATCGATCTCGCGATGGCCGCCGTACGGTGCAGGATCGATGAGGCACGGCTCACCGCGCTCGTCGACGTGCAGGTTCCCGCCCCAGAGGTCGCCGTGCACCCGCGCGGGCGGCTCCTCGGGACCGACGAGCTCCGGTAGACGCGGCAGCAGCGCCTCGAAGCCGCGCTCCATACGGCTCGTCGCGCGCCGGGACTGCCTGGCCAGCTCGAGCTGCGAAAGGAGGCGCTGCTCGCGGTAGAACTCGGCCCAGGTGAGGGAGGCCACGTTCGGTTGCGGCAAGCGCCCAATGAAGTTGTCGAAATCCAGCCCGAAGCGCGGCGCGCCGAAGCGATGGAGCGCGGCGAGACCGCGACCGAGCCGTTCGTCGAAGTCAGCGACGCGTGCGGCCGGCTCGAGCAGCTCGAGGACCAGGAACGGCTCGCGGGCGCGCTCGGCGGAGACGGCGAGGACGCGGGGGATGCGGAGCGCGTGCGCCTCGGCAAGCCACGCGAGCCCGCGGGCTTCGGCCGGGAACATGCGCGGATCGGCGCGGTCGTTCGCCTTGACGAAGACGGCCTTGCCGCTCCCGAGCTTCACCCGGTAGGCGTCGTTGATGTCGCCCCCCGAGAGAGACGACGCTTCCTCGATCGACGCCCCGAGCGCGGCCTCGAGCGCCGTCCGGAGCCCGCCTTTCATCGCGAGAGCCCGTGCTCGGCGCGGATGTGCTCGAGTAGCTGCCCGCAGGCGGCGATGCACAGGTCGATGACCTCCTCGAAACCGTCCGTGCTGTAGTAGGGGTCGGGGACGCTTGCGCCGGGCGGCGACCCGGGATCGAACGAGCGCAGGAGCCGGAGCTTCCGTCCCTCGTCACCCTTCGGCAGGAGCGCCCGGAGGTTCTCGAAGTTCGAGCGGTCCATCGCGAGCACGTAGTCGAAGGCGTCCCAGTCGTCGGCGGTGAACTGACGGGCGCGGCCGCCCACGGCAATGCCGCGTCGACGCGCAGCGGCGACGGACCGCGCGTCGGGCGGCTGCCCTGCGTGCCAGTCGCCGGTGCCTGCGCTGTCCACCTCGATCGCCGACGAAAGCCCTGCGCGTTCGACGAGATCGCGCATGACCGCTTCGGCGGTCGGAGAGCGACAGATGTTGCCCAGGCACACGAAGCACACGCGGACCATGTACGAGCCCTTACCACATCGAATGCCATGCCGGCGGCCACGGTCCATCGCGCTCATGCGCTCGGCCCCGCCGCGCGGACGCGCGCCGCCGTACGGACGCGCTATGCTTGAAGGATGGCCTTTGCTTCTTCTTTGACCCGGGGTGCAGCGTGTGCGGCGAGCACCCTCGTGCTCGCCATTGCCTGTGGCGGTGATTTCCGCACGACCAGCGCCGGTTCAGATGGCGGACACGGCGACACCGGCGGCGGCGCCGGCCGCAACGTCGACGCGGGTTCCGGTGGTTCCTCTGCCGGCACCACGTCCGCAGGCGGTTCCTCGGCGGGCACCACGTCTGCGGGCGGGGCCGACGGAAATGGCGGACGCGGTGGACGCGGTGGCGGTCATTCGACCGGCGGAGCCGTCGGCAGCGGCGGCAACCCCGACACCGGCGGCGGAACCTCCTCCGGCGGAAACGGCGGGACCGGCTCGGGTGGTCACTCGACGACGGGCGGGACGACGGGCAACGGCGGCGCCGGGGGGACCTCTCACAGCCAGCTCGCGAAGGACTACGACCAGAGCTGCCAGCTGGACGGCGACTGCACGCTGGTGGGCGAGAGCAGCGACGTCTGCACGTTCTGCGGCTGCTCGAACGCCGCGATCAACAAAGGCGACCTCAACAAATGGAACGATGACCGGAGCGCGTTCAGCTGCCCCCCGATCGCCTGCCCAGGGATACCCTGCCAGACCATGGTCGCCTCGTGCGCGAAGGGGATGTGCATCGCGCGCAAGCCGCTCGTCATCGAGGCGAAAAACTACGACCAGACCTGCCTCACGAGCGCCGATTGCACGAAGGTTCCGCTCGGCGAAGTCTGCAATCCGTGTCACTGCTCGCAAGGCGCGATCAGCAACACCGGCTTCAAGAAGTACACCAGCGACAGGGCGAGCGTCGAATGCACGCCCGCGGCGTGCTCGGTGAAGTGCGTCTCCACGCCGAGCCCGACCTGCGATCTCAGCACGGTCCTCTCGGGCGGCTCCGGAACGTGCACGCTGCCGACCGGTGGCACCGGGGGTACGGGCGGCGCGGGGGGCGCCGCAACGACGAACTGAAGCGATTTCAATTTGCGCACGTGCCGCAGTTCTCCAGCGCCGTCGAACGGCGTGTCGGCAACTGATTCGCCTTTGTCCGCTGACAGCAATGTACCGAACGGTGCACGAACGAGATGAGCGCACTTGAGCACAGATAACGGTTTGTGGACGACCCGATCGCTTGTAAGCGGCTCCGATGCCCCCTGAACGCACGAGCGCTCCCTCGGGCGAGACCATCGCGATCATCGGCGCCGGGATAGGTGGGCTCGCAGCAGCGCTCGCGCTGAAGAACCACGACGCAGACGTCGTGATCGTCGAACGCGATCCGGAGCCCATCGAGCTCGCGAGCCCGGCCGACGCATTCGAGCAATGGGCGCGCCCCGGCGTGCCTCAGTTCCGACACGCGCACATCCTGCTCGCGCGCCTGCAGACGCTGGTGCGCGACCGGCACCCGGAGCTTCACGCCGAGCTGCTCGCCGCGGGCCTCGAGCTATCGTCGCTGAAGGAGATGCTCCCGCCGGGGCAGCTCGAGGACTTCCACGCCATGCCCGGCGACGAGGAGCTGAGTCACTTCTGGGGGCGCCGCGCGACGTTCGAGTACGTGCTGCGCAGGCACGTGGGAAGGCTGCCGCGCGTTCGCTTCCTGCACTCCGCGCGCGTCGAGGGGCTCGTCCTCGATCAGTCGGAGCAGGCGATTCGCGTTCGCGGCCTCCGCATCTACCGGAACGGCGAGCAGGAGACGCTCGACGCGGATCTCGTGCTCGACGCCTCCGGCAAGCGCACGCCGTGCCCGGCCTGGCTCGAGGCCGCGGGCGCGCGCTTCGCTTACGAACGCTTTCCCTCCAACTGGCAGTACGTCTGTCGCCACTATCGATTGAAGGAGGATCACGCGCCGCTCACGCGACAGGGCACGGGCGCGAACCTGGACTTCTTCGGGTACTCCACCTTCTACGGGGAGCACGGTCACTACGCGATCACCCTGGGCTGCCCCACCGACGAGAAAGACATCGCGCGCGCCATGCGACGTCCGGACGGATTCGACGCCGTCTGCGCGCAGATCCCGGTGCTCACGGACTGGATCCGTGAATCGAACGTCCAGAGCAAGATTCTCGGCGCAGCGCGCTTCGAGAACCGGTGGACACGCTACCGCGAAGGCGGCGGCAAGGAAGTCCTCGGCTTCCTCGCCGTCGGCGATTCGCAGATGGAGACCAATCCCATCTACGGCCGCGGCTGCACATCGGCCTTCGTACAGGCCGACGTGCTCGCGACCGTCCTCTCCGCCACGCGAGACCCGAGCGAGCGGTCACGCCGCTACTACGCGACGGCCCGGGAAGTCCTGCTCCCGCACTTCAATTTCTCCGTGCGTACAGACCACATGCTGCACGCCCGCTCGAAGCAGAGCCGGGGGCTTCCGGTCCCGGCGGCCGACCAGTTCATTCGTCATGCCTTCGAGGTCGCGTGGATCCCGGCGATGAACTCGAGCCCCGTCGTCGCTCGCGAGATGATCAAGGCGATGGAGATGCGCGACCTGTCGCCCCTCGGCGTGCGCATCGCAGTACTCCTGCAGCTGATGTGGCACTTCTTCCTCAGTTTCTTCCGGCGTGAGAAGCCCACCGCCCTCTTCGTCGGCCCTCCACGTGCGGAGTTCATGGAAAGGCTCCCCACGAAGCCGGAGCGGGCGCCGTCGTCCGTGTCGCCCGCGACCGACGACGAGCAGTGGGATACGGCCGGGCTGTAGTCCATAATTCGGCCCATGCCTGGTTGCTGTCTCGGCGCCATCGTCATCTTCTTCGGACCGCGCGTGATGCTCGCGCTCGCGTGGTTCTTCACCGCCTGGTACCGGGCGTTCTCGTCGACGCTCATCGCGCTCCTCGGCTTCGTCTTCCTGCCGTGGACGTCCCTCGCCTGGATGTTCGTGTTCTTCCATCATCATGGAGACATCGGTGACGGCTGGGTGCTGCTCCTCGTCGCCGGCGCCCTGGCAGACCTCAGCACTTATGGCGGCTCGCACGTCGCGCGCAGGCGGCGCGTCTACGTCTACCGGGACTGAAGCCCCGGCGCGCCCCCGACCCGCGGGCTTGACAACGCGGCGGCTGACCGCATCTTCAGCGCAGAAGGCCGATGATAGCAGAGCTCATTTCTCTGTATTCGCTCGTCGTGCTCGTCGCCGTGGCGCTGTCGTGGTTCCCGGGGGCGCGCGACAATCAGCTCGCACGCTACGTGGAGGCCGTGACCGAGCCCGTATTCGCGCAGATCCGGCGCGTCGTGCCGCCGCTCGGCGGGTTCGATCTATCGCCCATGCTCCTGCTGTTCGCGCTGCAGGTGCTGCGGCGAGTGCTGTAGGCGGCACGCCCGGGTCGGCGCGCTTTGCCCGTGCCGGCCTTCGCGCGGCGGAGCTATGCTTGCAAGCATGCAGGTCGAGCGTCACGTCGCGCAGATCAACATCGCGAGGGCGATTGCTCCCCTCACCGATCCGCGAATGGCCGAGTTCGTCGCGCAGCTCGCGGAGATCAACGCGCTGGCCGACGCGCACCCCGGCTTCGTCTGGCGTCTGCAAACCGACGCGGGGGACGCGACCGCCATCGTCGCTTTCGATGATCCGGCGATCATCGTGAACATGTCGGTCTGGGAGTCCGTCGATGCGCTCCACGCTTTCGTGTATCGCGGAGATCACGTTCGCGTGCTGCGCGATCGGAAGAAGTGGTTCTCGCCGATGAGCGGCCCTTACTACGCGCTGTGGTGGGTCGCGCCCGGTCACACGCCCGGCGTGGAGGAAGGGAAGGAGCGGCTCGAGTACCTCTCGAAGCACGGCCCCTCGGAACACGCCTTCTGGTTCGTCGAGCGAGTGGCTCCGGACGGGACCGCCCTTCCACGGCGCGCGCCCGGGGCGTGAGGATGACACGCAGATGTCGAGCACGTTCCGTAGTGTCGTCGTCCGGAGCGCGCTTCACGCGGGGCTCGTACTCCACGTAGCGAGCGCCTCCGCGCAATCGACGGCGCCGTCGCCCGGGACCGCGCTCCTGCCCTTGCTCACGCCGCTCAGGCTCCGTTCTCCCGGCGAACCGACGGCAACGGGAGGCACGGCGGCTCCATCGTTCGTCGCGCTGCCAATAGAGCTCTCGCTCCTCGGCACCGTGTTCCCGGTCTTGAACGGACAGCTCGGCCAGGATTGCACCCAGCAAGCAGAGGCCAGCGGAAACCAGGTCCAGGGCTTCGCGATGCAGCGCGCCGTGATCCTGCCGCTCGCTCCCCGATTGAGCCTCCATGGTTTCTCGCGCGGGGGGTGCGCGCTCGACGCCGGGCTCGGTGGAGCGGCAAGCTATACGCTCCCGCTGAGCGACCGTCTCTGGCTGGTGAGCAGCGTCGGACTTTTCGCGCAGCCCGTGCTGCCGTCCAGCAGCCGGGTCACGACCGACGCCCGCGTCGACCTGATGATGAACCCGTCGTCGAGCCACCCCTTCTCCATCGGCGTCGGGACACGGCAGCGCGGCTTCACCTTCACCGGCAGGTGGTGACGCCGCATCACTCCTCCCCCCGCTGACCTTCGTCTCTTCTTCTCATTTGTTCCATTCGGCGTCACATTCACGGCCGAGTGTACGCGCCGATGGACGAGAACGAAACGACGGCAGCCGTCCTTCCCACGGGCGCACGGCGAGGGGTCGGCGCCGTCGCTCTCCTCGCTCTCCTCGCGGTCACGGGGCTGCTCTCTCGGCGACCGCTGACGGACTATGATCTGCCCTGGAACCTCGCGACGGGGAGGCTCCTCGTCGCGACGCGCTCGATCCCCAGGCTCGACGACCTCGCGTTCACGCATGGTCCCCTCCGGTACGTCGAGGTGCTCGGCGACGTCTTCTTCCACGGCGTCGACTGGTCGCTTCACGGTCCGGGCCTTCAGCTCGTCGGCGCGCTGTCGTGCGCGGGCGCCGTCCTCGTGACGTTCCTTCGCATGCGCCGCGCGGGTCTCGTCGCGTACCTGATCTCTGCCTGGCTCACCGCCGCGGGCGCGCAGTGGTTCACGGTGCGCCCAGCGACGTTGTCGCTTCTGCTCTTGCCCATCGGCTTGCTCGTCGTCGATGCGCACCGCGAGAACCCCGTCGCCTGGAAGCGGCTCGTGCCGGTCGTCCCCCTCTCCTTCGTCTGGGCGAACGTGCACGGCATGGTCGCCTTCTTCTGCGCCCTGCTCGTCGCCTACGGCGTGGCCACGGCCATCACCAGCCTCCGCGCCATGGGCCCAACGACGCCGCTCCCACGACGCAGCGTCGCGACGACCGCGGTCGTCATCGTCACCGCGCTCGCCGCTGCTTCGGTGAACACCCTCGGACCTGCGTTGCTCCTCGGCCCGCTGCGAGGAGACGAGGTTCTCGGCGGCATCACCGAGTGGGCGCGTCCGACGCCGAGCTACTTCGTCGCGGACGTCCCGGTCGCCTCTGCGCTCCTTCTGTTCTCCCTGCTCGCCACCGCCTTCGGCCGCGAGCCGGACGGACGCCGCGCCTTGCCACTGTTCGACGTGGCAGTGACGGCTCTCGCGCTGTTCGG
>CAYUAW010000399.1:0-1333 GCA_964442485.1 uncultured Polyangiaceae bacterium
CTTCGCTCGCGCGGTTCGCGCCGCGAACGGCGTTGGCGTCGCGGGTTTTTTCTCGTCCCCGCCCGCCCACCCCCGCCGGAATCCTCCGCGGGGGCTCACCGCCCCCGAGCCCCCGACGCGATTCGCTTCGCTCATCGCGGGCTCGCTGGCGCGAGGGGCGCGGATACGCCCCCCAAACAAAACCCCGCGACGGCAACGTCGTTCGCCGCGCGAAGCGCACGAGCGAAGCGAGTACCGGGGGGACCGCCCCGTGAGGGGCGAGGAGGGCGGGTACGCCCCCCCAAACAAAAACCCGCGACGCTAACGTCGTTCGTCAGCCGTCCCACCCGACCACGCCCGCAACGCCGTTCAGCCCGACGTACGCCGCGCCGCACCAACAAAACAAAAGAGAAGCGCCCAGGCAGAGACTGACTGCCTGGGCGCCGCCGCGGGGGCGCGAGGGCTCACGCTAGCGCGGCAACCGGAAATCGGAGGCGGCTCAGTAGCTTTCGTAGCCTTCTCATGATGACACCTTGCCGTTGTGAGGCAATGTAGGCGACAGTTCTACGCCCGATAGCTTCCGTCGTGCAACTATTTTGTAAAAAGTCCACGAGATCCAAGGGTATGGGGAGATGGCTCAAGGGGCGCCGAACGGGCCGGAAAGGCCCGCGACCATGACGGATCGGCCTTCCCGGCCCTCGAACGGCCGCGCTCCGCGGGTGCTCGTCGTCGGTGCTGGCGCAATCGGTGGTGTGCTCGCTGCAAGCCTGCTCGCGTCCGGTCATCGTGCCGACGTGCTCACGACGAACGCGGGCATCGCTGACGCACTCCGGCGTGACGGCTTTCGGGTCGCCGGCAAGAGTCACGTGCGCCACGCCGCGCCGGCCGGCATCTACGCGAGCACTCAGGCCATCGAAGGCCGCTACGACTACGTCTTGCTCGCAACACAGCCCCCGCAGGTCGAGGACGCGGCGCAGCAAGTCGCGCCGCTGCTCGGAGACGACGGCCGGCTCGTGTGTTTTCAAAACGGCCTCTGCGAGGTGCGCGTCGCGAAGTTCGTCGGACGCGATCGCGTCATCGGGGCGGTAGTCGCCTGGGGCGCCTCCATGCCGGAAGCGGGCGTGTACGACCGTACGTCATCGGGTGGGCTCACGCTCGGCCGTCTCGATGGCGACCCCGATGCTCGAGTGGACGAGCTCGGCCGTTTGCTCGGCGACGCCTTCGAGGTACGCACGACGAGCAATCTCCTTGGCGCGCGCTGGTCGAAGCTCGCGATCAACTGTGCCATCTCGACCCTCGGGACGATCGGCGGCTCGCGTGTCGGTCCCCTCATCCGGCACCAGTTCGTCCGCCG
>CAYUAW010000399.1:1433-6887 GCA_964442485.1 uncultured Polyangiaceae bacterium
GCCGTGGACTTCCTCAACGGAGAGGTCGTGGAGCGTGCCGAGCACTACGGGGTGCCGACGCCCATCAGTCGTGCGGCGCGAGACCGCGTGTGGCAGATCGCGCGAGGACAATGCAAGGCTTCCCTCGACACGCTCGCAGCGCTTCACCGCGAAACCCGCACGTGACGCTCGCCAGGCGAACGCGCGCGGCCCGCTCCTGGTCGATCGCGGCCCTGCTCGGCGTCCTCGCGTCGGTCTCGGTGTCCGTGCTCGTTTCTCCGTGGCTCACCGGGTGCCACTCCCAGTCGGACCTGCCGACGTACGGCACCGTGCCGCCGTTCTCGCTGACCGACCAGGCCGGCAAGCCCTTCACGCTGGACGGTCTGAAGGGCGAAACGTGGGTCGCGGCCTTCGTCTTCACGCGCTGCCCCTCGGCGTGCCCGCGGGTGACCCGCGCCATGCACGATCTCCAGCTGAAGCTCGCCCAGCGGAACGCAAAGGTACGCCTGGTGAGCTTCAGCGTTGACCCGGAATTCGACACCCCCGCAGTCCTCCGTCGCTACGCCGACGAATACCGCGCGAATGAAGCGACATGGTCCTTCGTCACGGGCAACGCGGAGACGATCCAGAAGACGGCCGAGCAAGGTCTGAAGATCGCGGCCGAGGGCAAGGCAGATCCAACCAAGGCGGACTTCGGGATCACCCACGGCACCCAGCTCGTGCTGGTCGACGGTCAGGGCCAGATCCGGGGATACTACGCGTCGAACGACGAGGAAGCCCTCGGTCGTTTGCTCGACGACGCCACTCGACTCTCGTCGTGACGTGGTATACGGGCCCCGCTCGAAAGGTCAGAAGCCATGCTTTCCGTGCTCGTTGCCAAAGAAAGAGTCGACGGTGAAACGCGCGTGAGCGCCACGCCGGAGACCGTGAAGCAGATGGTCAAGGCGGGGGTCTCCGTCGTCGTCGAATCGACGGCGGGGGAGAACGCCTTCATCTCCGACACGCAGTTCAAGGACGCTGGCGCGACCGTCGCGACGGACCCGAAGGCGGCGTGGGCCGCGGCCGACATCGTGCTGAAGGTGCGCGCGCCGCAGAAGCACGCGGCCTTCGACGAGATCGAGGGCACGCGCGACGGCTCGACGGTCATCGGCTTCCTCGCGCCGTACGCGAACGACGTCATGATCAGGCGCTACGCCGAGAAGCGCGTCACTTCCCTGCCCATGGAGCTCGTGCCGCGCATCACCCGCGCGCAGAAGATGGACGCGCTGAGCAGCCAGGCGAACATCGCGGGGTACAAGGCCGTGCTGGTCGCCGCGGTCAATCTGCCGAAGTATTTCCCGCTGTTCATGACGGCTGCCGGCACCGTGAAGCCGGCGCGGGTCGTCATCATGGGCGCCGGCGTCGCGGGCCTGCAGGCGATCGCGACCGCCAAGCGGCTCGGTGCCGTTGTGGAGGCGAGCGATATCCGCCCCGAGACGAAGGAACAGATCCAGTCACTCGGCGGTAAATTCATCGAGCTGCCGAAGACCGAGGAGAGCGGCGCCGGCGCCGGCGGCTACGCGCGCGAGGTGAGCGCGGATTTCTTGAAGGCGCAGCAGGAGATCGTCGGGCAACACGTTGCCCACGCCGACGTGGTGATCACGACGGCGCTCGTGCCCGGTCGCCCTGCGCCGAAGCTCCTCCCGGCCTGGATGGTCGAGAAGATGAAGCCAGGTTCGGTGATCGTCGATCTCGCGGTCGAGCAAGGCGGCAACTGCGAGCTCTCGGAGCGCGGCAAGGACGTGCGCAAGCACGGCGTGCTCATCGTCGGCCACCCGAACCTCCCCGCGACGCTCCCCGCGGACGCGAGCATGCTCTACGCGCGCAACGTGATGGCGCTCCTCGGCAACCTCCTGAAGGAGGGCGCGCTCAACTACGACCTCACCGACGAGGTCACGAGCGGAACCCTGCTCACGCACGAGGGCAAGATCGTGCACGCGCCAACGGCGCAGCGCCTCGGCGCGGGGTGAGATCGGGCACGGGCACGGATATGGGGCAGATCAGAAGATCTCCCCCACGCCGAAGTACCCGCCGATCGGATGCGCATCGGGGGACCACGCCGCGTCGAGGCGCACGACGAAGGTCTTGTCTTGCTGCAGCCGGAGGCCGCCACCCGTGCCGAACTTGAGCCCGAGCCCGCTGCCGTCGAGCGCCGGCTGAGCGGTCGTGTCCGCCCAGAGCCGTCCGGCGTCGAAGAAGCCCGCGACGCCGAAGCGGAGCGCCTTGCCGAGCAGATGAAACGAGAAGAGACGCGCGCGCGCCTCGAGATTCCCGAAGACCTTCACCTTCCCGTAGTAGCGCTGTGCGGGGATGCCGCGCACGCCGTTGCTGCCACCGAGCGCGAAGGTGTCCTCGAAGCGCGCGAGCTCGTAGAACGGCGGATGGTCGAGCTGCACGTCGCCCACGACGCGCGCCGCGAACGTGACGCGATCGCCGGGGATCGTGTAGTAGAAGCGCGCCGCAGCGTCGATCTGCTCGTAGCGATACGGGAAGAACCCCGTGCCGCCGGGGGAGTAGCGCACCGACGCCTCGTGATACATGCCCTTGCGCGGCGCGGTCTCGTCGTCGCGCGTGTCGTAGACGAAGGCGTACTCGAAGAAGTCGACCGCGTGCGACTTCACCTCTCCCAGGAGCTTTCTCACCTCCGGATCGGTGGACTTCAGGTCCTGGGCGAGGCGTGAATTCTGCGCGGTGACGAAGCTGTCGTACGTGAAGTAGTTCGCGAGCCGGATGAACATGCCGTGCGCGATGGAGAGGCGCACCAGGGCTTGCATGGTGGGGTGGGTGCGCCCGTACTCGTAGAAAGAGCCATGGTCGAGCGCGGCGTCGCGGCGGGAGGCGTTGCCGAAGCCGTAGTAGCCCTGCGTCGTCTCCCGCGTGAACGACGGGCGGAGCTCGAGCCGCACGCCGTGGCCGAGGTCCGGGATGGTGAGCAGCGTGTAGACGTCGGTGTAGGGGAAATGAGAGAGCCCGCTGCCGGTCGAGTAGGTGACGATACCGCTCGCCTCGACGCGCCACCGGTACTGCTTCTCGCCCGGCGCAAAATGCGCGATCGCCCCGAGGATGCCCCCGCCGACGCCGACGTCGCTGCTACCGCCGATGAGCGGAAAGAGATCGTACTCCATCGGCTTGTGATCTTTTGCCGCACCCGGATCTTCGGCGCGTGCGGAGGCAGCCGTCGCGAGCACCACGAGGGCGGCAAGAAAGCATGAGCGCACCCTCTGCTCATGGGGCGCCGGATCGAAATGGCCACTCGAGTTGACGTAGCAAACGAATGAACGGTCAGCCGGACCCGCTCGGCGCCAACGACGCCGCGTTTTCCGCGACCGTTTCGTGGAAGAGTGAGTAGTCGATCGCCATGCGTCCGTCGGGCAGCTGGCTCATCACGTCTACGAAGCGATGCCCGACGCGCGCGTTCTCGGGATAGTAGACGTGACGCGCGTACGTGGTTTGCCCGTATGTGCCATCGTGCCCCACGAGCGTCACGACCAGGCCGAGCAGATCCTTCGGATCCGACCAGTCGACCCCCGCGAGGGGGCTCCGTTCGTCGATCTCGTGCATGACGACCCACGTCATCGTGAAGATCGGCGAGCGGTTCCGGAGCAGCGGGAGCTCGTGCATCCGGCGGAGGCGGTCGCCTTCCCGCGTGATCTCGGTCTTCAGGATGGTGACGGTGATGGTGGCGTCCACCACGTCGTTGCCTCGGGCGTTGCCGACGCGAAATGTCACGGTCGGGATCCCGTTCCTCGGGCTGACGAGGAAGACGTTGCTGAAGAGGGTGCTCGAGTGCGGCCGCGCCGCCTTGGCGAACATCAACCCCGTGGCGAACGCGGCGGAGAGCAGGCCCACCGCGGCCTCGGCCGTGACGACGAGGTTGCCGTAGGGCGTCGCGGGCGTGAGCACGCCGTACCCGATCGTCGAGAATGTCTGGACGCTGAAGTAGAAGGCGTCCGCAAAGGAACGTGCGTGCGCGCCGCCGATGGCTCCCGGTTCGAGCAGGTACAGGCCGGCGAAGGTCGCGTTGATGGTCAGATAGATGAACATCAGGGTCACCACCAGCCGCGACCAGGGCCCTTCCATGAAGAAGAAGTAGAAGTCGCGCCGGAGCTCGCTCGGCGCGCCCTTGCGCACCGCGTCTCCGACCCGCGGGCGCGCGCTCAGCGTGTCTTCTCCCGCCGATCGGCTGCGAACCAGCTCGAGCACCGTCTCCTGGACGGCCTGTGCGGTCGACGCGGCGAGAGGCGCCATCATGAGATCGAACGCAACCTGCGCGACGCACGGCACCGCGGCCAGGCACAGGAGCCCGATGGGTCCGAAGGCGCCGCCGATGGGGTAGAGGAGAAGCGACACCAGCGCCGCGGCGATGCGCGCATTCACTCGCGCACGATCGCCGAGCTCCGCAGTGCGCCGTTCGGTCACGGAGTCGATGAGCGCGAGCGAGAGCAACGTGAGGCCGAGGCCGCCCGCGAGCAGCGCGCGCACCGGGGTGTCCATCGCGGCCTCGGGATCGACGCGCACGAGCCGCCGGACCCCCGCGGCGAGCGTCACGAGGCCGAGCAGGAGCGGCAGATGGCCGTAGATCCAGACGAACGGAGCGGCGCGTTCGACGCGGATGCTCGAGCCGGCCACGTCGTCGAAGTAGAGCCACCAGAGTGAGCACATCAGGAGCAGCACGAGCGCCGCGGCGAGCGGAGAAGGCCCGTGGCTGCTCGACAGGCCGGACAGGATCGAGAGCAGCGCCTGCCCGAGCACCATCGACGTGATGAGCCCATAGCGCTCGGTGAGGTGCCTCGGATCGGGCGGGCGCTCGAGCGCGAGCTCGCGCGCGCGACGGCTCATGGGGAACGAGAGCCCGAGCCCCACGCCGGCGGTCCAGAAGAGGAACACCCACCGCGCCGGCGAGAGCGCCGCGGCGAGCCAGAACGCGCCGCCGATCGCGTACGCAATCCCGTAGTAGCGCGTGAAGTTGCGCGCCTCCACGATCGAGACGTGCGTGCGCGCGTAGATGACGGCGAGGATGACGTCGATCGCCGCATACGACCACGAGAACAGGCGTGTCTCACCGACGAGGACGCGCGCCGCCGTGAGCCCCAGGAGCCCGAGCGAGAGCATCATGCTCGCGACGAGGAGCCGGTGGAACAGATCGTCGACGGCGAAGCGGTTCTGGTAGAAGGTGAACGCCGTCCACGCGAAGAACACCGCGGCGAACTGGAGGACGAACGGCATGTACGTGCCGACGGCGGTCCCGTCGCCGAGCGCGTTGCCCGCCGCGATCATCGCTCCGGCGACGACGATGTCGTAGAACACCTCGAGCCACGACGCGCGCCGTCCGGGGTGCAGGGGGTGAAGGCTCGGCGCGTGTCGCCATCGGCTCTGCACGTCGCTCGGTGGCGGCGGGGCGCTCATCGCCGGCACTCTACAATGGGGGGCCTTAGC
>CAYUAW010000400.1:0-6852 GCA_964442485.1 uncultured Polyangiaceae bacterium
CGCGGGGAGCTCCGCAGCGACGCAGCGAGGCCGTCGAGGATGTCCGCCTCGCTCACCACGAGCTCGACGATGTCGAGCTCGCGCAGGATGGTGACGAGGACGGCGGCGCCGCCGACGATGACCTCCGCGCGAGCCGGCTCGAGGAGCATGGCGCGACGGGACGCCACGTTCGAGGCGCGAAGGGTCGCGAAGAGCGCCTCGACGCGCGCGCGACCGAGCCTCAGGTGATGCGTCTTCGTCGGATCGTGCACGGTGAGACCGAGGCTCAGAGCGGCGAGCGTGGTGACCGTCCCGGCAAGGCCGAGCATCAGCCTCATCCGTCCGACGTCGATCGCTCGACGAACGTGCGCGAGCTCGCTTCGCACGTCCGCGAAGAGGGCATCGAGCTCCGCGAGCGTGGGCGGATCGGTCGCGAGGTGACGCTCCGTCATCCGCACGCAGCCCATGTTCACCGACACGAGCGCCTCCGGCTCCATCGTCCCGAGGATGAACTCCGTCGAGCCGCCCCCGATATCGACCACCAGGAACGGGCCGAGGGCGGGGTCCAGATCGGCCGTCGCGCCCCGGAACGAGAGTCGCGCCTCTTCCTCTCCCGGAAGTAGCTCGGGGCGCGTGCCGATTGCGCGCTCTGCGCCGTCGAAGAAGACGTCCCTGTTCTCCGCGTCGCGCGCGGCGCTCGTCGCCGCCGCGCGCACGCTGTCGACTCCGTGAACGCGGATGAGCGCACCGTACTCGTCGAGCACGTCGAGCGTGCGACGGATCGCGTCGGGACGGAGCGCGCCGCTGACGTCGACGCCCTGCCCGAGCCGGGTGATGCGCATGCGGCGCTCGAGCTCCTTGCCGCGTGCGTCGGTGACGAGCAAGCGGACGGAGTTCGTCCCGATGTCGACGGCGGCGACGTTGCCGGTCGTCACATCCCCTGCCCGCCGATCTGACGCTTCTGCCCGATCAGCGTGAAGAGCTCCATTCGCGCCGCCGGGTCCGCCAGAAAGATTCCGTGGAGCTTGCTGGTCGTCGTCCAGGAGCCCGGCTTCTTCACGCCCCGGTAGCACATGCAGAAATGCTGGCACTGTACGACCACGGCGACGCCCTGCGGCTTCAGGTGCGTCTGTATCGCGTCGGCGATCTGCTTCGTGAGCTTCTCCTGCACCTGCAATCGCTTTGCGAAGACGTCGACGACGCGCGCGAGCTTGCTCAGCCCGACCACGCGCCCGTTCGGGATGTATCCCACGTGTGCCTTGCCGACGAAGGGCACCATGTGGTGCTCGCAGTGACTGAACACCTCGATGTCGCTGACCAGGACGAGCTCGTCGTAGCCGTCGACCTCCTGGAACGTCCTTGCGAGGTAGGCCGCCGGATCCTGAGCGTAGCCGCTGAAGTGCTCGGAGAAGGCGCGCACCACGCGCGCCGGCGTCTCACGAAGCCCCTCGCGCTTCGGATCTTCGCCGAGGAAGCGGAGCATGCCGCGCACGTGCGCCTCCGCTCTGGCGACGTCCTCCGGTGGCCGCTCGAGCAGCGTCGGTTCGTCGTGCGGGGGGCTCTTCGTGCGCTTCCTGGGCATCGCGCGTGCAGCATGCGCGACAACCGGGGACGGCTCAACGTCGGAAATCCGGCGGCAAGTCGCGCGCGCCCTTCACGCGCTCGGTGTGGCGCTATTCAGGGGACCGTCAGCGTCGCGTGCATCGACTTGAAGTTCGCCGTGTCCTGCCCCATCACGTCCGCCCCTGCGGCGGACTTGGCGAAATCCAGCGAGGCCTGCGGGACCGTGGTGAACGGGAGGTCGCCCTCGGCGAAGCTTATCCTCACCGTGTACTTTCCGTCGAGGACCGGCGCGCCCGACACGTCAGTGCAGTCCCACTTCGCGCTGATCGGCCCGTGCATGTGACGCGTGGCGCTGCTCACGGCATCCACCTTGTTCTGTCCGCTCGACTGAACCCACGGGGAGACGTTCACGATGTAGCGCGGGCACCAGTAGCTCAGCGTCTTGACGAACTTGTTCTGAGCGTCGGTGATCCAGATCGCGCCGGCGTTGTTCGGCGTGAAGCGACCGCCGACCGTGACGGTGGTGACGTCGAACAGGAACGTGCATTTGCCGGAATTCGTGCTCACGCTGCCGCCCGTGCCGCCCGCGGCGCCGCCTGCGCCCGGCCCCGTGCCCCCGGCCGCGACAGCACCACCTGCGCCGATGCCGACGCCCGCAGCTCCCGTCCCGCCGATTGCACCGGCACCGAGCCCACCCGCGCCGCCGCTCGGGATGGCGCCTCCCGAACCCGTCGACGTCGTACCGCCCGCAGTGGATGCGATTCCCCCGGCGCCCGTGCTCCCCGCGGGGCCGCCGCTGATCATTTCGCCGCCAGCGCCGTCCGCAGGGCTACCGATCGGTATGAGAAACCGCTTCCCCCCGAGGTCGCTCGTCTGTGCCCACAGCGAAGGATCCGAGTCCGACACCGTGCAAGCAGAAGCAGAGAGGGCCGCAACGATGGCGATGGCCGTGAACGAGAAGTTGACCACCCGGTTCCTCCTCAGCGCGCGTTGACAAAGCCTCCTCTCGCCGAGTGAGTCCCGCAAGTGTCATTCACGCTCGCAGCACCGGCCATTCCCCGGCAATGGAGACCTCTCCTCACGAGGGGGCCGGAGGCGGATCCGGAGCGAAGTCGAACGGATATTCGAAGGTGACCTCGCCCCCTGCGGGCGGCGCGTCGAATTCCATCGCCATCATCGACTCGACGACGCAGGTAGAAAAGTCGTCGTCCCGCAGAGTGGAGCTCGGGGCGAGCGTCGCCGAATCGACCACGCCCCCCACCGACGGATCGCCGACGATCTTGACCGAGATCACTGCTCGGCCTCCCTTGCCGGGGTGCTTCGTCAGGTACTCCTCGTAGCAACTGCCGGCCATGGGAACGAACTTCTCCTTCACGACACCCCGCACGTAGTTTCCGAGCGCGAGACCAGCCTGATTGCCGGAGCCAACTGGCGCAGGCATCTGGTGCGGAATCGAAGCAGCGGGCTCCATCGCTCGGCCCGCCGAGCTCGACGCTGCGGACGCTACCGCCGCACGAAGGGCACGGAGGGCGGCGAGCCGCGTGCGGAGCTCGTCGGCTCGAGCGCGGTCACGGCCGCCCTGCGCTCCGTTGCTCGCCGAGCTCACGGGCATACCCGCGGAACTAGCCGGGCTCGGGCCCGAGGGCTTCGCGGTCACAGTCGCGAGGCGCTTCCCGAGCGCTTCGAGCACCGAAGGCGCGGGAGGTGCGGTGGTCGCGGGCTCCTTCGTGCGCTCGTGCCCTCCGGCAGCCACAGAGCAGCGCCAGATCACGACACCAGCGGCCAGTGACAAAGCAACGATTGTTCCGAGGCCCCGCTCCTGCGCCGTCGCCATTTAGCGTGAACTTATCACCGGTCGCTACCGACGCCGAGAGAGGATCGTCGAGTTCGACGCTCGTCAACATCGATGAGAGACCCGTCTCCTCGGGCTGCTTCGCATTCCAGGAGACATCGGAGTACCTTCCGGTGAGCCGCCTGTGCCGTGCGGCTCAGCGAGGGAGGAATCCGATGTCCGATACCGACGATGGCCGTCACCACGTCTCCATGCCGCGCGGGTACGCTCTCCTGAACGACCCCGTCCTGAACAAGGGAACGGCGTTCACCGAGGCAGAGCGGTCGGCGCTCGGCCTGCGTGGTCTCTTGCCGCCGCACGTGTTCACCATCGAGGAGCAAGTCGCGCGCGTCCTCGAGAACTACCGCAGCAAGACCACGGATCTCGAGCGCTACATCCACCTCGCGAGCCTGCAGGATCGGAACGAGACCCTGTTCCATCGTGTGCTCCTGGACAACATCGAGGAGATGCTGCCCATCGTCTACACGCCGACGGTGGGTCTCGCGTGCCAGCGCTTCGGCCACATCTTTCGCCGCTCGCGGGGCATGTACTTCTCGTTCGCGGACCGTGGAAGGATCGCCGAGGTGCTGCAGAACGCGCCGCGCGAAGGCGTGCACGCGATCGTCATGACCGACGGCGAGCGCACGCTCGGCCTGGGTGACCTCGGAGTCTGCGCGATGGGCATCCCCATCGGCAAGCTGTCGCTCTACACGGCGTGCGGGGGCATCGACCCGGCGCGCTGCCTGCCGATCACGCTCGACGTGGGCACCGAGAACGACGCCTACCTGGCCGACCCGCTTTACATGGGCCTGCGGCAGCGCCGCGTTCGCGGTCAGGAGTACGACGACTTCGTCGCGGAGTTCATCGGCGCCGCGCACGCGCGCTGGCCGAACGCTCTGCTCCAGTTCGAGGATTTCGGCAATATCAACGCCTTCCGCCTGCTCGAGCGGTGGCGCCACGAGGTGTGCACCTTCAATGACGACATCCAGGGCACCGCCGCCGTGACGTTGGCTGGCCTCGTGTCGGCCTGTCGAATCACCGGGAGGCCGCTGCGCGAGCAGACGATCCTGTTCCTGGGTGCGGGCGAGGCGGGCGTCGGCATCGGGGACCTGATCGTGTCCGCGATGATCGACGCCGGGGTGCCGAGCGCAGAGGCGCGGCGTCGCTGCTGGTTCGTCGACAGCCACGGCCTGATCGTGCAAGGGCGCTCATCGCTCGCGGAACACAAGCTCAGGTACGCGCATCGCGGCGATCCGGCAGCGGACCTCCGGAGTGCGATCCCGGCACTCTCGCCGACGGCGATCATCGGTGTATCCACGGTGCCGGGGTCCTTCGATCGGCAAGTCATCGAAGCGATGGGCACGCTCAACGAGCGGCCCATCGTCTTCGCGCTCTCGAATCCCACGTCGAAGTCCGAATGCACGGCGGAGGAGGCGTACTCCTGGTCCGGAGGGCGCGCCATCTTCGCAAGCGGCAGTCCGTTCCCTCCTTGCAAGCATGGTGAGCGGACGTTCACACCGGGCCAGTGCAACAACGCCTACGTGTTTCCGGGAGTCGCGCTCGGTGTCATCGCGACCGGAGCACGCCGCGTGACCGACCGCATGTTCACGGTGGCGGCGCACGCGCTGGCGGAGCTGGTGACAGCGGATGACCTGGCCCTCGGCCGCGTCTTTCCGTCGTTCACGCGAATACGCGAGATCTCGACGGTGATCGCGGCGGCCGTGGCCGACGTTGCGTTTCGGGACGGCCTCGCGACGATCCCACGCCCCGCCGATCTGCTCGCCCTGGCTCGCTCGAATGTCTGGGAGCCGACGTATCAGAGCTACGCTAGAGTGCGCGACAGAGACGAACCATGAAGACGTACGTCAAGGATCCGAAGGCGATATCGCAGCTCTCCCCAGAGCAGTTCCGCGTCACCCAGGAGAGCGGCACCGAGCGGCCCGGCACCGGAGAGTACCTGCACAACAAGGAGCCCGGCATCTACGTCGACGTCGTCTCCGGTGAGCCGCTGTTCGCCTCGTCCGACAAGTACGAGTCCGGTTGCGGCTGGCCGAGCTTCACGAAGCCCATCGAGCCGGCCAACGTGAGCGAGCTGCGCGACGCATCGCACGGGATGCTTCGCACCGAGGTCCGTTCCGCCCACGGCGACAGCCACCTCGGTCATGTCTTCCCCGACGGCCCCGTGGACCGCGGTGGCCTGCGCTACTGCATCAACTCCGCGTCGCTGCGCTTCGTCGCCCGGGAGGACATGGAGGCCGAGGGCTACGGCGCCTACCTCGACCAGGTCGAGGACGTTCCGTAGCGCGTCCCCCCGAATATCGGGGGCCACGCGGCGTGTCCCGGGGGAGACGCGTCGCGCAGCCGGCTGGGCGAAAACCCGTTCATTCAAGCTCAGGACCGACGGCCCGACTCGTGCAACGGGGAACGGCAATGCTTCATTCCTCCGCTGCCTGCTGCCTTGCCCTCACCGTGCTCGTCACGGCGTGTACCGCCCCGGCTCCGGCCGACGTCTCCGCGGCGAAGGCGCGGAGTCCCCTGTACGACGGCGCGCCAACCGAGGACGACGCGTCGGACGACGGTGCGCCCGAAGCACGGCTCTCGGAGCTCCACGGCTTTTACTTCGTCGTCAACCACGGAGGGCCGCTCATCGTCCTCGACGACGCAGGCGCTCTCGATCTCGCCGCAGGCGCCCCCATCCCGCTGCCGTTCGCGGAAGACGACGACGTCGTTGCGGCGCTTGCCCCCGTCGTGGGCGGTGGCGACGCGCACCGCCAGCCAGACGATTCGCGTCGAGAGCTCGTCCTGTATGGTGCGGATGGCGTCGTGTGCTTCGGCGTCACCGGGGCGCGCGCTCTGCTCTATCGCGATCAGCGAGACCCGTCGGACCCCGACGCCGGCGTCCACTTCGCCGAGCGCGCCGCAGAGAGCGCCCCGGGCGGGCTCTTGGTGGCGCCGCTTGCCGTCGACGGCGGCGACTGCACCGGCGCAGTGTGGGCCCGCGAGAGCACCCTCACTGCGCCGCGAGTCTTCGTGCCGGAGGGCGAACCGACGCCGCTCGACGACGCCGAGTGGGCGCGGCCCCTGTGGCGCACCGCACGGGCGCTGCCGGAGTACGAATCGGCGCAACGCGACTTCGAGCAGCACGTGAAAGAGTCTTCGCTCGAGCCGACGACGCTGCCCTGGGACGAACAACCCGAGGCCGTCCGCACCGCGCAGCGCTACATCGACCTCGACGGCGGCGAGTCCCTCGTCAGCGTCGACCTCTCGTCGCTCGGCGGCTGCGGCGATTTCAACGATGCCCTGTGGACCCTGGCCGGGGCCCGCGAGACCCACCCTCGAGGCGTCTCTGCCTCGATGCGGGCATCCGGCGGCACCAAGACGGTGCTCGACATCGACGATGACGGCGTGCTCGAGGTGCTCTCGGGAAACATGCTCCAGGTCACGACGGAGAACGGACCGCGGTTCTTCACGCTGCCGGA
>CAYUAW010000401.1:0-4014 GCA_964442485.1 uncultured Polyangiaceae bacterium
CGCGTTGTTCTGCACCTTTGATGCTTCGGGGACGACGTCGGCGTCGATGGACGGCTACTAACGCGCTCATCGACCCTCCGCCCGGCCCAATCACCTTCCCTCGCTCCCTGAGCCCGATCCTCTCCCCTGACTCCCGCTCCCCTCCCTCACCCCG
The DNA here is from genome assembly GCA_964442485.1 of uncultured Polyangiaceae bacterium. GTDB lineage: Bacteria > Myxococcota_A > Polyangia > Polyangiales > Polyangiaceae > DASZVB01. Next base: position 155 of record CAYUAW010000401.1, read on the forward strand.
ATCCCTTCCCTGACCCCGATCCCGTCCCCCAGGCTCATCCCCAGGCCCTCCCACTCCCCCTTGACGCTGCTGACCATTTTGGATATATAGTCATTCATGGACTCTGGCACCCAGGAGCGCATCCTCCGTTCTGCGGCGGAGTGCTTCACGCGCTGGGGGTTCAAGAAGACATCGGTCGACGCCGTCGCAGAGCTGGCAGGCGTCGCGAAGGGCACCGTCTACCTCTACTGCGACAGCAAGGAAGATCTGTTCTACCAGTCCGTCCACAGGGAGCTCCGCCAGTGGATCGCGGATCTGTCGAAGAAGATCGATCCGCGGCGCCCGGCGAGTGAGCTCCTCATCGAGATCGCCGCGTCGGATCTCGCCTTCATCGAGTCGCGCCCCCTCGTGCGGGACCTCCTGTTCGGCATGTTTCACGGCCAATTGCCGGACTGGGCAGATCGTTTCGAGGAGCTGCGCGCGCTCGGGCAGCGTCATGTCGCCGAGATCCTCGAGCTCGGGATCAGGCAGGGCTCGTTCGCCCCGGATCTCGACGTCCGGGCCACCGCGCGCGTGCTGCAAGACATGCAGATCGCCGGCACACTGCTCGGCCACCGGACGAAGCGGCCCCTCACGGAAGTGCGGCGGGAGCAGCTCGCCGCGGTGCGCCTGGTGATGAAGGGGCTCCTGGCCCGCCCCGCGTAGCCCTTTTTTTTGTCTCCGATGACCAAAAAACCCAACTAGTCAGTGGTTCATTCAAGAGAGGACGAAGGTCATGAATCTCCAGAAGTACATCCGGCGTGAGTTCCTGCGTCGCCTGGTCGCCACGGCCGAAGGACGCGCGCATCTCTTGAACCTGATGGTGAACGCCGAGGAGGGCGACGAGGTCGGCACCTTCGATCGCCTGCAAGTGATCGTCGAAGACCCGCGCCTGCGAAAGACGATCGCGCGGCATCAGGCGGACGAGCGTGTGCACGCGAGCTTGTACCGCGCCTGCCTCCTTCGCACCGGGGTAGAGCCCGAGTCCATCCCCGCCGAGCTCATGATCATCCGTCGCGTGGCGCGCGAAGCGGGCGGCGTGTTCGCCGCCGCCACCAGGCGCGGCTCATCGGACTCGCTCGAGTCACGTGACGACGTGATGAACACCTATGCCATGCTGCTCGCCATCGAGGAGCGTGGCGTGCAGCAGTTCCCGCTGATCGGGAGGGAGTTCCGGCTCATCGGCGATCGCGAGACGGCGGACACCTTCGATCGCGTGGCGAAGGACGAGCTCCGTCACACGAAGTACTGCCACGCCATCGGTCGTCGCTACGCTCCCGACGAGGCCACCTGGCAGCGGACCGTGGGGCTCTTTCGTGCAATCGAGGCGCGCGCTTACCACCAGGCGGGCCTCGCGAGCATGGCCTACGCCATCGACAGGGGGTTCGTCTGGAAGGGCCGAGTGGCAAAGCTCGTCGCCGCGACCTTTCACCGGCTCGACCCGATGAGTCGAGTGGCGAGCGGGGTGCCGGCGCTGTCGGCGTCGTGAGCCGGCTCATCCTGCCGGCGCTTCTCGAGCCCAGTCCCCGATGGCGCGAGCGCCCCCGCTCGCTGCGAGTGCGGCCATGATGCGTTCCCTGGCGCCGGCCTTGCCGGGATCACCGAGCTCCTCGAAGGCTGGGACCCCGGGCGGCAGAACGACCCAGGGGTGCTTCGAGCGGACGAAGTAGTGCGCCTCCGGCGCGAGCCGCTCGCCATGGTCGAGAACGCCGATTCCGACCATGGCAATGACGTCGCCCAGATCGGGGTGATGCACCCAGAGCACGCAGCCGCAGTCGGGGCACTGGATGCGCTTCTGGCTCTTCGTGCCGTGGAACGACTCGGTTCTTCCCTGCACGGTCGTGAGCCGGTCGGTCTCGATCATGGCGACCGTCCGGAACGCGCAGCCGGTGAACTGCTGGCAGAGGCGGCAGTGGCACGAATGTGTGATGATAGGCGCGGTCTCCAGGCGGAATTGCACCTGCCCGCACCGGCAACGGCCGGTCATTGGCACGAACGGGGTCTCGAGGGTCATGGTCGGCTCCTTTCGAGGGTTCAGCGACGCCCTGGTCGCCCGGCGCGGCGCAAGATCGACACCCGACCGGAAAAAAATGTCGAAAGCCGTCCAGGCCGGACGACAAGCCGCGAGACCTCCCCCGAAGAAAGGAACCCCCGATGCGCTATGCCTGTCTCGTGTACTTCGACCCTGCGAAGGTCTTCGACCGGAGCGACGCAGCAGACGCCGTCCTCCGCGACTCCGGCCCGTACAACGAAGAGCTCCGGGCGAGCGGCCACCTGGTGATGGACCAGGCCCTCCAGCTGCCCCATCAGGCCATGACGGTCCAGATGCGCGACGGGAAGATGTCCGCGGTCGACGGCCCGTTCATGGAGACCAAGGAAGTGCTCGGCGGCTTTCTCATGATCGAGGCGCGGGACCTGAACGAAGCGTTGCGGATCGCAGCGGGCATTCCGCTCGCCCGGCTCGGCTCGATCGAGGTGCGGCCCGTCGTGGACTACAGCAAGCCGCGACCGAACCTATGACGGAAAGCGGCGCGCGCGACGCCGTCGAAGCGGTCTATCGCACCGAGGCCCGGCGCGTGCTGGCGACGCTGATCCGACTTCTAGGCGGCTTCGACGCGGCGGAGGAAGCCCTTCACGAGGCCTTCGCCGCCGCGACCGAGCAGTGGCCACACGAAGGCGTCCCGGCGAATCCGTACGCGTGGCTCGTCTCCGCCGGTCGTTTCAAGACGATCTCGCAGTGGCGCAGGCACGCGCGGCTCGGTGGCGCGCTCCGAGAGCTTCCGGACATGCCGCCCGAGACGCCTTCGCCCGAGCACATCAAGGACGACGAGCTCCGGTTGCTCTTCACGTGCTGCCACCCTGCCCTCGCGCCGGACGCCCGCGTCGCGCTCACGTTGCGAGAGATCGCGGGGCTCACCACGGAAGAGATCGCGCGGGCGTATCTCGCGCCCGCACCGACCATCGCGCAGCGCATCGTCCGGGCGAAGGCGAAGATCCGCGACGACGCGCTCCCCTACGAGGTGCCGGGCCCGAGGGAGCTCCCCGCGCGGGTCGAGAGCGTGCTCCAGGTCCTCTATCTGATCTTCAACGAGGGCTACGCCGCGACGGAGGGCACGAGCCTGACGCGCGACGACCTGTGCGCCGAAGCGATCCGGCTCGGCCGCCTGATGGTCGAGTTCCTCGGCGACCCGGAGTCCGTCGGCCTCCTCGCGCTGATGCTGCTCGCCGCCTCGCGCCGCCCCGCGCGTGTCGACGCGGCCGGCGATCTGGTGCTCCTCGAGAACCAGGACCGGTCGCGCTGGGATCGCGCGCTCATCACCGAAGCGGATACCCTGATCGAGCAGGCGCTCCGCGCGCGCCGCGTCGGCCCTTACCTCTTGCAGGCCGCCATCGCGTCGCTCCATTGCGACGCGGCGAGCACCGAAGCAACGGACTGGCCACAGATCGTCGCGCTCTACGACGTCCTCCGCCGCGTCGATCCGTCCCCCGTGGTCGCGCTGAACCGCGCTGCCGCGCTCGGCATGCGCGACGGCGCCGAGGCCGGGCTCGCGGCCATCGACACGGTGCTCGTGGAGGGCAGCCTCGACGGCTATCACCTGGCTCACGCCGCGCGCGCGGACATGCTGCGACGGCTCGAGCGCACCGACGCTGCGCGTGCCGCGTACACACGAGCGCTCGAGCTGACGCGGCAGCCCGCGGAGCGCCGGTTTCTGGAGCGACGATTGGCAGAGCTCGCCCCCGCCCCTCGGGATCTCTCGTGGCGGCCCGTGGGGCCCCAACCGGCTCGTGAGTAGCCAGGACGGGGCCGCACGCGGATTGATCACATCTTGGCTCATGATCAT
>CAYUAW010000401.1:4114-6742 GCA_964442485.1 uncultured Polyangiaceae bacterium
CAGCGCGTGGCGAACAGCACCGGCGTCGTCGTCGCGAGGTCGAGCGGCTTCACACGGAAGCCGCCCCAGAAGTCGCGAGCGTGGTCGAGCACCATCAGCGTCATGACGAGGCCACGCAGCCAGTCGATCGCGTCATCGCGCACCCTCGCCTCGCGCACGGAAGTGCGTCCCTTTATCGTGTCGTTCATGGCAGCGCGCTCCTTCGTCACCGCGTGACCGGAATCGCCATCACGGCGTGGCAGGGCATCACGTCGGCGGCGCGATCCGCCATCGCGTCGAGCGCGGCTCGCTGCAGGGCGTTCGCGTCGACGCCACGCTCGTCGCCTGCACCGGGGAGCGCGCGCGTCGCCGTCGCATCCGATGCAACGATGACGCGATAGCCGAGCACGGCGGCGTCGCTCGCCGTGATGGCCACGGCGAGGTGGGTCATGAACCCGCCGACGATCACCGCGTCGATGTTTCGTGCCCGTAGCTCTGCGTCGAGCGTCGTGCGCGTGAAGCCGCCGCCCGTCGACTTTTGCAGCACCAGGTCCTCCGCGTGCGGCGCGAGCTCGGGCACCAGCTCCGTCGTCCTCGAACCGACGGCGAAGACCGGGCTCGTGGGTCGCGTGGCCACGTTCTGCACGAGCACGACCAGGATGCCGACCCTCCGCCCCCACGCCGCGAGCTCCGCCGCGCGCCGGATCGCCGGACGCGCCTCCGGAAGCGGGAGCTTCCCCTCGACGAACTCGTTCTGGAAGTCGACGAGCACGAGCGCCGTCCGCGGCGCACCGAGCGACAGCGGCCGCGGCAACCCGTAGAGGGCGCGCAGCGTGGTCGGTTCCTGCCCTGCACGTGTGGCCTCCGTGTAGAGCATCGTTGACGTCCCCCACACCGTCAGCATCACACCGCCGACCTGCATCCAGTTCCTTGCCTTCATTGGTTCCTCCGCGAGCCGCGACCGAGCGCGGTGCGCGCCGATGACTTGCCGCAGGGGCCCTCACTGCGGAAGTGCGTGAAAATGAAGCTCGAGCGTGCAATATTGCAGCCCCATGCTCTGGGACGATCTGCGCGTCTTTCTTGCGGTTCACAGGCTGGGCAGCCACAAGCGCGCCGGGCGCCTGCTCGGCGTCGATGCCACCACCGTCGGGCGCCGCATCACGACCCTCGAGAAGGCTCTCGGTGTTCGGCTGTTCCTGCGGACACCGGAGCGTCTCCAGGCAACGCCGGCAGGCCTCAGGCTGGTCTTGCGTGCGGAGCGAATGGAGGCCGAGGCACTCGACGCCGAGCGGGAGCTCCTGGCCGAGGACAGCCGCCTCGAGGGCACGCTCCGGGTGACCGCTGGCGACGGCTTCGTGAATTACGTCCTCCTGCCCGCTCTCGCAGGCTTTCGTCGGGAGCACCCTCATCTCTCCATCGATCTGCGCGGCGATGCCCGCGTGCTGGATCTGTCCCGGCGCGAGGCGGACGTCGCCGTGCGCCTGGTCCGACCGAAGGAACCAGCACTGGTCGCGCGGCGGCTCGGTCCGCTGCGCTTCTCGCTCTTCGCGAGCCAGGGCTACATCGAGCGACGGGGCGCGCCGCGCAGCGTGGCCGCTCTTGCGACGCATGACCTCATCGGGTTCGATCCCTCGCTGGACGATCTACCGCACACGAGGTGGCTGCATAAGATGGTAGCCGAGCCGCGCTACGTCGTGCGAGCCAACACGACGGCCGCGCAGGCGGTGGCGTGCGCCGAGGGCCACGGCATAGCGCTCTTACCTGGTTTCATCGCGCCCCGGGAGCCGCGGCTCCGCCGCCTGATGCCACGTCTCGTCGGCCCTTCCCGCGAGATGTGGGCCGTCACGCACGTCGACCTCCGTGCGAACGCGCGCGTCGAGGCTTTCCTCGGCTGGCTCGGGCGTTTGGTGGCGGACGTAACGGAGTAGGAGGTGTGAGCCCGGAGTAAACGTGGCTCCGCATCGCACCCGGTACGACCGAAATGAGATCGCGCTGACAGAATTCACAGGGTCTCGAACCACTATCTGATCGAGACCCATGAGCCGACCCTTTCTTGCTTCGATTGCGCGGGGGGAACGACGGTGACGGACGCCGCTTCGAAACGGCCGCGTGCCACTCCCCCTCCTCTTCCGAGTACCTACACGTCGGGTGTGAGCGGCGTGCGGCCGCTCGCGGTGCTGCTCTCCGCAGGGGCGTCGCCCTGCCTGCGACACGTCTCCGTCCGGGTGGATGACGGCAAGAGCGAACGCCCTGCTGACGCCGACGGACCAACGCAGCGCGAGAGCGAGCTCACCGTCGAGTTCGCGCAGGACAGCCAGTTCGTCGTGGGCCTCTCCGAGGATCTCTCGTGCGGCGGCATCTTCGTCGCGACCTACCGGCGGCTCCCGCTCGGCACCGCGGTTCGCCTCGGCATCGAGCTGCCGAACGGGCACGTCGTGGAGGCGTGCGGCGTCGTGCGCTGGACTCGGGAGCGCGACGATGGCGTGGATCGGCAAGGCCTCGGAGTGCTCTTCACGGAGGTCTCCGACGGCGCGCTCGCCGCCATCGCCGACTACTGCCGCCTGCGGCCGCCGCTTTATTTCGAGCTTTAGCCGGATCGCCGGCCCTCGATCCGTTCTAACCTGCGGCGCATGAGGGACCCTGGGGTCA
>CAYUAW010000402.1:0-6739 GCA_964442485.1 uncultured Polyangiaceae bacterium
GGCAGCCGGGAGCCCCGGATCGTTCAAGTTGAACGAAGACTGGAACGGACAGTCTCCTGCGCAGTCCGGTCCTCCCAATCCACCCCGCGCGCCCTCACACGGCGCGTGAGCCGGACGTCCGCCGACGTCGCCCGAGAGCGACGATTGCGAGGGCCGCGAGCGCCGCGAGCGCGTCGGACGAGCGATCGCGCGAGGTGACGCGGCAGCCGCAACCGCCGCTGTCCTTGGAGCCGCGGACGTGTCCGGCCTCGCCGCCTTGGACTATGCCGCCGTCGGTCGGCAGCCCGGTCCCGCCGTCGACCGACATGGCGCCGGCACTGCCTGACGCGCCGCCGTTTCCGCTGCCGCCGGCGCCGCTCTGGCCGGCCTTGCCGCCGCCCGACGCGCCGCCGTCCCGTCGCGTCGTTCCCGCGTCCGCGGAGGTGGTTCCGCCGGCGGAGGTGCCGCCCGCGCCGACCGAGCCACCACTGCCGGCGTCCTTCGTGCCTGCGTCCGGCACGGGCTGCGAGCAGGTCGAGCCGATGCAAACGAGACCCGGCGCGCAGTCGCTGTCGAGCGCGCACGCCGTCAGGCACGTCGAGCCGAGCTCGTCGCAGCGATACGGATCGCAGCTCTGCGGCGCGGGGAAGACGCACGTCGCGTTGCCGTTGCACTGTGGAGCCGGGGTGTGGGCGCTGTTCGCGCAGTACTCCACGCCGCAGGTGACGGACTGGGCGGGCAGCACGCAGCTCGCGCCGCTGGTGCCGTCGCAGTAGCCGCCGCAAGCGCCCGAGCCCGGGCACGCGGGGCGGCCGTCCCGTGGCGCCCCCGGCACCGCGGCGCAGATGCCGACGGAGCCCGCCTGGTCGCACGACGAGCACTGGCCGGTGCACGCCGAGTCGCAGCACACGCCGTCCACGCAGTGGCCGTTCGTGCACTGGCCTGGCGCGCCGCAGGCCACACCGTTTCCGAGCTTCGGAACGCACATGCCTGCGGAGCAGTACTGCCCGGCGGCGCAATCCGCGTCGGCCTTGCAGGGCCCCGCGCATTGCACGCCGTTCGAGTCGCAACCCACCGGATCGCAGCTCTGCTGCTGCAGCGGCGCGCAGGAGCCGTTCCCCTGGCATGTCGCGGCGAGATCGGCGAGGCCGCTGCTGCACTCACCGACGCGGCAGGACGTCTCGGTGGCCGGGTACGAGCATCGGTCCGGGACGCTCCCGTCGCATTCGCCACCGCACGCCGAGCCGTCGCTCGCGCACGGCTGACGCGAGCCGTGCGGCGCGCCGGGCACGGGGACGCACGTGCCCTCTCCCCCGCCGACGTTGCATGCCTCGCACTGGCCCGTGCACGCCTGCGTGCAGCAGACGCCGTCGACGCAGATGCTCGACGTGCACTCACCGGCGGTGTTGCACTTCGCGCCGGCCGACTTCTTCACGACGCACGCGCCTGCGGCGCAGTAGGCGTTGGCGTTGCAGTCGCCGTCGGCAGCGCAGCTGTTCTGACCGCCCGCGCACAGCACGCCGTCGCAGGTCGAGCCGGTGGGGCACGTCAGCTGGTCGGGCGGCGGGCAGTTGCCGGCGCCGTCGCAGAACGCCAGGAGCGTCGCGACGCCGTTCTGGCAATCCGCGTCCCGGCACGACACGCCGAGACCGGGGTACACGCACACGCGGCGATTCGTCCCGTCGCACGTGCCGCCGCACTTGTTGCCGGCGCCTCCGCACGCGGGGCGTCCCTTCGCCGGCGCTTGCCCGTGCGCGATGGCGGTGCAGGTTCCGGGGACGTTCGGCAGGTTGCACGACTCGCACTGACCGGTGCAGTCGTTGTCGCAGCACACGCCGTCGACGCAGTGAGCGCTGCTGCACTCCGCGTCGATGGAGCAGGCGGTGCCGTTCGTCGCGAGCGGCTTGCACACGCCGCCGCGGCAGAAGTCGCCGGTGGGGCAATCGGCGTTCGTGCTGCAGCCCGCGCACTGCGTCGCGCCGCAGATCCCCGGCATGCAGTCCTGGGTGCGCTTCGACGGACACGAACCCTGGCCGTCGCAGAACTCGCGCAGCGTCGCGGTGCTGGTCGCCGGAGCGCACGAGGCTGCACGGCACTCGACGGTCTGGCCCGGCAGTGTGCAAGCGGTCCTCACGACGCCATTGCACACGCCGTCGCAGCCGGTGCCATCGCCGGGGCAGGCGGGTCGCGAGCCGACGGGCAGGCCGTTCACGGGCGTGCACGTGCCGGCGGTCCCTTGCAGGTTGCAGGCCTCGCACTGACCGGTGCAGTCGTTGTTGCAGCACACGCCGTCGGCGCAGAAGCTCGTGCCGCACTGGTTGCCCGCGGTGCACGCGGCGCCAGGGCCTCCCTTCGTCACGCACTGGCCGTTGCTCGCGCAGTAGTTGCCGAGCGAGCACTCCGCGTCCACGGTGCACGCCTTCAGGCATGCCGTCGCTCCGCACGCGAACGGCGCGCACGACGTCACGATGGCGGTGGGACAGGAGGGGCCGCTCCCGCTGCACACGCCGGCTTGCGTCCCGTTGCCTCCGGTGCACGAGGGCGGGCTGCAGATCGAGCTCCGGTCGTACAGATCGGCCGGGCAATTCGGGTTCGTCCCGTCGCATGCCTCCGCGAGGTCGCAGACGCCCGCGGAGGGCCGGCACGACGCGCCCGCGTGGCCGGCAGGGAAGATACATCCCGTCTTCACGTCGCAAGCGTCCTGGGTGCAAGGGTTGCCGTCGTCGCACACCGGGCTCGCGCCGCCCAGGCACGAGCCGCCGGAGCAGCGATCGGCGATGGAGCAGGCGTTGCCGTCGTCGCACACGACGGTGTTGTTCGTGAAGACGCATCCCGTCGCTGCGTTGCAGGAGTCGTCGGTGCAGACGTTGCTGTCGTTGCACACGATGGGAGCGCCCGAGCAGGCCCCGGCCGTGCAGTGGTCCGAGCCCGTGCAGGCGTTGCCGTCCGTGCAGGCGTTGGCGTTGTTGTTCGTGAAGACGCATCCCGTGGCGGGGTTGCAGGAGTCGTCGGTGCAGCTGTTGCCGTCGCTGCAGGGGAGCGCGGGGCCGCCCGTGCAGACCGTCGCGGCGCACACGTCGTTCGTGGTGCACTTGTTGCCGTCGTTGCAGGGCGCAGTGTTCGCGGTGTGCGCGCAGCCGCCCGCGGGCGTGCAGGAGTCGTCGGTGCAGGGGTTTCCGTCGTCGCAGTTCGTCGGGCCCGTCGATACGCAGGCTCCCGCCGAGCAGTGATCGCCGCTCGTGCAGGCATTGGTGTCGGTGCAGGGGTTGCCGTTGGCGTTCGTGAAGACGCACCCGGTGGCGGGTACGCAGCTGTCGTTCGTACAGGTGTTCTTGTCGTCGCACACCGTCGCAGGGCCGCCGGCGCAGGTGCCGGTGCCGTTGCACCTGTCGCCGGTGGTGCAGGCGTTGCCGTCGTCGCAGCTCACGGTGTTGTTGGTGTGGGTGCAACCGGTCAGGGACGAGCAGCCGTCCGTGGTGCAGACGTTGCCGTCGTCGCAGCTGGCTGCGGCGCCGCCCTTGCAGGTGCCCGTCGCGTCGCACTTGTCGCCGGTGGTGCAGGCGTCGCCGTCGTTGCACGATTGGCCGTTGAGGGGGCTCGGCTTGCACGAATTGCTGGGCTCGTCGCAAACGCCGGAGTTGCACTGGTTGCCGGACCCGGAGCAGTCACGGGCCACACCCGCGACGCACGTGCCCGCGGCGTTGCACTTGTCGTTGACGGTGCAGAACAGGCCGTCGTCGCAACCGCTCCCGTTCGGGTCGTTGGCGTTGCAGCTCTTGCCCGCTTCGTTGCAGCTCTCGGCGCAGTTGCCGTCGCCGTCGGGCCCGGGGCAGGGGCTCCCCGTGTGCACGGTGCACGCGCCGGCCGCGCACACGTCCGCGCCGTTGCAGAAGGTGCCGTCGTCGCACGCGGTGCCCGTCTGGTTCGTGCAGGTGCCGGGCGAGGCTCCGTTGCACGTCACGCAGTCGAGCGGGTTTCCTCCGCCGCAGGCGGTGGTGCAGCACACCGTGTCGACGCAGGTCGTTCCGCCCTGGCACATCGTGTTCCGCGAGCAGGAGCCACCGGGGGCCTTCACGGTCTGGCAGGCGTTCGAGACGGTGTCGCAGAAGAATCCGCTCGGGCACTGCGAGTCGAGCGTGCAGGCACCCTGGCATGCCGTCCCGTTGCACGGCGTCGTCGCGCCGCACGCGACCGGCGTCTGCGAGCTGCACGTCCCGTTGCTGCAGCTCGCCGCAGGCACGGCCGAGGCGTTCGGGATGATGCCGGAGCAGGACGCGGGCGCGCCGCAGGCCGTCCCGTTGGTGACCGGCGTGTGGCACACGCCTGCGACGCAGGTGTCCAGCGTGCACGTGTTGCCATCGCTGCCGCAGGCGATGCCGTTCGCGACGTTCGCGTGCGCGCACCCGGAGGCCGGGACGCAGGAGTCGCTGGTGCAGGCGTTGCCGTCGTCGCAGCCGAGCGCGCTGCCTCCCTGGCACACGCCGCTCAGGCACTGGTCGGAGGTGGTGCAGGCATTGCTGTCCGTGCACGAAGTGCCGGAGATGGGGCTCGCCTGGCAGGTGTTGCCGCCCTCGTTGCACACGCCGTTGTTGCACTGATCGGTGAACGCCGAGCAGTTCCGCGCGCCGCCCCCCGTGCACACGCCGGACTGGCACGCCTCACCCACGTTGCAGAAGAGCCCGTCATCGCAGGTCGAGCCGTTCGGGTCGGGCGCCGTGCAGGAGTCGGTGGCCTCGTTGCAGCTCTCGGCACAGTTGCCGTCGCCGTCGGGCCCGGGGCAGGGGTTGCCCGCATGCACCGCGCACACGCCGGCTGCGCAGGTGTCGCCGCCGTTGCAGAACGTGCCGTCGCTGCAGACCGTTCCCGTCTGGTTCGTGCAGGTGCCCGGCGTCACGCCGTTGCACGTCACGCAATCGAGCGGATTGCCGCCGCCGCACGCGCTCGTGCAGCAGACGCCGTCGACGCAGGTGGTGCCCGCCTGGCACATCGCGTCGCGGGTGCACACGCCGCCGGGCGTCTTCACCACCTGGCACGACGCAGACCCCGTGTTGCAGAAGAACCCGCTGGTGCACTGGTTGTCCGCCGAGCAAGAGCCCTGGCACGCGGCGCCGTTGCATGGCGTGGTGGCGCCGCACGCCACTGGCGCCTGCGAGGAGCACACGCCCCCCGTGCAGGTCGCGGGCGGGATCGCCTGCGCGTTCGGGATGGTCCCGGAACAGCTCGGCGCGACGCCGCAGGTCGTTCCGTTGGTGACCGGCGCGTGACACACGCCAGCGAGGCATGTGTCGAGGGTGCAGGCGTTGCCGTCGCTGCCGCAGCCGATGCCGTCGGCCACGTTGGAGTGCACGCACCCCGAGCCCGGGTTGCACGAGTCGCTCGTGCACGGGTTACCGTCGTCGCAGGAGACCGCCGTGCCCGTGCCGGCGCCCGTTCCGCACGCGCCCGCGTTGCATTTCTCACCCGTCGTGCACGCGCTCCCGTCGTCGCAGGCGTTGCCGGTGAGGGGCTGCGCGACGCAGCCGCCCGGCTCCTGGCACACGCCGGAGTGACACTGATCTGCCGAAGCAGAGCAGTCGAGCGCGCCGCCGCCCGTGCAGACGCCCGCCTGGCACGTCTCTCCGATGTTGCAGGTCAGCGCGTCGTTGCACGCCGCGCCATTGCCCTTCGCGGGGTTCGTGCAGGTGCCCGTGCCGGTGTTGCAACTACCCGCGAGGTGACACTGGTCGAGGGGCGTGCAGACGACGCCGTTGCTTCCGGTACAGGCGCCGGCCTGGCAGGTGTCGGTCTGCGTGCAGGCATTGCCGTCGTTGCACGGCACGCCGTTCGTCTGCGCGGGGTTCGAGCAGACGCCCGCCGTGCACGTCCCGGCGACGTGGCACTGGTCGAGCGCCGTGCAGGTGATGGGGTTCGCGCCGGTGCAGACACCAGTCTGGCAGGTGTCGGTCTGAGTGCAGGCGTCGTTGTCGTTGCACGGGACGCCGTTGCCCTTGGCCGGATTGGAGCAGATGCCGCCGGAGCACGTGCCGGCGGTGTGGCACTGGTCGAGCGCCGTGCAGGTGATGGGGTTCGCGCCGGTGCAGACGCCCGCCTGGCAAGTGTCTGTCTGAGTGCAGGCGTTGCCGTCGTTGCAGCCGGCGCCGTTGCCCTTTGCGGGATTCGAGCAGACCCCGCCCGAGCAGCTGCCCGCGGTGTGACACTGATCGAGCGCGGTGCAGGTGACGGGGTTACCGCCGGTGCAGGTACCTCCCTGACACGTATCGGTCTGCGTACAGGCGTCGCCGTCGTTGCAGCCAGCGCCGTCGCTCTTCGTGGGGTTCGAGCAGATGCCACCCGAGCACGTTCCCGCGCTGTGGCACTGATCGAGCGCACTGCAGACGATGGGATTATTGCCGGTGCAGATGCCGGCCTGGCACGTGTCGGTCTGGGTGCAGGCGTCACCGTCGTTACAGCCGGCGCCGTTGCCTTTGGCGGGGTTCGAGCAGACGCCGCCCGAGCAGGCTCCAGCGGTGTGACACTGGTCGAGCGCGGTGCAGGTGATGGGATTGCTGCCGGTGCAGGTTCCGGCCTGGCAGGTGTCGGTCTGAGTGCAGGCGTTGCCGTCGTCGCAGGAGCTGCCGTTGCCCTTGGCGGGATTCGAGCAGACGCCGCCCGAGCAGCTTCCCGCGCTGTGGCACTGGTCGAGGGCGGCGCAGAGGATCGGATTGCCGCCGGTGCAGGTTCCGGCCTGGCAGGTGTCGGTCTGAGTGCAGGCGTCGCCGTC
>CAYUAW010000403.1:0-2419 GCA_964442485.1 uncultured Polyangiaceae bacterium
TCGCCGTGGCGTCTACTTGACGACGACTCGCCACATTCCGGCGTCGAGGTTCGACGAGTAGAGCAGCCGGTGTGCCTTGTCGTATCCCATGGTGCCACCCTGGGTCATCATGGGGCTGGTGAGCGCCGTCCAGGCTCGGCCGTCGCTCTCCGAGGAGCGCAGGTACCGCGGGTTACAGAAATTGCCGAAGTAGCACGTGCTCGCGAACATCGTGGTGCCGTCGCTGACGAGGCCGCCGACGATGGGCCCGGTGTCGGGGACGAGCGTCCAGGTGGATGCCGTTCCGTCGGGGCTCGTCCAGATGCCGTCGGCGCCGGCGACGAAGAACGTGCCCGCCTTCGTGCGAAGCAGCTCGGAGCCCTGCAGATGGCTCGTCGTCATTCCCTGGATGCGCTCCCAGCTGCTCCCGCTGTCGCCGGAGCGCCAGAAGCCGTTCGTCTGCGAGCCCCAGAGCCAGGTGCCGGAACCGTCCAGGAAGAAGATCACCTGCCCCTCGTTGCCATTCCAGCTCGGGTCGCCGTCGATGAGACGCCACGTCGTGCCGCCGTTCTTGGTCTCCGCGACGCAGGTCGCGGGGTGCGGCGCAAGGCACGCCTCGTGGAACGTGAGCAGCACGTGCTGGTGGTCGGCCGGATCGATCGCGACGACGTTCGCGAAGTTGTAGGTGAAGGCCTTGCCGAGCTCGGGCTGGGATTTTTGCGACCACACGTCCACCCAGTTCACGCCGCCGTCGATGGACTTGAAGAGGCCGTTCGAGCCATAGCCGGAGTTCGTGTAGAGGACGTCCGGGTCGACGGGGTCGATCGCGAACGTCCAGTTCATGCCGCGATTGACGTCGGCGGCGTTCGTCCCGGTGGCGATCGCCTTCCACGTCGCGCCACAGTCGGTGCTCTTCCAGACCTTCTGGAACAGCGTGCCCGCGTAGACGGTGCCCTGGTTCACGGGATCCACCGCGATCGCGAACGTGCCGCCGCGGGTCTGGCCGTCGGCTTGCTTCGTTCCGATGCCGGCCTTCACGTCCGGCGGGGTGATCTCCTCGAACGTGCCCTCGGGAGCAAGCCCGCTGCAGTCGGCGACCTTCGGCGGCGGTGACGTCTGGCGACCACCCGCGCCGCTGTCCTGTCCCGCATCCGCGCTGCCGCCCTGCCCCGAGCCCGTACCCCCGGACGCCGGCGCGCCGCTCGCGTTGTTCGCGCCGCCGCTCTCGCGCACACCTCCGACGCCGCTGCTCGAATGCCCCCCGCTTCCCGCATCAACGCCGGTGCGCCCGCTCGCGCCCCCGCTCGACGGTCGACCCCCGCTCGATTCACCGCCGCTCGACGACTCCCGAGCCGCGCTCGCATCGCGCTCCTGTGCGCCTGAGTGAGTCGTGCTGCTGCAGCCGAGCACGAGCAGCGCGACGCACGCCGCAGTCGGGGCATCGAGCGACCTCACGGCATCACCCGACGCCAAAGGCCCCCCGGCCACGTGGAAGCGTAGAGCAGGTGGTGATCTCCGTCGTAGGCGAGGAACGGCGCGCCCTGGCTCATGCTCAGGCCGTCCGGTGGCGGAAACGTCGTCCAAGTCGCTGGGTCGCTGAGCTTTGCCGACGCGAACGTGTTGCTCCACTGGTCGGCCGCGTAGAGCGTGCTCTCGCTCATGGCGAAACCGACCCACTTGCCGTCCTGCTTGATCTGCTTCCACGTCTTGCCCTGATCGGCGCTTCGCAAGATCCCCTGTACCGACGTGAGATAGTACGCGCCGTCCGCGGCAGCCACGTACGGCGTGTTGGTGAACTCGCCGTTGCCGCCGTAGCCGTCGTACACCTTCTGGAAGCTCACCGCGTTGTCTCCGGTGCGCCAGATGCCGCCGAAGGGGTCGCACCAGAGCCAGCTCTTCTGATCGAGCACGAACAACCCGCCGCCCTCCGGCCAGTGCGAGGGAGCCTTCGTGAGCTTCCATGTGGCGCCGCCGTCGAACGTCTCCGCGTCGCAGTTGGGGTCGTACGGCGCGGTGCAGGTGCCGTGCGTCGCGACGGCGAGGTGCAGGTGATTGGTGGGGTCCATGGAGACGTTGTTCACGAAGTTGTAAGAGGCGTGCGTCCTGTACTCGCTGCCCGCTGGAAAGAGGTCCGTCCAGTCGACGCCGCCGTTGGTCGACTTCCACAGTGAGAGAGCGCCGTATCCGCCCACGAGATAGATGGTGCCCTTGTCGACGGGATCGACGGCGATGCTCCAGAGGCTGCTGTCGGCGAGCCCCGCGCCGTTCTCGCCCGTGCTGACGAGCTTCCACGTGGCGCCGCAATCGGTTGACTCGTTGAGACCGAATTCGTTGGCGGCCCACACCACCGCGGAGTCGAAGGGATCGAGCGCCATCGACTTCGTCTCCTTGACGGTACCGGTGGGAGAGATGTGCTCCCAGGTCCCCACCGCGGGCAGCG
>CAYUAW010000403.1:2519-6702 GCA_964442485.1 uncultured Polyangiaceae bacterium
CGCGACCCGAGGACGGCCCGTGTCGGTCCCCGCGTCACGTGCCTTCGTCGACGACGCGCCGTCCGTGCTCGAGCACGCCATCAGGATCAACGCGACGGGCATCCCACGGCTCGGGGTGTTCGGGGATCGCGCGGGTACGAGCCTTGGCCCCATCGTGCCTCCTTGCCTCCTATTGGAAGGGGCCCGGCGAATCGATCACCCTGCCGGGTCAATCCTCGCTCTCCGTGATCGATCGCCGGATTTTGCACCAATGCATGCTGCGGAGACGCGGACCCCGATGAGAGCGCTACCCACGTCAGTCTTCCTTGCCGTCATCGGATGCAGCTCCGCTTCCGGCCATCTCACCGGCTCGGACGCCGGCACGAAGGGCGCTGGCGGAACGGCGGGCAGCGGCGGCGCGTCGCAGTCTGGGGGTGGCGCGGCGGGGGCCGGCGACAACACAGGGGGCAAGCCCACCCAGCCCGACGCGAGCGTCGCGTCCGGCGGAACGAGTGCGACGACCCACGACGCGGGCACGCCCGACACCGGGACGCCGGACGGCCCGATCGTTCACGGGGGTCCGGGCTGCGGGCTCGCCGCGGCCGCGTTCTGCGACACCTTCGACGCGCCCGCGAAGACGAACGGGCGGGCGGGCGAGCTCGATTCTCGCAGGTGGAGCGCGGGACGTCTCGCGCCGCAGCTCCCGAGCGGCAACGGATGCGCGATCGGGATCGGGCCCGGCACGCTCCCCACGTGTCGAGACGGTCTCCCGAAGCAGGTCTATCCCGATCAAGACACCCTGATCTGCGATCCGATGCCGGGCACCGACGGCGGGCACCTGCTGGTCGTCACTGCGGCTCAGAACTACGGCCAGAACTCGTATCGGATCCGGCAGCCGTTCGACTTCGCGGGACGCACCGGGAAGGTCGTGTTCGACGCCGAGGGATTCACCATCGGCGGCCTGCTCGGGTGGATCTCGCTCGAGATCACCGAGGACCCCGTGAACGCACCCTGCTTTTCGGTCGGAGCCGCGGGCGTCAACAACAACGAGGGCAGCCTCGTGCCGAGGAACGCGGTCGAGATCCAGTTTCAGAACCAGTGCGGCGGCTACTCCTCCACGCCGGCGGTGAGCCTGAGCATGATCGACGTCCTTCACGAATACCAGGACACCATCCTCGCTCCGAAGACGCCGACCTGCGTCGCGACGGAGCGGAACCGGCTCAATCACTTCGAGATCGCGATCTCACAGACCCACATCGAGGTCAGCGCGACGCCGTTCTCGACGGACGGCAAGTCCTTCGGGCCGTCCCAGGTTCTGTACAGCACCGACGCGAGCGTTCCGTTCTCGCGCGGCTGGGTCCAGATCACGACGCACAACCACGCGACGCTCAAGTACAGCGGCCCGAACTCCGGCTTCGGCGCGCCCGAGTCGCTCGACGACTGGACGGCGCGCTGGGACAACGTCGGCTTCGACGGCCCCATCGTCTCCGGCTTTCGCGAGTACGAGATCGCGGACTCCCTCACCCCGGGAACCAACGCCTGGAACCGTATGGGGCCGATCGTGAACGTCGGATATCTCATGGGCGACGCGAAGGATCCGCCGAAGAACGTCCTCCACTTCAGCGACGTCGACACGAACGACGTCGAGAGCGCGCGCCTGTCGCTCTCCGGCTGGTACCTGAATCAATCGGACAAGCCGCTCGACACGTACGTCCTTCGCTATCGCCTCAACGGCAAGACCTGGCGAGAACGCCCCTTCACCGCTGGCGAGCTCGGCCTCCTGGGCGGCACGCACACGCAGGGCCAGCTCGGGCAGATCATCGACGTGCCCGTCGGGGATCTGGTGCAGGGGGACAACACGCTCGAGTTCACGACGGTGAACGTTCCGCAGAACTATCCGCCCATCGCGGCGAACATCGATCTCGTCCTCTCCACGAAGTGACGCCCGGGGAAAGACCATGCAGAAGCGAATCGCACGGACCGTCGTTCTCGGTGGCGCGCTCGCGCTCGGGGTAGCCGCATGTTCGAGCTCCGAAGGCGGCAAGAACTCCGCGGCGAAGCACGCGCCCGACGCGGGCGAAGGCACAGGCGGCAGCGCCGGCGCGGTGATGAACGGAGCCGGCGGAGCAAAGTCACCGGGCAGCGGCGGCGCGCCGCTCGAAGGCGACGCAATGGCGTCGGCAGGCGGCGATGGCCCCGAGGGTGGAAGCGCTCCCCCGGGCAACGTCCCCCCGCGGATGGGGCAGGTGGACGCGGTGTTCCCGAAGGCCGACGTGCTGCCGAAGCTGACGAACGTCGTGGTCGGCGCGCGCGAGGACTCCGTCACGGTCGACTTCGATCCGGTGGACGGCGCCACCGACTACCGCATCTTCGTGCTGCCCGAGGCCGACACGGTCAGCGTCGACTCGGGCCTCGTCGTCGTGAAGGACGCCACCTATCGCTGCGCCGGGACGCGGCAGGGCTGGGACGCGATCAACGACAAGAACATGAACGACACCACGCTCTCGAGAGCACAGGGTGACTACACCTTCAAGACCGTCATCGGAGACAATCCGACGCTCGGCAACGTCTACGTGACACCGGGCGACGGTCGCACGGCGGTGTACGCGGCAGCGGGTTACCCGAGCCCGCCCGAGTACGGGTGGCACGAGACGCGGCTCAAGGTCTACACGACCGACGCCAACGAGCGAAAGGCGCTGCTCGACCAGGGCTTCCGCGACGACGGGGTCGTCTTCTACGTGCCCGCCGCCGGCGCGGGGACGTCGAACGTGTACGGCTCGAGCGTCACCGCCGGCATGCAGCACAAGCAGTACTATTTCGGAGAAGCCGACAAGGCCGCACACGACAAGGACACCGTCGCGCCGAAGTTCGCCTTCCCGGTGCTGACCGCCCCCGGCGCGGACACGGTTCCGCTCATGGCGGTCACCTACAACGCCGCGAACCCGCACACCGAGCTCGCGGCCGGCAAGGAGCGTTTTCAGCGGGCGGCGTACCAGGGCAACTCGCCGATGTGGCACCTCGAGTGGTCGGGCATCACGGAGCCCGTGACCCTGGTGGTGGAGGCACTGTCGTCGGGGTGCCCGTTCCAGGGCCTGCTCTCGGCCACTCACCTCGACGCGAGCCCTCCCGTCGAGTACGCCGCGCACCAGGCGTTTCTCACCGTCGACGACCTGAGAGCCGCCTCGAAGACGGGCGAGGTATTCGTCAATGGCCAGTACGACGTCACGACGAACCCGAAGGCCATCGCCCGGTCGTTCGTCAAGGTCGCGCCAGAGCCGCACGCGGCCGGCGACTGGGACTGGTACCAGGGCTTCACCGTGGGCACGGATCTGGGAGCGATGACCGAGCTCGCCACCGACCCCAACAAATGCTGGCTGTGCGGTCGCTGGAAATCCGGCCTCTTCGACATCGCGTCCTACAACATCGATCACCCGAACAACATCGCGACGCTCGCCTTCGGGACGGCGCTCGGGCAGATGTGGCTCGACTTCGACGACTGGGCGCAGGACGTGACCGGGAAGGTGCGCTTCACCGCGCTCGACAAGGCGAAGATCGACACCGACCCGAACAGGTACCTGCACGCGACGATGTCCGTCGACATCGTGTCCACCGATCGCCGCTATCCGCAGCTCATCATCAGCGATCAGGACGCGCCGGTGCAGGAAGGCTTCTCGAACCCGGACAACAACTCCCTCATCGTCCAGTCCATCGGTGGTCCGTCCTCGCGCATCGAGGCGCAGGCCATCCACGGTCTCTTCGGCACCGGCGCGATGCCCGCGCCGTGGGACGTGAACAACCAGGCCCCGGCGCACGTCTTCATCGACTTCGACGCCTACGACAACGACGGGAGCCACCGTCCGCCCACGGAGGCCGCCTTGGAGCACTCAGGCGTGGACCGCCTCACCCGCTTCGACGTCTACGTCTCGACGTCCCGGATGTACCTCCTGCTCGATGGCACACCCGCCGGCTGCACGCGGTACCCGGCGAACTTCGCGCTGAAGGGCGCGGTCACGGTCACCGTGGGCGCCGTGCTCTATCACGAGGGCGCCGACGACGAGATGGTCTGGCACCAGGCGAAGCCCTACGGCTATTGGCACCGCCACGAGGCGACCGAGACGAAGCGGCACTTCGACGACCTCGCCTTCAAGAGCGGCGTCGCAGCGCCCGCGTGGGACGAGAAGCGATTTCCCTGCGTGGACTACTA
>CAYUAW010000404.1:0-6702 GCA_964442485.1 uncultured Polyangiaceae bacterium
CGCTTGCTCAGCTGGAAGAAGAACATGCCGAGCAGCACGTGCTTCCAGCGCGTCGCGCCGTAGGCAACCGTCTCCGGGAAGCGCTGCTGTGCCCAGCTCGCGAAGGGATCCTCGTCGGGGAGCGACACGACGTAGGTAGGCGAGCGCTGCAGCATGGTGACGTGGGCCGCCTTCTTGGCGAGCTCCGGCACGAGCGTCACCGCCGTCGCGCCGCTGCCGATCACCACGACCCGCTTGCCGGCGTAATCGATGTCGGGGGTCCACTTCTGCGGGTGAACGATGCGCCCGGTGAAGCGCTCCACGCCGGGGAAGCTCGGCGTGTAGCCCGCGGCGTAGTCGTAGTAGCCGGCGCACGAGAAGAGGAAGCCGCACGTGAAGGTGACGCGCTCCTTCTCGGGGCCCTTCTCGACGGTGATCGTCCACTTCGCGTCGGTGGACGACCATGTCGCGGAGATCACCCGGTGGTCGAAGCGGATCTTCCGGTCGATGCCGTACGCGGCGGCTGTCTCCTTGATATAGGCGAGGATTGCCGAGCCCTCGGCGATGGACTTCGCGTCCTTCCATGGGCGGAACGAGTAGCCGAGCGTGTACATGTCCGAATCCGAGCGGACGCCCGGGTACCGGAAGAGATCCCACGTGCCGCCCATCGTCGCGCGCCCCTCGAGGATCGCGTAAGACCTGTCCGGGCACTCCGTCTGCAGGTGGTAACCAGCGCCGATTCCCGAGAGGCCAGCGCCGATGATGAGGACGTCGAAGTGTTCGGGGGAGGACATGTGGGGTCGAAGGCGCGCGGAGTATTGCACGCGAGAACCATGTCGTCGTTCGCGAATGCGCGAACGAACCCCCTCTGGCACTGACGGAGTTGGTTACGTTCCGTCGATGCTCGGCACGGCGGCCGCCTCCCCCGGTGCGAACGCCGCAGCGCGTTCGAGCTCGGCGAGGCCGTCTTCCAGGAAATCGATCAGCCGCTGGACGCGCGGCACCGTTTTTCGACAGGCGACGATCCCGAAGTCGAGGCTGCCTGCGTAGCTCGTCACGGTGATGTTGGCCGCCATGCCGTGATAGACGAGTGACACCGGGTACATCCCCTCGAGCTTCGCGCCGTTCCAGTAAAGGGTGTTCTTCGGACCGGGGACGTTCGAGATGACGATGTTGGTCGGCGTCACGAGCGACCCCAGGCCGAGCAGTGACGGCAGCATCAGCGGCGTCGACATGAGCGCCGTGTAGAGGATCACTTCGTTGAAGGCGAGCTCCTTGATGAGCGAACGCCCGTCGCGGATCGAAGCCTGGATGGTCGCGAGCCGTCGCACGGGATCGTCCATATGCGTCGCCAGATTGACGAGGACGGCGCTGGTAGCGTTCCCGAAGTCGTCGGCGTCGCGCGGCCGGACGGCCACGGGCGTCATGGCGGTGAGCGGGCGGTCCGGGACGCCGCCTCCGTAGTCGGCCAGGTAACGGCGCAGCGCGCTCGACGACATGGCGAGGACGATGTCGTTCACCGTCGCGCCGAACGCCGCACGGACGCGATTGATCCGCTCGAGTGAGTACGACTGCGCGACGAAGCGCCGCGCGCCGGTCACCTTCGTGTTCAGAGGCGAGCGCGGACCCTCGAACGGCGCAGCCATCCTCTCCTCCGGGGGGCGCTGGTACGAGGTCATGGTGCGTGCGATCGCCCGGCCCACGTTCGGCAGCACGCCGAGCTGGGCGCCGACCGTCTCCAGCACCCGTTCGAAGCCATGGTGCGTGGTGGGCGCCGGCGAGCCGCTCTGCTTCCACCCGCGCCCGTCCTTCGCCCACATGTACGGCACGTCACGCGCGTCGGGATCCTCCGAGAGCGACGCCTGCAGGAGGCGCATCCCCGCCGTCCCGTCGATCTGGGCGTGGTGCATCTTCGCGTACAGCGCGAACTGGCCGGTGTTGAGCCCCTCGATGAGCGAGTACTCCCAGAGCGGACGTGTGCGGTCGAGTAGCGTGCCGTGCAGCCGCGACACGAGCACGAAGAGCTCGCGGTAGCGGCCGGGGGAGGGGAGCGCCGAGTGGCGCAGGTGGTACTCGATGTCGAAATCCGGATCGACGTCCCAGTGCGGAAGGCCGAGCCGTGACGGCGGATAGACGAGGTGCTGATCGAACGGCGCGCGGAACTCCTTCACGCTGATGAACTCCTGGAAGAGCTCCTGGAGGTAGTTCTTCCCCGCTCCCACGGGCGGCCGGAGCAGGAGCAAGCTCCCCACGTGCATGGGGGTCGCCCGCGATTCGATGGCGATGAAGCCGGTGTCGATCGGTCCCAGGGGTCGCATGCGGGGCTAGTTTGCCGGAGCGGCGCGGGGAGGGCATCCGGATCTTTGGCGGGCCCAGCAGAGTCGAACGTCGCTATCGCCATCGCAACGCACGACGCCACGACCAGCACGACGACGCAGCGCCAGACGTTGATCGCGCGCCAGGGCGCGTGATTCGGCACCGATCACACCGGACCAAGTGCCCCACCTTGTCGGGCCCGCAGCCACGGGAGCCCCCCGCGCGGCTCGAGGCGGCCCGGACGAAGCCGGGCCGCGGCTCGCGCACCGCGCGGGCGCTCCGGTCCTTTCACTGGCAGACGGTCTTCTGTGCCCCGGCGCACGTCTTCGGGGTGGTGCAGGCGAGGTTCCCGCTGTTCGAGTAGCTGGTGACGCCGGTGACGCCGGCCTTGAGCGCGTCGGGCTGGCAGGTGGTCAGCTGGGCGTTCTGGGAGATGTTCAGCCCGCCGGTGACGGTCGCGAGCTTCCCGGTCGGCTTGATGAGGCCGAGGATCGAGGTGAGCGCGGCGTCATTGTAGATCGTGGCGCCGCCGCCGATGGTCGTGAGGTTCACGAAGCCGTCGAGAGAGGTGATCGCACTCTGGTTCTGGATGGTCAGGGCGCCGCCGATGCTGGTGAGCGCGGTGACCGCATTGACGTTCGTGAGCGCGTTGTTGTTGATGATCGTGAAGAAGGTGGCGATCGTCTTCAGCGCGCCGAGGCCGGTCAGGCTGGTGAGGGCGTTGTCGGACTGGATGGTCACTCCGGCGCCCACGGTCTGCACACCTGACAGGCCTGCGAGGGTGCCGAGCTGCTGGTTGTTGTAGATGTAGAGCTCGCCGCCGATGTTCTGCAGGTTCGCGAGGCCCGTGAGATTCGTCAGCCCCGTGGATTCGATGTGGACGCCTCCGGTGATCGTCGTGACGTTCTTCATCCACGCGATGTCCGCCGTGTTTACGATCGGCGCGTTACCCGTAAAGGTGCCGCTCTGGCCCGCCGTCGTGCCCGCGCCCGCCGTGCAGGCGATGCCGCTGCAGGTCGTGCAGCCGGAGTTCGCGCCGCTCTGGTCGTTGGTGACGGCGATGGCCAGCGCGGCCTTCAGCGTGGCCACCTCGCAGCTCGAGAGCGAGGGGTTGCCCGCCACGTCGAAGACGTTGCCCAGCGAGTTTGCCTTCAAGGTTCCGGAGCGGAGCCCCGTCACGTTGCTCAGCACCGGGTTCGACACGACGACCAGGCTGTTACCGATGCTGACGAGCCCGGCCATGCCGGCGAAGCTCGTGAGCGCGTCGCTGTCGCGCACCGACAGCGAGCCGCCGACCTGGCCGAGCTTGCCGAAGCCCGTCACGGTGGTCAGGGCCTGGTTGTTCGTGATGTTCAGGTCGCCGATGACGTCGGTGAGGCTGCCGAAGCCGCTGATCGTCTTCAGCCCGTTGTCGTGGATGTCGAGCGTGGCGTTGGCGACGGTGAGGAGGGTGAAGCCGGCGATGCTCGCGAGCGCGGGGTTGTTGTAGATGGAGATGGCCGCGCTGACGGTGTCGAGCTTCTCGAAGCCGTTGGTGGCGTCGAGCTGCGCGAGCTTCGCGTTGTCGTGGACCTCCAGTGTGCTCTGGATGGAGGTCAGGTTCGAGAAGCCGCCGATCGTCGTGAGCGCCGCGTTGCTGAAGATCTTCAGGCTGCCGGGCTCGATCTTCGTGAGTGCTTCGAAGCCGTTGATCGATACGAGCGCGGGGTTGTTGTCGATCTGAACCGTGCCGCCGGTCTGGGTGAGCCCTCCGAAGCCGGAAATCGTGGCGAGCCCTTGGTTCTGTTCGATGAGGACGGTCGTGCCGACGGTGGTGAGCGCGTTCATGCCGTTCAGATCGGTGAGCGCGTTGTTGCCGTAGACCTGGACGCTCGTCGCGACCGTCTGCAGGGCCGTCAGACCGCCGAAGGTCTGCAGCGACCCGTTGCCCTGGATGTTCAGGTTCGCGCCGATGGAGGTGAGCGCGGTCACTCCACCGAGGCTGGTGAGCACGTTGTTGTTGATGATCTGGAAGTAGTTGCCGACCGTCGCGAGCTTCGAGAGCGCGTTCACGTTCGTGAGGGCGTTGTCCGACTGGACGTTGAAGAACCCGCCCACCGTCGTCAGGTTGTTCAGGCCGGTCAGGCTGGTGAGCGCGCCGTCGTTGTAGATGTTGATGTTGCCGTCGACCGTCGTCAGGTTGCCGAGGCCGGTGAGGCTCGTCAGCGAGGCGTCGCTCGTGATGCTGAGGCTCCCGGTGATGTGCACGACGTTGTTCAGGCCGTTCAGGGTGCTGAGGGCGGTGCTGTCGATGGAGAGGTTGCCCTGCACCTCCGTGACGGTGCTGAGCGTCTGGATGTCGGCGGCGTTCGCGATGGTCAGGTTCCCGACGTAGATGCCGGACTGACCGCCCGTGCCGCCCGGCCCGGTTCCGCAGGTCGCCTGCGTGCAGGTCGTGCAGCCCGAGTTGCAGCAGGAGACGTCATTGCCGAGCAGGCCGCCCGGCAGCGCTGCGAGGTGCGTCTTCAGCGCGGTGACCGCACACGAGGACAGGGACGGGTTGTTCGAGATGGCAAAGTCGTTGCCGACCGACTGCATGTTCGCCCCGAGCAATCCATCGATGCTCGTCAAGCCGAGGTTGTTCTGGATCTGCAGATCGGTACCGATGATCTGGAGCTTCCCGATCCCGTCGAAGTTCGCCATCTTCGGGTTGCGGACGAGCGCCAGGTACCCGCTCACCTCGCTGAGGGAGGTGAAGCCCTGGATGCTCGCGAGCACCGGATTGTTCCGGATGTCGAGATGGCCAATGGTCTTGGTCACCTTGCTGAAGCCGGGGATGCTCTGGAGCGCGGCGTTGTCGTGGATCTCGATGTGCCGGTTGGCGGTCGTCAGCCCACTGAAGCCGGCGATCGTCGTGAGGGCCGGGTTGTTGAAGATGAGGACGTCGAAGCCGGTGAACGCGAGGTTGGCGAAGCCGTTCAGCGTTGCGAGCGCAGCGTTGTCGTGGATGGTCAGGACAGCGGTGCCGACGCTGGCGAGCGCGGTGAACCCGCCGATGCTCGTGAGCCCCGCCTCCGACTCGATGTCGAGCCCGTTGATATCCGTGACGGCCGTGAACCCTGCGAGGCTCGTCTGCTTCGGATTGTTGTTCAAGTTGATGCCGCCCGCGACGGAGGTGAGCGCCGTGAAGCCACCGACCGTGAGCAGGTTGTCCTGCTGGTCGATGGTGACATCGCCGCCCACCGTCTTCAGGGCGGTGAAGTTCGCGATGCTCGTGAGGCCGTCGTTGTTGTAGATGCGGAGCGTCTTGCCGACCGTCGTGAGCGCCGCGAAGGACTGGTTCAGATCCACGAACGCGTTGTTGTTGTAGATGCTGAAGTTCCCGTCGACCTGGACGAGGTTCGGCAACGCCTGCGCCATGTTCACGAGCGCGTTGTTGTTCTGGATGCTGAAGTCGCCGAAGGACTTGACGATGTTCAGGCCCTTCAGGTTGATGAGCGCGTTGTCACTCTGGACGTTGATGCCGCCGACCGTGCGGAGCGCCGCGAGGGCGCCGAGGTCGTTCAGGACGCCGTTGTTGTAGAGCGAAACGCTACCGACCACCGTCGTGAGCCCTTCGAGGCCCTTCAGGTTGGCGAGCGCGCTGTTGCTGTTGATGTTCACGTTGCCGCCCACGTACTGGAGCTTGCCGAGCCCGGTGAGCGTCGTGAGGGCGGTGCTGTTGATGGTCAGGTCGCCCGTGATGCACGTCGTGTTCGAGTTCGTGAATGTCGTGAGGCTGTTCGCGTCCGTGATGGTTACGCCGCCTGGCGTGAGCGTCCCGGTGCATCCCGTCGCGGTGATCTCCGTCCCGCAGGCGCCCGCGAGGCAGGTAGCGGCACCGGCGGAGGTATCCGTGCACTTCGTCTTGTTGCCGCAGGTCGTGCCGCAGGTGTCGGTGACGTTCAGGTTCACCTCGCAGCCGTTCGTCGGGTCGTTGTCGCAGTCCCGGAAGCCGCCGCTGCAGGGCAGGCACACGCCCATCGAGCAGGTCTGAACCTCCGTGCGGCAGGCCACCGCTGCGCCCCACTTCGCGTCCTGGCCGCAGGTCTGAACGCCGTTGCCGCTGCACTGGGTGTCACCCGGAGTGCACTCGCCGCCGTTGATGGAGCCGCCCGTGCCGCTGCCGGCCGTGCCGCCGTTGCCCGAGCCGGCCGTGCCGCCGTTGCCCGAACCGGCCGTGCCGCCGTTGCCCGAGCCGGCCGTGCCGCCGGCGCCGTTCTTGCCGCCCGCGCTGGGACTGGTGCCGCCCATGCTCATGCCGACGCTGGCGTCGCTGCCGCCCGCGCCCGCGTCCATGGTGCCGCTGGCGCCACCGGCGCCACCGCCCTTGCCTGCGTTCCCGGTGTTGCCGGTGCCGGTCATCCCGCCGCCGCCGCTCATGCCGCC
>CAYUAW010000405.1:0-6683 GCA_964442485.1 uncultured Polyangiaceae bacterium
CCGGCGATGCAGTCGATCCTCTGGGCTCCCGGACAGCAATCGGTCGCGGTCTTGCAACCTTCGTCGATGTTGCTGCACGTCTTCCTGGGCGGCGGGGGGCCGCACAGGTGATTGGTGCAGAAGCGGGCGCAGCAGTCGATGCCGGTCTCGCAGGTCGCACCGTCCGCGCGGCAGGGCTCGAGCGCGGCGAACGCGCGTACGTTGCCGCTCCCGAGTTCTTGCCCGCGAAGGTAAAACGGCGGATGACTGATGTCGCCCTTGCCGCCGATGTCCAGGGCAGCTGCCCAGAGTTGCTTCGCGTCGGCTACTTCGGCGACGCCGTTCTTCAGGTTCCCGTACGTGCGCCGGCTCGTGAAGAAGACCCAGAAATAGCCGCCCGCGGCCACTGGAACGCCGGTGGAATAGTAGTTCTTGTGAAGGTCGCGATCGCCGGCGGGGAGATACGGCTGCATCTGGGCGTCGTCCTCGAAGCCGTTCAGTCTCGCCAGCGGTGACACGGCATTTCCGCGAGCGAGGTCGACGAAATAGAGGTCGCCGGTCGGCAACGTCGGCAGGATGAGGTTGGTGCTGGTGTACATGGTCGACGTGCCGAGGGTGAACACGACACCGGAGCCGTCCGGGAGGAAGAAGGCCCACCCCGGGTAGTTCATCGGGTCGCTCAGGATCTGGCGGTAGTTGGAGAAGCTGTCTGCAGCCGGATCGAAATCGAGAACGGCGAGGCCCTTCCCGTCTCCGCCGATCGCGTGATCCGTGAAGACGATGTGGCGGCCGTCCGACGAGAAGCTCGGCATCTTCGCCGTCGCGGTCATCCCGGACATCGAGAGGATCTCGCCGGTGTCCGGCTTGACGAGCTGCGCAGGCGCGACGCCCCAGGTGCCCGGGAGGTTTCCCGCGACAAAAGGGCCGCCGTTGATCGGTGCCGCGTTCGTCACGAAACGGGAGCCGTCCGGCGTGAACGCACCGAAGCCCGTCTGCGGCAGCTTGCTCTGCAGCGACGGGGGGTTCGGCTGCGTCGACGGCGTGATGGCGAAGACGTTGCTGCCCACGTAGGTGACCCCTCCGAGGCCGTGCGTGTCCGCGGCCAGCCGGGCGCCGTTCGCGGAGACGGAGTGGCAGCCGGTGCATTCTCCAGGATTGCGCGAGCTCAGGAACACCTCGGGCTGCTCGGCGCCGGGAAGCAGGCGCAGGACCGCGCCGGTGTTCTGCGCCGCGGGGAGCGTCGAGTCATACGTGTTGTAGAAGACAGCTCCCTTCATCGCCGCATTGGCGAAGGTCCAGTGCTCGACGATGGGCCCGACCGCGCCTCCGCCGGACAGCACGGTGAGCTCGACGGAGATGGGATCGACGGCGCCGTCGTTGGAGACGCCGAGTGAATCCCAGACGTCCTTCGGCAGCTCGAGCTGGTTCGTGCCCGTCGTTTGCAGGCAGCCGACGTAGTCGAAGTACTTTCCATGCAGGTGCACGCGCACGCTGCTCCCGGCACCGGCCGGGGCGTCCCACTGGAGGACCGGCGGCAGCAAGCCCCGCGGCCAGACCGTGGCGTCATACGGGTAGAGCCACCGCATCGCGGAGTCCGCGTGCGCAGCCCCGGCGAGCGCCGCCGCGTCGTTTGCCGACAGTGCACCCGGGCAATCATTCCGCATGAAGGACGGGATCCGCTCGGGGGTCGAAGCATCGACAGGTGCAATCGACGTCGTGGTGCCCCCTGCGCCGACCGAGAGAACCGTAGAGCCCCCCGAACCGGCGAGAATGGAAGGGACGCCATCCGACGCGGCCCCCCCGGCCGAAGCGCCAACCTGGTTTGCGCCGCCCGCCTGCGAGGAGCTTCCGGGGCTCCGCTGGCTGCTGCTACACGAAAGGAGGTGGACGGCGAGTAGCAGCGACGCCTTCTGCATTGGATGCGCATAGCAAATGCGACATGCCTTCGCGCGAGCTTGGCCGCAGCGCAACAGCAATTGGCCGGAAGGTGCCTGGGTCTGGCCGCGTGCGGTCAGTGATCAGCGTAACCTTGCCGGACTCGTTCCGCCGATGCAGCGAGCTGCTACCGCCGACCAGCGGCGCTCTGCTACTCGGCGCTGCTGTCGCCTGTGGGGGCCCTGGGCGCGCCACTCGCCACCAGCGTCACGCCCAGGGCGACCAGGAGCATGCCGAGCCACATCTTCGACGTGATGCGATCGTCGAAGAGGGAGCGGCTCGCGAGCGGCACGAGCACGTAGACGAGGGCCACGAAGGGCGCCGCGACCGACAGGGGGACCTTGCGAAGCACGACGAGCCACGTGAGGACGCTCGCGGCGTAGGCCGCGAGACCGCCCATGAACCACGGGTTCCGGAGCAAGGTGAGGGGACTCGTCGGGATGGCGCCGGTGAGCGCTGCCTGGCGCAGGAGAAGCTGCGCACTGCCGTTCAGCACCACCGTGACGAGCGCGAAGAGGAGCGCCGACGAGCTCACGGCAGGAGCTCCAGGAGCTTCAGAACGCCCAGCCGCACCGCTGAACGGTGATGAGAGGCGTCCTTGCGAGCGAGCACCTCTTCGCGGTGGGCGACGTACCAGTCGTACGACTCGGCGATCATCTCCGCGTTCGAGTAGCGGGGAGAGTAGCCCGTCACGCGCTTCGTCTCCGAGATGTCGAAGTACATCTCGCGCCCGTACATCAGGGTGTGATAGTCGCCGAGGGGCGAGAGGCCGAGCTTGCTCGTGACGGCCATGGCGAGCTGAGTCGGGCCGAAGGGGAGCGCGCGGATCGGGCTCCGCGTGCCGGCGTGAGCGACGAGGCCTTCGAGGAGCTCCCGCATCGTGCCGAAGCGCTCGGCCCCGGCGAGCAGCACCTGGAAGCCGGGCAATGCGTCGGCGCGCAGGCAGAGCTCCGCGAGGTCGTCGGCGTGCACGAACTGGTAACGATTGTGCCCGTCGCCGAGCGTGTAGAGCGGCCGCCCGCGGCGCACCCACTCGAAGAGGATCTGGAAGATGCCGAGCCGGCCGTGCCCGAGGATGGTACGCGGCCGCACGATCGAGATGTCGAGGCCGCGGGCGACGTACTCCTCGCCCGCGTGCTCGGCCGCGAGCTTCGCCGCTCCGTACGCCTCCCGGGGCCCGGGGGCGACGGAGGCGTCCACGGGGTTCCGGGGGGGTACCCCGTACACGGCGCTCGACGAGACGAGGATCGTCTTCTTCACGCCTTCGCGCAGGGCGTGCTCGAGCAGGGTCCGGGTTCCCTCCACGTTCACCGACCAGAACTGCTCACGGTCCTTCGCGAGCGGTACCTGTGCCACGTTGTGATGGACGATGCGAACGGAAGCCAGTGCGCGACGCACGGCATCGCCGTCCCGGATGTCGCCGCGCACGAACTCCACGCCCGGGGGGCGATCTTCGTTGTCCACGAGGTCGAAGACGCGCACGCGGTCGCCGCGAGCGCAGAGCTTCTTCACCACCGTCTCGCCGAGATACCCCGAGCCTCCGGTGACGAGCGTGACGGGGCCTTCCATGGGTGTTTCTCGTGCGCGACGGGACGCCGCTTCCGGCGACCCGGCGCCACGCTATTCGCGGAGCAGGGGGCCGGCAAGTCGGATGTCGCGGCCCTGTTCGCTCCGATCGCGAAGCGTCGTCCCCTCGCGGTCCAGCTGTTCGAGGAGCGGGATGGCCTGCTTCCGCGACACCCGGCAGAGCGCCTTGAAGTCTGCGACGCTGAGCGGCAGGCCGCGCTCGAAGTGCGCGCGGATTGCTACGCGGGCCTCCTCGATGGCGCCCTCGGCGAACCACAGCGCGCCGAGGCGTCGTGCTCGGCCGCTGGTCGCGAGCCTCGCGAGCGCCGCGCGCACGACCGTCAGGGGTGTTCCGCTCGCGACGAAGGCGTCCTCGCCCATTCCCTGGAGCGCCGCACGCTCGAGCGCGGCGAGCGCGGCGAGCGCGGCCTGGTCCGACGCCGCGTGCTCGCGTTCGGCGAATTCAGGGGTCGACAGCACGCCCTTCTCGACTCGCAGTCTTCCCCCCGCGAGCGCACGGTGAAGGGCTGCGTCGGCGGCGTCGCGCCCGCATCGCTCCGCAAGCGCAGAGCGGATCGTCTCGAGCGACGCGCCGCGCTCGTGTGGCGCGCTCGCCTGGTGCGCCTCGACGCGCGCCGTCGCGAGCTCCGCGAGCCGTTCGAGCCCGCGCGCCGTCGTCCAGCAGCTCCCGGCGTCGACCGACACGACGCCGGGGAGCGCGTCACGCCTGGACCACTCCGCGATCGTTCCGGGCTCGAGGCCGAGACGGCTCTCGAGCGCTGCGCCGTCGACCGGTCGCGGTGCCTCGTCGAGCATCGCGAGGACGGCGTCGTCTTGCCGGCCATCCCGGCAGAGCTCGACTGCGTGCACGCGCCGCGAGCGCCCCGCGGTGTCGCGCGGCCGCGGCAAGGGGGGCGCGTCGGCGTCGAGGATGCGTCCTCCGCCGAGCACGGCGCCGTGCTCGCGGTTCGGAGAGAAACCCCGGACGACGAAGGCGAGGCCGCCCAGGGCCGCGAGTGGTTCGTGCAGGACGAGCTGAGCGAACCCGCTTCCGAGCATCAAGAGCCGAGCGGCAGCACGAGCCGCGCCGACGTGCACCACGGCGGGCTGGTCGTCCTTCACCGTGACGCCGGGCAAGAGCTGGAGGCTCACGTCGAGCCGCCGCGAGACGCACGGGGCGTGCTCTCCCGAGACGATGTCTCCCCGCTCGAGGTCGTCTCTCTCGAGCCTCGCGATGTTGACGGCGACCCGAGCCGGCGCGTCCGCCTGCGCCGTGGCGCGGCCGTGGATCTCGAGCCCACGACAGACACCGGTTCTCGGTCCTCGCCGTCCGAGCACGCGCACCGGCTGTCCCACGCGCAGACGTCCGTGGACGAGCGTCCCGGTCACGACGACGCCGGCCCCTTGCACGTTGAAGACTCGATCGACCGGGAGGAGCGTGCGCGCTGTCCTTCCGGGGTCAGGCAGGGTCTCGGCGAGCGAGACGACGGCGCTCCGGAGCTCTTCCATGCCCCGCCCCGTACGCGCGGAGGTCCGGTGCACCGAGACGGCCGACAGCTGCACCGCCGAGAGCGCCTCGCGGACGTCGGCCTCTGCGAGCGCGAGCGTCTCGTCGTCGACCAGCTCCGCCTTCGTCAGCGCGACGAGGACGCGACGGATGCCGAGGAGCGCCGCGACGTGGAGGTGCTCGCGCGTCTGCGGCATCACGCCTTCTCCTGCAGCGACGGCGAGCACGAGCGCGTCCACCCCCGAGGCCCCTGCGATCATGGCGTGCACGAGGCGCCGGTGACCGGGGACGTCGATGAAGCTGATGGGCGTTCCCGGTAGCTCGGCGAAACCGAGTTCGAGGGTGATCCCGCGACGCTTCTCCTCGGGCAGCCGATCGGTGTCGACGCCGGTGAGCGCGCGGATCAGGGCGGTCTTTCCGTGATCGACGTGGCCGGCCGTCGCGAACACGGCCCTGCGGGGCGATGCTCCCGCGTCGCTCGTGTCGAGCGTGTGTGTGTCGAGCGTGTCGAGCGTGTCGAGCGGGCACAAGCGGCCCCTCGATCTACCACGCCCCTTTGAGCTTGCCTTTGAGCTTGCCTCTGGTACGTCTTTTCGTTCCAGGGCCCGAGGGTCATCGACCACGCCATGCGCACCTCCGGCAACCCCACCATGTGGGCGATCTTCGCAGCGGCGGTCGTGGTCATGCTCGTCATCGACCTCGGTATCTTCCGTCGCTCGGTGAAGGAAGTGAGCGTCCGGGACGCGCTCGTGTGGAGCACGATCTGGATCGCCGTCGCCGCGGCCTTCAACGCCGGCATCTACGTGCTGGTCGGCGAGCAGCAGGGCCTCGAGTTCACGGCCGGCTACCTGCTCGAAGAGGCGCTCTCCGTCGACAACCTCTTCGTGTTCGTGGTGATCTTCACGGCCTTCCGGGTCCCCGCGAGCTATCAGCACCGCGTGCTGTTCTGGGGCATCGTCGGGGCCGTCCTGCTGCGCGGGCTCTTCATCGGCATCGGGACGGTCCTCGTGCAGCGCTTCTCGTGGGTGATGATCGTCTTCGGGGTGGCGCTCCTCTACACGGCGTGGAAGCTCTTCCGCGGAGGCGACGACGGGACGGCGGAGCCGGACAAGAACATCGCCTTCCGGCTCTTCCGTCGCTACGTGCCCTCGGTGCCGGAGATGCGTGGCGCGCACTTCTTCGTGCACGAGAACGGCAAGTGGCTCGCCACTCCGCTGGTCGCCGTGCTGGTCCTGGTCGAGACCTCGGACGTCCTGTTCGCGCTCGATTCGATCCCGGCCGTGTTCGGCGTGACGAAGGACCCCTTCATCGTCTACACGTCGAACATCTTCGCGATCCTCGGCCTTCGCTCGATGTACTTCCTGCTGGCCGCGATCGTCTCACGGTTCGTGTACCTGAAGACCGGCCTCGCCGTGATCCTCGCCTTCGTCGGCGGGAAGATGGTCGCTCAGAAGTGGGTACACGTCTCCACCGGCATCTCGCTCGGCATCATCGCGGGCGTGCTCGGCATCACCATCGCCGCGTCGCTGCTCTTTCCCCCGAAAGCCAAGGAACCCGCCGAGGAGCCGCAGTGACGATCTGCGCTCGGTTAGAGATGGGCCTGCCCACCCCCCGTCCGTGCTCGCGGCCTCCGGCCGCTGCGCGCGGGCGGCCCCTCCCAAATCGCCGGCTGCGCCAGCTCAGGGAGGGGCGACAC
>CAYUAW010000406.1:0-3275 GCA_964442485.1 uncultured Polyangiaceae bacterium
CGACGCCCACACCATCCACGAAGAAACCAAATAGACCGAGCAGCCAGACGATGAATCAAACCGTAAACCGACAAGCAGCGCTCGAAGCTGTGCGAAAGCACAGCAAGATCGACGCGTGCCGGCCTACGTCTGGTGCCGTCGTAAATCGCTGTTCAAATGACGACCGAGGGGCCGCGAGCGATCACGGCCCGAGCGTTACCGACGTTCAAGAGACGACCAAGCATGCCTCGATCGCGAAGACGACGGGGTCAGATCGGTGGGTGAGGCGCGGAGGCGTGCGAACGCACGCTGAGCACCGAGAGCACCGAGATGGCCCCGTCCTCGAAGCGAGCGGGGCATGCGAGACGATAGGGGCGTAGCTCAGTTGGTAGAGCAGCGGATTCCAAATCCGCGGGTCGGGAGTTCGAGTCTCTCCGCCCCTGCAGAAGTTTCTCTCCGAAGACCACGGTTCGAAGGCAAGTAATGGCCGAAGACGAGACAAGCACGAAAGACCAGGACGACGCCCCGCTCGAGGGCGAAGTGCTGGAAAGCGACGCCCTCGAGAAGGTGGCCGACGCGTCGGCGGAATCCGCCGCGCCGACGAACCTGGGAGCGACGAAGTACGTGCACGCGGCGTTCTTCGTGGTAGGCATCGCCACGGCGTTCATCGCCGGGCGGGTCCTCGCTGGGATCTGGAACGCCCTCGCGGCGTGGCCACCCGCGGTTCACGCCGTCCCGCAGCTTCTCCTTTATGGAGAGGACGAGCGGCCGTCGTTCACCATCGTCGTCGGGATCGTCATCGGCATCCTCGTGGTTGTGCAGATGTTCAGGAAGCCGAGTCTCCGGACATGGTCGGATGACGTC
The DNA here is from genome assembly GCA_964442485.1 of uncultured Polyangiaceae bacterium. GTDB lineage: Bacteria > Myxococcota_A > Polyangia > Polyangiales > Polyangiaceae > DASZVB01. The sequence goes on from CAYUAW010000406.1 coordinate 844, forward strand.
GCGCTCGAGCTTTCGAAGGTCGTCTGGCCGAGCCGGGAGACCGTAACGAACGGAGCGATCGTGGTGGTAGTTGCGAGCGCGCTCGCGACCATCTACGTGGGCCTCCTCGATCGCCTGTGGGCTTTCGTCACGCAGAAGATATACGGCGCATGACCAGCGAAACCGAAAGCAGCACCCACGACTTTGGCACTCCGTCCGACGAACCGCGACGGATGAAGTGGTACGTCGTCACCACCTACTCGGGCTACGAGAACAAGGTGAAGCAAGCGCTGCGCGAGCGCATCCGTCAGTACAAGATGGATGAACGCTTCGGCGAGGTGCTCATCCCGTCCGAGAGCGTCACCTCCCAGGGCAAGGACGGGAAGAGCCGCGTCCGCTCGAAGACGACCTTCCCGGGCTACGTCTTCGTCGAGATGCTCATGAGCGAAGAGGCCTGGCATCTCGTGAAGGAGACGCCGAAGGTCACCGGCTTCATCGGCAACCAGAAGCCGCAGGAAGTGAAGCCGCCGCACATCGAGGATCTGCGGAAGGGCATCACCGAGGGCGCGGTCAAGCCGAAGCCCCGCCAGCAGTTCCAGGAAGGCGACGAGGTCCGCGTGATCGTGGGCGCGTTCGCGAACTTCTCCGGCACCGTGCAGGAAGTGAAGCCGGACAAGCAGAAGCTCAAGGTGATGGTCTCTATCTTCGGCCGGCCCACGCCGGTCGAGCTCGACTTCGCTCACGTGGAGAAACGCTGATGGCCGCCGCAAAAAAGAAGATCAACGCATACATCAAGCTCCAGCTCCCCGCGGGCAAGGCGAACCCCTCGCCGCCGGTCGGCCCGGCTCTAGGCCAGCACGGCGTGAACATCATGGGGTTCTGCAAGGACTTCAACGCCCGCAGCGCGAAGCTCGGCGACACGATCATCCCGGTCGTGATCACGGTGTACGCCGACCGCAGCTACACCTTCATCATGAAGAGCCCGCCGGCGAGCGTGCTCCTGAAGAAGGCGCTCGGCCTGCCGACGTCGAAGAAGCCGGGCGCGGGCTCGGCCGAGCCGAACAAGAAGAAGATCGGCAAGCTCAGCTGGGATCAGGTCCGCGCGGTCGCGAAGGAAAAGATCCAGGACATGAACACGAAGGACCTGGAGGCGGCTTCCCGCTCCATCGCCGGAACGGCGAAGAACATGGGTATCGAGGTCGGCTGAACCGACCTGATGTGACGACTGGGAGGCCTCCCGAACACGGGCGGCCGCAGACCAGCGAAAGGTAAAAAACCGAATGCCGAGAATCCCCAAGAAGAGAAAGGTCGCGGTCGCGAAAATCGACCACGACAAGCGCTACAAGATCGACGAAGCCGTCGGTCTCGTGAAGAGCGCGGCCTACGCGAAGTTCGACGAGAGCATCGACGTCGCGGTCAGGCTCGGAGTCAATCCGAAGCACGCCGACCAGATGGTCCGCGGCGCCCTCGTCCTGCCCCACGGCACGGGCAAGAGCGTCCGGGTCGCGGTGTTCGCGCGCGGCGAGAAGGAGAAAGAGGCGCTCGACGCCGGCGCCGAGTTCGCCGGCGGTGACGACCTCGCGAAGAAGGTCCAGGAAGGGATGCTCGACTTCGACGTCTGCATCGCCACGCCGGACATGATGGGCACGGTCGGCAAGCTCGGCCGTATCCTCGGTCCACGCGGCCTGATGCCGAACCCGAAGGTCGGTACCGTGACGGCGGACGTCGGCCGCGCGGTCCGCGAGGCGAAGGCCGGCAAGGTCGAGTACCGCGTCGACAAGGCGGGCGTCGTGCACTGCCGGGTCGGCCGGGTCTCGTTCGAGCCCCAGAAGCTGACGGACAACACGTTTGCGTTGATGCGCGAGCTGGTCCAGAAGAAGCCGTCGACGGCCAAGGGCGTCTATCTCCGGAGCATCACGCTCTCGAGCACGATGGGCCCTGGCGTCCGCATCGATCCCTCCGTGATCACGGCGAAAGAGGGAGAGGAAGCCTAAGCGATGCTCAAGAGCGAAAAAGTAGAGCAGATCGCGGACATCAAGGCGCGCTTCGCCAAGATGACCTCCGCCGTGTTCGTCGACTTCCAGGGCATGACCGTGGAAGAGGTGACGAAGCTTCGCGACGATCTCCGCGCCAAGGGCGTGGACTACCGCGTCGTGAAGAACAAGCTCGTGCGCCACGCCCTCGCCGGCGCTCCCTGGCTGTCGCGTCTCGAAGGCGCGCTGAAAGGGATGACCGGAGTCGCGTGGAGCTACGAGGAGCCCAGCGCTGCGGCGAAGGTCCTGAAGGACTTCGTCAAGGACAACGAGAAGCTCAAGATCAAAGCGGGTCTTCTCGAAGGGCAGGTCCTCGACGGCAAGGCCGTCCAGGATCAGCTCGCCACCATGCCCGGCAAGAACGAGGCGCGCGCCATGCTGCTCGCGACCTTCAACGCGCCGGCGCAGCGCATGGTCATG
>CAYUAW010000406.1:3375-6668 GCA_964442485.1 uncultured Polyangiaceae bacterium
TGTCACGTTCACAGGAGCAATAGAAAATGGCTGATGTAACCAAGGAGCAGGTCGTCGATTACCTCTCCAACCTCCCCGTCATTCAGATCGCAGAGCTCGTGAAGGAGCTCGAGTCCAAGTGGGGCGTGTCCGCAGCGCCCGTTGCCATCGCGGGTGGTGGAGGCGGCGCCGCTGCTGCCGCAGCGCCGGTCGAAGAGAAGACCGAGTTCGACGTCATCCTGGCGGATGGCGGCGCGAACAAGATCCAGGTCATCAAGGCCGTCCGCGAGATCACGAACCTCGGCCTCAAGGAGGCGAAGGACCTCGTGGAAGGCGCGCCGAAGGCCGTCAAGGAAGGCGTGGGCAAGGACGAGGCCGACGAGATCAAGAAGAAGCTCGAAGGCGCCGGAGCCAAGGTCGAAGTCAAGTAAGGGGCGCGGCCGTCTAATTGGTTCCACTTACCGAAAGCGTGTCGCTCCTTTCTGTTTCGGAGACGGCAGAGCGTTTTGAGAAAGGCACGAAGCCTTGCGGGTGGCGAGCTGCTACCCGCGAGGCGAACGTGCCACCGCGCACCGGAGGGCCGCTCTGCGCGAGCGTGTCCGTTGTTGGAGATATCTAGATGACGTCACAGGTCCAGTCGAACTACCGGCACCGCACCAATCTCGGCAAGGTGAAGACCGCCGTCGAGATCCCGAACCTGATCGACATCCAGAAGACGAGCTACGACAAGTTCCTGCAGTCCGACATCGTTCCGAAGGAACGCAAGGACATCGGCCTCCAGGGCGTCTTCAAGAGCGTCTTCCCGATCCGTGACTTCGACGGCACGAGCGAGCTCGTGTTCGTCTCGTACCAGCTCGACAAGCCGAAGTACGACGTCGAGGAGTGCCGCCAGCGCGGCATGACGTACGCCGCGCCGATCAAGGTGACGACGCAGCTCATGGTCTACGACGTGGTCGAAGGCGGCGAGCGCATCGTCCGCGACATCAAGGAGCAGGAGGTCTACTTCGGCGAGATCCCGCTCATGACGGAGACCGCGACGTTCATCATCAACGGGACGGAGCGCGTCGTCGTTTCGCAGCTCCACCGTAGCCCTGGCGTCTTCTTCGACCACGACAAGGGCAAGACGCACTCGAGCGGCAAGCTGCTCTACTCCGCGCGCATCATCCCCTACAGCGGGTCGTGGCTGGACTTCGAGTTCGACCACAAGGACATCATCTACGTCCGCATCGACCGCCGCCGGAAGATGCACGCGACGGTGCTGCTCCGCGCCCTCGGCTTCACGACGCAGGAGCTCCTCGATCGCTTCTACGCGAAGGAGACGATCTACATCGAGAAGGGCGGCAAATTCTCGAAGAGCCTCGAGTTCGATCTGCTCGCCGGTCAGCGCGCCACGCGCGACATCAAGGTGGGCGGCGAGGTCGTCGTCAAGAAGAACACCAAGTTCACTCGCGCGGCGATCAAGAAGCTCAAGGGCTCGAACGTCGATCGCCTCCCGATCGAGCTCCCCGAGCTCATCGGAAAGGTCAGCGCCGAGGACGTCGTCGACAAGGAGACCGGTGAGGTCCTGCTCGGCTGCAACGAGGAGGTCACCGAGGTCACCCTCGAGCGGCTCCGCGAAGCCGACGTCGGCGAGATCAAGGTGCTCTTCATCGACGGCCTGAACGTCGGTCCGTACCTGCGCGACACGCTGATCGCCGACAAGGTGCAGACGACGGAAGACTCCATCATGGAGATCTACCGCCGCCTCCGCCCGGGCGATCCGCCGACGCTCGAGACGGCCAAGACGCTCTTCAACAACCTGTTCTTCAACGCCGAGCGCTACGACCTCTCCGCGGTCGGCCGCCTGAAGCTGAACTACAAGTTCTACAAGGACCTGCCCGACGAGCAGAAGCCCGGTCTGAACCAGACCACGCTCTCTCGCGAGGACATCCTGCAGACGGTGAAGAACCTCATCGATCTGAAGAACGGCAAGGGCTCGGTCGACGACATCGACCACCTCGGCAACCGCCGCGTCCGCGCGGTCGGCGAGCTGATGGAGGTGCAGTACCGCATCGGCCTCGTGCGCATGGCGCGCGCCATCAAGGAGCGCATGAGCGTGTCGCAGGAGATCGACACCCTGATGCCGCACGACCTCATCAACGCGAAGCCGGTCGGCGCCGTGGTGAAGGAGTACTTCGGGAGCTCGCAGCTCTCGCAGTTCATGGACCAGACGAACCCGCTCTCCGAGGTGACGCACAAGCGCCGCCTCTCCGCGCTCGGGCCAGGCGGCCTCACGCGTGAGCGCGCGGGCTTCGAGGTGCGCGACGTGCACACCACGCACTACGGCCGCATCTGCCCGATCGAGACGCCGGAAGGTCCGAACATCGGACTCATCGCGTCGCTGTCCACCTTCGCCCGCGTGAACGAGTACGGCTTCGTCGAGACGCCGTACCGCAAGGTGACCGAGGGCCGCGTCCTCGACGAGACCCACTGGTTCTCGGCACTGGAAGAGGAAGGTCGCTACATCGCGCAGGCGAGCTCGGAGATGGACCCGAAGGGCCGCTTCACCTCGGCGCTGGTCAGCGCCCGATACAACGGTGAGTACCGCATGGCGCTCCCCGAGCAGATCGAGCTCATCGACGTCGCGCCGAACCAGATGGTGAGCGTCGCGGCGGCCCTGGTGCCGTTCCTCGAGCACGACGATGCGAACCGCGCGCTCATGGGCGCCAACATGCAGCGCCAGGCCGTGCCGCTCGTCGTCACGGAAGCGCCGCTCGTCGGCACCGGGATGGAGCGTCGCGTCGCCGTCGACAGCGGCGTCTGCATCATCGCCCAGCGCGAGGGCTTCGTGGAGAGCGTCGACGCCACCCGCGTCGTCGTCCGCGCGACGTCCGGCGAAGGCAGCGAGGTGCCCGACATCTACCCGATGATCAAGTACCAGCGCTCGAACCAGAGCACTTGCTACAACCAGAAGCCGATCGTTCGGCCTGGTGAGTACGTGAAGGCCGGCGAGGTCCTCGCCGATGGCCCCGCGTGCGACATGGGCGAGATCGCGCTCGGCCGGAACGTGGTCGTCGCGTTCATGCCCTGGCAGGGGTACAACTTCGAGGACTCGATCCTCGTCTCCGAGCGCATCGTCAAGGACGACGTGTTCACCTCGGTGCACATCGAGGAGTTCGAGTGCATCGCGCGTGACACGAAGCTCGGCAAGGAAGAGGTCACCCGCGACATCCCGAACGTCGGCGAAGAGGCCCTGAAGGACCTCGACGAGGCCGGCGTGGTGCGCATCGGCGCCGAGGTGAAGCCGGGCGACATCCTGGTCGGCAAGATCACGC
>CAYUAW010000407.1:0-6656 GCA_964442485.1 uncultured Polyangiaceae bacterium
GAGGCCGAGCTCACCGTGATCGGTGGACGCTACCGCATTCACGAACGGCTGGGTGCGGGAGGCATGGGCGTCGTTCACCGCGCCTGGGACGAACGACGCGGCCGCTTCGTCGCGTTGAAGACCGTGCACGGCGCCGCCGGCGATCCCTGTCGCGAGCACTTCGAACGGGAGTATCTGACGCTCGCCCGCTTGCATCATCCGCGCATCATCGAGGTGTACGACGTCGACGTCGAGCGCGACACCTCGTTTTACACGATGGAGCTCCTCGATGGGCTCGACGTGCGGCAGCTCGCGCCGCTGCCGTACAAGGAGGCCTGTGCGTGTCTCCGGGACGTCGCGTCGTCCCTCGCGCTGCTCCATGCTCGGCGCCTGCTCCACCGCGACGTGAGCGCCCGCAACGTGCGCGTCACCAACGGACGGAGCAAGTTGATCGACTTCGGAGCGCTCGCGGAGTTCGGGCTGCCGTCGGCCGTCGTCGGAAGTCCGACGTGCATTGCGCCCGAGGCGCTCGACTGCGCGCCGCTCGACGCGCGCTACGACCTCTTCGGGCTCGGCGCACTCGCGTACTGGCTGCTCACCAGGCGCCATCCATACGCCGGCCGGGACGTCGCCGAGATCGCCTGCGCGTGGGGACGCCCGCCGCTGCCCCCGTCGGTGCACGTGGAAGGTTTCCATCGAGGAGACCTCGAGGGCGTGCCGCCGGCGCTCGACGAGCTCGTGTTGTCGTTGTTGAGCGTCGACCGCGCCGCGCGGCCTGCGAGCGCAGCGGCGGTCATCGACAGGCTCGAGGCCATCGCCGGGCTCGAGCCGGATCGAGACATCGCCATCACGGACAGCTACCTCGCGATCGCGCCTCTCGTCGGGCGACAAGCGGAGCTCGCTCGACTTCATCGCTCGCTCCGTGCGGCGATGCAAGGTGCGCCGCGAGCCGTCGTCGTGCGCGGAGACGCCGGCATCGGCAAGACCCGGCTCCTCGACGAGTTCGCGCTGGAAGCGCGCGTGAAGGGCGCGCTCGTCGCACACGTGGACGCCGCTCTCTGCCCCGGCGACGGCGGAACGGCGCGAGGAATCGTCGAGTCCCTCTTCGACGCTGCTCCCCAGGTCGCGACTGCCGCGATTCGCGGTCCGGCTGCGTCGCTGCCTCACTTCGCGCCGTCCATTCGTGGGACGTGGTCCGGCACGATGCCGTCGTCGCATCGAGGTTCCGCCGCCGCCAGGAGGATCCACGATCAAGAGACGGTGGAGTCGTTCGTTCGCCACGTGGCGGAGGCGCGACCGGTGGTGGTCATCGTCGACGGGGCCGAGCACGTCGACAGCCTCTCGGCAGCGGTCCTGGCCCTGCTGTCGCGAGGACAGAGCGCGAGGCTATTGCTCGTGATCGGCGAGAGCTCCGCCGCGAAGTCCGCTCCCGCGGCTGGTCTCGCCCGCCTGAAGCGGAACGCCGAGACGCTCGAGCTCGAACCGCTCGAGACCGTCGACGAGCGAAGTCTGCTCACGTTCCTGTTCGGGGACACGCCGCAGAGCGCGCGGCTCTCCGAGTGGGTCCATCGGAGATCCGCCGGTCGGCCGCGAGACGCGATGGCCGTCGCGCGCCATCTCGTGGCTACCGGCTCCGTCCGCTACGTGCACGGAGCGTGGGTGTTGCCGCAGGAGTTGCCGGACGACACTGGCGCTGCAACGCTCGCCGACGTCTGGAAGGGCCGCATCGACGGTCTACCCGACGACGCGCGGCGGCTCGCCACTGCTCTCGCGATCCTGCCTTCTGCTTGGTCCGTCTCCGTCGCGCAATCGTTCGCGTCGCTCCTCGATCTGCCGGACGGCTTGCGGCTCATCCACGAGCTCGTCGACCGGGGCATTCTCATCGCCGGCGCGGAGAACGTCCGGTTCCCGTTCGAGGCGCTGCAGCGACTCCTGGAGGGGGAGCTCGTGGAGCGAGACCGCGCCGAGCTACATCTTCGTGCCGCCGAAGCAATGCTCCGGTCGACGAAGGGCGAGTCGCCGCCAGGCGGAGCGGCGGCGCACTCGAAGCACGCGGCGGCGCTTCTGGAAGCGGGCTGGCACCTCATCCGCGGCGGCGATCTGAAGCGCGGATTGCCCATCGTTCTCGAGGTGGCCCGCGCGTTCATCCTCCAGTCGGTGACGTTCGAGCACACGGGGTTCCGCTATCTCGAAGAAGCGCTCGAGCGCTTGCCACCGGGAGCGAGTCACGACTACGAACGGCTCGTCTTGATGGCGCCGCTCGCCGTCGGGGCTTACGTCGCGGACAGAAAGCTCGGGGTGCGCTGGGGCGAGGCCGCAGTCGCGGTGGGGTCGCGCCTCTCGGGGCTTTCGCTCGCCGGGAAGCTCCGTCGATACACGGGCCTCCGGGTCGCTGCGACGCTCGGCCTCCTGTGGGCGGTGATTCGATTCTTCGGGGTTCCGAAGTCCCGGCGTGTGCTCTCGCTCCAGGAGGTCTTCTTCTTCACGTTGAACACCGTCATGGGCCTCTGCGGAGCTGCCACGGTCTGTCGCGACGTCAAGCAGGTGTATGCGCTGAGTCGTGTGATCGAACCGCTCGTCGCCTTCGGCGGATTTTCGCCGGGCACCGCGTGCCACGAATACTGCTTGCGCCTTGCCCAGGTCATCGGAGGGCGTGAAGCCGAGTCCTGGGCGGGATGGCGCGCCTTGCTCGACCACATCGAGGACCCCAAGGCCTTTCGGTGGGTGGCCGAATCGACCCGCATCCTTCTTCGCGGCGGGGCGCTCCACTGCCTCGGCGCGCTCGAGACCTACGCCGACGATCCCCGTGCGCTCGAACGAATCGAGGCGCTCGAACATTGCGATTTCATCTTGCATCGCGCGGCAGCCGCCCAGCTGCGCGCGCAGTGGCATGCCCACCGCGGCGAGATGGCGGAGGCGCGACGCTGGGAGGAGGAGGTCGAGCTTCACGCCATCCAGCGCGGATCGGCGTGGCAGACGGAGGTGTGGCTCGCACCGGGGCTCAGCCGGATGGTCGCGAAGATGGGCGACCTCATGGGGCTCAAGCGCTTGATGGAGCTCTGCGATAGCCTCTTGCCGAGCATCCCTTCACTCGAACCCGGCGCGCTCGCGATCCGTGGCCGCTACCTGCTCTTGCGCGGCGAGCTCGAGGAAGCGAAGCGCGTGCTCGAGCGAGCGGTCGAGCTGATGAAGCCCCACGAGTGGACGGGGTGGGCCGCGGTCCGGAGCGATCTTGCGACGGCGCTCTCCGCCATGGGGGCGCCGTCGGAAGCTCGTGCCCTCTGCCTTCGAACCCTGGAGGAGATGAGGCCCGGAGATCGTCGTTTCGTGCAGCTCTACCAGGGAGTCGAGATCCAGCTCGCGGTCGCCGAGTCCGCTCTCTCCGAGCACGCGCGTGCCGCGGAGCGCCTGGCTCGCCTCATCGAAGAGCAGCCGCCGGAGCCAGTGCCCTGGACCATCGGCTACTTGCACGAAGTGCGAGCCCGCGTGGCGCGCTCGGCGGGCGACACTCACGGGTTCGAGCATCACGCCACCCGGACGCGCGAATTCTATTCGTTGACCGGGAATACGACGTTGCTCGCGCGCGCGGACGCCCTGTCGACCGAATGGGACGGCATCGCGGCGCTGGAACGAGTGCAAGGCGCAGTCGCCGAGGACCTCGAGGCGGGCACCTCCACGGTGATGGCAGCCTTCAGCTCGCAAAGTAGCTCCCCCACGTGCGTGGCGCCCTTCGAGCGCACCGTCACCCTCTGCGAGGCGCCCCCGACGCTCGACGAGGATGGCGTGGCCGACGCCACCCTTCGCCCCTGAGCATCGACCGGAAGACGCGGACGACTCACCGGCAGCCGATCGCCTGCTGGTCCCCGGGAGGATTGATGTGCCCCGCCGGATCGTGAGCCCGAGCGGCGGAGCGAGACAGTCCGCCACAGTGCTGCTGACGGCACGGGACTTGTGTCCATCCGTGTGAGCCGCACCGAGAGTGTCGGTCCCATCGCCCGAACGGAGCTCGCCCTTTCTTGCATCTACTAATCGCCGCGTTGCTCGGCATCATTCTCGCTTTCATCGGTTCCATTCCCGTCGCCGGGCCCCTCGCGGTGCTGGTGGTGGATCGGTCGGTGTCTGGGCGGCGCGCGGAGGGGCTGTTCATCGCGTTCGGCGGCGCGCTCGCCGAGGCGGTCGTCGCGTTCGGCGTCGCATTGCTATTTCCACTGCTTTTTGCGCTCTCCCATACCGTCGTTGCGGTTTCTCGCATCGCAGGCGCTTCACTCGTCGGGCTGATCGGCCTGCTGTTGCTGATCTACCCCGAGGTCATCAAGCGACCGCCGACCACGCGGCGTAGCGGGAGTTTCCTCACGGGGCTCGTGCTTTCCGGCGTGAATCCGACGCTCCTCGCGACCTGGACGGTCGTCGTCGCGACGCTGCACGCCCATGGTTTGATGGGCCGGTCCGCAGCGGTAGCGGTCTTCTTCGGCCTGGGGGTGGGGGCGGGCGTGGCGGGCTGGTTCGCGCTTCTGGTTCTGCTTTCGGGCGCGGCTCGAGATTTCCTGCAAGGGGAGAGACGCACCAGGACGGTACGCGTGCTCGGCTTGGTGCTCGTTTGCGCGGCGGGTTATCTCTTCTTCCGGTCGATGCGCGAAGCGGGAATGGTGGCTTGACGGGAAGCCCGCGACCCACTCACATTCGCCCGAAAGAAGTAGGAGAACTTCGCATCATGAAGATCCACAAATCGTTCGTCGCTCTTGCTCCGCTGCTCCTGGCCGCCGCGTGTGGCGGTTCCCAGCCCGAGGCCGAGACTCCGGCACCGCCTCCACCCGCCGCCGAAAGCCCGGCGCCGTCCGCGCCCGCGGAGCCCGCGCCGGCGGCTGCCCCCGCACAGGCTGCGAGCGCCGCGCCCGCGGAGGCTCCGAAGGCGGCCTCGTTCGACATCACCCCGAAGAGCGGCTCGAAGCTCGCGGGCAACGTCACGCTGACGGACACCGGCTCCGGCGTCGATGTCGTCATCACCCTCTCGGGCGTGAAGCCCGGCAAGCACGGCGCTCACGTCCACGAGACCCCCGACTGCAGCGCGCCCGACGCGAAGAGCGCGGGCTCCCACTACAACCCCGACAATCACCCGCACGGTCTGCCGACCGCGAGCGAGCATCACGTTGGGGATCTAGGCAATATCGAGGTGGGCGCGGACGGAAAAGGCAAGCTCGAGATCACGATGCCGGGCGCCAATCTCAAGCAAGGGGATCCGCATTCGTTCCTCGGGCGCTCCATCATCATCCACGAGAAGCTCGACGACGGCGGTCAGCCAGTAGGCAATGCCGGTGGTCGGATCGGGTGCGTCGAACTCAGGTGAGAGCGCACGACAGTATTCGCTAGAATGCTCCCACGGCGGCGAGGCCGTAGCCGCCGCCGACCGAGGACGGGGCCACGTGCACGCCGGCGGTCAGGGTCGGAGCGCTGCGGCGCGCCGAGCCCGTGACGGTGATCCTCTCGGGGAAGAGGAACGCACCGACGATCTCGAGCGCGCCGAGACCCTGGAAGATGCCGTCCGCGATGAGCAGGCCCTTGTAGAGGCCCTCGTGGTTGCACGAGGTCCCCACCTCGCAGTGTCGATCGCCCAGGTCCATCCAGGGCCCGGCGACGGGCACGAACAGGTTGCGATCGCCAGGGTGGTTGCTCTCGGCGCCGACCACCACCGACGCCAGGTAAGGTACGCCGACTCCGATGATGCCGCTGCTGAGCATCGCGGAGTTCGGCCGTGTCCGGCTGACCTGGACGTCGTCCGTACGGTGAGCGACGACGACTTCGTCGGCGCGTGCCGGCGCAGCGAAGGCGCCGAGCGACGTCATCGCAGCTGCTGCAACAACCGGAAACTTGAGCGACTTCATCTGCTGACTCCTCTCGAGAGCGTCGGGTCCACGCGCTCCGGCAAGCTCATTGTGCAAGCCCGATGCCGGCGGATCAGCCTGCGGGGATCATCGCAATTCAGCGTTCCTGGGAGCAGCGGGGGCGGCTCTGCGCTCACGCCGCGGGGGACGATTTGTCACGAAGGCTGGGAGCGCCGCGCCCTGGCGTCCCCCTGTCGCATCCCGTCACATGCTCGTCCGGAAGGCCGGGCACGCGCGCTCTCTTGCATTGCCGCTGGTCTTCGCTCGATGAGCGGAGGACTATTGTCGTTCTCTCTTCCTCGAGGTCCTTCGCGACCGATGGCGATACAGCAGCGTGACGGTTCTTCTGCGACCGGGCAGCGCGCCCCCCTGGCGGAAGGCGTGGTGGTGGTCTGTGAAGAGCCGGGCTTCGTCATCGCCACCTGGAAGAACGTGAGCATCGTGGTCTGGGGCACTCAGGCCACCATGGCCCGCGCGCAGAAGATCGATACGTTCAGCCAGGGGATGAGCGCCGAGCACCGCCAGGGCTTCTCCGCCGTACATGTCGTCGCCAACGGCGCCCGGCTGCCCGACTCGGCGACGCGGGCGGAGCTCGACCGCCTGACCAGCAAGTACTCGAAGAACCTCGCATGCTTCGGGACCGTCATCGAAGGCACCGGTTTCTGGGCGAGCGCCATGCAGAGCTTCGTCACGAGCCTTCACTGGGTGTCTCGTCGGCCGTTCAAGGTGCGCATCAGCTCGACTCTGTCCGAGATTGCCGGATGGATGCCTTTGCCGCATCGCGAGAAGACGGGCGTG
>CAYUAW010000408.1:0-6651 GCA_964442485.1 uncultured Polyangiaceae bacterium
GACGTCTCACTTGATCATCACCGGAACGCTGCAGAACGACCGGATGCACTGCGCTGTCTTGTCACAGCAATCCGCTGCGGTGACGCATCCCTCGTCGATGTTCGCACAGCGGGGCGGGGGCGGCGGCTCGCCCGGCGGCGGTGGCGGCGGTGGCGGTGGCTGGCCGCACATGCCCATGTAGCAGTGGCCCATGCAGCAATCGACGCCCGTCTCGCATGTCGTGCCCTCCTGATGGCAGGGCTCGAGCGCCGCGAACGCTCGGATGTTGCCCGCCTTGTCTTCCTGACCGGGCATGTAGAACGGCGGGTGGCTCGGGTCCGCGATGATGTCGCCAGTGCGGATGTTGTACGCGCTGACCCAGATTTTCTTCGTGACGGCGTCCGTCACGCCGAGCGAGTTCATGTCGTTGATCGCGTTGCCGTAGGTGCGGCGGCTCGTGAAGAACACCCAGAAATAGCCGCCCGCGGCGATGGGGCTCATCGTCGGGAAGAACTCGAGGTGCTCGTCGCGCATGGGCACCGGCAGGTACGTGGGCGCGCCATCCATCATGTAGCCGTTCGCCCGGTTCATCGGGCGCGCCTTGGCGGTCGCGATGTCCACCGTCCAGAGGTCGCTCGCCGCGATGTCGAGGCGCCCCGGGTAGCCGCTCACGTAGTCGGCCTTGTTGCCGAGGACGAAGACGACTTCCTTGTTGTCCGGGGTGATCCACGGCCAGCCCGGGAAGAGCATGTCGTTCTTGTAGATGACGCGCACGTTCGACATCGTGTTCGTCTTCGCGTCGAAGTTCGCGACGGCGATCGAGTGCCCGTCCGAGTCCTCGTGCCAGTTGAAGGTGACCATCGACCCGTCCGGCGAGAACGAGGGCATCTTCGCGTACTTCACGTTCCAGCCCGTGACGGGCAGGTTCGCGCCGGTCTTCAGGTCGAGCAGCATCGTGGCCGCCGGCCCGATCATCGCCGGCACGTTGCCGACGGCGTCGGGGAAGACGGGGTTCACCGTCGAGTCGCTCGGACTCCCCATCGTGAGCACCTTCGTGCCGTCGGGGTAGACCGCGCCGAGGCCCATCTCACCCATCGCACTCGGCTGCTCCATCAGGGGCGGCGGCGACATCCCCGGGTTCGCGATCAGATCGAACGAGGCGCTCTTGTAAGGGCCGCCCGGGTACTGGTGATGCTGCGCGACCAGCACCTGGCCGTTCGCGGAGAGCGAATGGCACGACCAGCACGGGCCGAACGGCGCAAGGCCGGTGTCGGTCAGGAGCACCGTCGGCATGGCGGCCCCGATCTTCAGCTTCATGACCGCGCCGTTCAGGTTGGCCTGCGGCGACGTGTACGTGTTGTAGAAGAGATCGCCCTTCAGCTTGCCGAGCGCGAAGATGAGCTGGACCTTGATCGGGCCGATCACGTTCGACCCGCTCTTCACCGTGACCTCGATGTTCAACGGGTCGGCCTGGCCCTGGCTCTGCTGCTGCGCGGGGGTCCACGCCGAGTTCGGTATCGCCAGGCTGAAGTTCGCGTTCGCGCCGGAGCAGCCCTTGTAGTCGAATTTACTGCTCGACATGTGCAGGTACACCGCGTCGGCGGTGCCGGACTGCGACCACTGCAACGTCGGGCCGAGGAGCCCGATGGGGAACACGGTCTGGTCGTACGGGTAGAGCAGCTTGCCGCCGGGCATGCCGGCGCTACCGGTGAGCGCCTGCACGGTCGCGGCGTCGAGCGACCCGGGGCACTCGTTCACGTTGATGGGCTGGTCCGAGGGCGGGGGCACGACGGGGAGGCCCCCCGCACCCATGCTGCCGGACGAGCCCGCGGCGCCGCCGGACGCCGCCGCCGTCGTGCCGCCCGACCCGAACGGGCCGATCATCATCTGGGTGCCGTCTGCACCCTGGCCGGTCTCGAAGCCCCCACCGCTCGTGCTGCCGGTGCCCGCGGTTCCCGTCGTCGTGCCGCCCCCGGGCCCCGTCGCGCCGAGCTTGTTCGTGCCCGAGCCGGTCGACGCCGAGCAGGCAGCGACCAGGACGCCGAAGCAGGCGAAAGCACCGCAAAGTGCGAGACGGACCCTGGAGCTGATGAGCCGTCTATTGGCTTGGTCGGACACTCTGAACCTCACTTGGAGCCGCTGGACGCAGCGGTGCGCACACTCGGCCTATGGTTGGTCGCGCGAGGTCGGCAAATTGCTTTTTTATGGATACAAACTGCAGCTTGGCGACCAACTTGGGGAGTTGGTCGTTCGGATCTTGCGCAGGGCCGGGCCCGCGCGCGCCGCGTCAAACCGCTCTTCCTCGCGCCGCGTTCTGCCGCAGCGGATTCCGTTCGTCAGGCTCAGACGGAGAGCACGATTTTCCCGAAGTTCTCGTTGGCTTCCATGCGCTCGTGCGCCTTCGCCGCGTCGGCGAGGGAAAAGACTCGATCGATGACCGGACGCAAACTTCCCCGCTCGAACAGCGGGAGCGTTTCGCGGATGAACGCCTGCGTGATGGCTACCTTGTCCGACAAGTCTCGAGCGCGCATCACGAGCCCGAGGATCTGGAGCCGGCGCCGGAGGACCTGCGCGAGGTTCACCTCCGCCGAAGCGCCGCCCAGGACGCCGATGCAGACGCAGCGCCCGCCGACCGCGAGGCAAGCCGCATGCTTCGGCCAGTATGAAGCGCCGATGAAATCTAGCACCACGTTCACGCCCTTGCCGGCGCTCTGCTCCATGGCGACCGCGGCGAAGTCTTCGGTGCGGTAGTTCACGAGCACGTGGGCGCCGAGCTCGCCGATCCGCGCGAGCTTCTCGGCGCTGCCGGCGGTGGCGAGGACGCGGGCCCCCGCTTCGCGCGCGAGCTGAACGGCCGCGGACCCGACGCCGCTGCCCGCGGCGTGTACCAGAACTACATCGTCCACACGCGTTCGGCCCAGGGTGAAGAGGGCCTCGCGCGCCGTGAGAAACGCCTCCGGGACCGCGGCGCCCTCCTCGAAGCTCATCTTCGCCGGGAGCGGTATCGCCATCTTCTCCGGGATGACGACCTGCTCGGCGTAGCCGCCGCCCGGGAGCAGGGCCATCACCCGTTCTCCAGCGCGGAGCGAGGTCACGCCTTCACCCACGGCCATCACCTCGCCGGCGCACTCCATCCCGAGGATCTCCGACTCGCCGCTCGGCGGCGGATACATTCCACGGCGCTGCAGGAGATCGGCACGGTTCAGCGCGGTGGCCCGAACGCGCACCAGCGCCGCGCCGGCGCGGAGCTCGGGATCGGGAACCTCGGCGAGCTTCAGGTTCTCGGGGCCGCCCGGCTCGCTGACGACGATCGCTTTCATGGCCGTCGCTTACCGTCTTCACCCGACCCTGCGCACGCGAAAACGCAGGGTCCCTCGGCCCGGCGCGCATTTTCCTTCCGTCAGCGATCTGACGCGGGGTCCGTCAACGTGGCCGCGCCGACTTCCGCTTATCGCGCGTCTTCGCAGGCTCTCTCCTGTGGACAGTCGATTTACCGGACGCTCGCCGGAACGCCCACTTGGACTCGTGGTCCGGTGCGCCCCGGGCGGCCCGATCGGGACCCGGCACGGCCCTTGCTCAATGCTTCGCGCATGAGAGTCGAGAGCCGCAAATTCAACACCGTCATCGAAATGGAGGACGACAAGGTCATCCAGTTCCCGTTCGGGCTTATAGGATTCGCGAACGAGAAGGAATTCGTACTTCTCGAACGTGACCAGAGCCCTCGCATCGCCTGGTTGCAGTCGGTGAACACTCCCGAGCTCGCGCTGCCGGTCATATCCGGGCACGAGCTCAGCGAGGACTACCCCGACGTGCCCCTCGCGAGCGCACTCTACGCCGATCGGCTCGCGCCGATGGGTGAGGAGACGGCGCTCATGCTCGTCCTGACGTGCCAGCACGGCATGGCTCCGACGATCAACATGATGTCGCCCATCGTGGTCGACGCCAAGACCCGCACCGGCGCGCAGCTCATCCTCCAGGGGACGCGCTTCGCCAGCCGTGAGGTGCTCACCCTTCGTCCGTATGCGGACGAGTCGCCGAACAGCAGCACGTATCAATCGGGAGCGGCGCAGTGACCCTCAGTATCGCAACGAACGTCTCGTCGCTCAACGCTCAGCAGAACCTGTCGCGTACCTCGGCGGCGCTGCAGTCGAGCTTTCAGAAGCTCTCGAGCGGTATGCGCATCAACACCGCCGCCGACGACGCCGCCGGTCTCGCGATCAGCGAGCGGATGAAGACCCAGATCAGGTCCTACGTCGTCGCCGAGCGCAACGCCAACGACGCCATCAGCATGGTGCAGACCGCTGACGGCGCCCTCGGCGAGGTCGGCAACATCCTTGGTCGCATGCGCGAGCTGTCCGTCCAGTCGGCGAACGGCAGCATGACCTCGACCGATCGCGGCTACCTCGGCACGGAGTTCAAGCAGCTGCAGGCCGAGATCAGCCGCATCCAGGGCGCGGCCAAGTTCAACGAGCGCCCCCTGCTCGGCACCACGGCGTCGACGGTCGTCTTCCAGATCGGCCTCGACAACGCGTCGTTCGACCAGCTCGGGATCACGTTCGGCGGCTTCGCGCTGACCACGCTCCTCTCCTCCACGACGAACGTCGCCGGCACGACCGCCTCGGCGGCGCTCGCGTCGCTGTCGACCATCGACAACGCCCTCCAGACCATCTCCACCCAGCGCGCGAAGTACGGTGCGTCGATGAACCGACTCCAGGTCACCACCGACGCCATCCAGACGATGCGCGTGAACCTCTCGGCGTCGAACTCGCGCATCCGCGACGTGGACGTCGCCGAGGAGACCTCGAAGCTCGCGAGCAACCAGGTCATCGCCCAGGCCGGCGTCTCCGTCCTCGCCCAGGCGAACCAGCTGCCGCAGATGGCGATGCGCCTCCTCGGTCAGTAACGAACGGCTCCTCGAC
The DNA here is from genome assembly GCA_964442485.1 of uncultured Polyangiaceae bacterium. GTDB lineage: Bacteria > Myxococcota_A > Polyangia > Polyangiales > Polyangiaceae > DASZVB01. The sequence continues at coordinate 4,899 of CAYUAW010000408.1, forward strand.
TCTCTCGAAGCTCCGTCCGTCACCTCTCGCACTCTCTTACGCGGCGTCGTCCAATGCTCCGGACGGCGCCGCGGTCATTCCATGTCAGGGCGGGTCGTCGGGCCATCCCCACGAGGTCGCCGACGGGCCGACCACGGCGTTGATGAACTGGATCTTCCCGCCTTTCAGCTTGAACATGTGGAAGTCGAGCAGTCCGCCACCGAAGAGCACCCAGCCCACCGCGATGCCCGCTTCCAGATCCGCGACCGGGTAACGTCGGTGCGTCATCATCAAGTTCCCGGACGGGATGCCGCCGCCGCAGTCACCCTGCGTGGTCTGAAGGCCATTCTCCAGCCTGTTGCACGGCTTCGCGAAGGGCACCATCGTCGACGGATTGGAGAACAGATCGAAGTACGCGTTCGCGGCCGCCGTGAGCTCGGCGCGCGTGCTCCGCTGATCGGCGGGCAACACCCCTTCCCAGTCGTCCTTCGACGAATTCACGATGCCGGTCGGAGTCGGAAAGAAGCCCGTCTTCGGGTCGACCACGATGGTCTCCACTTCCGTGAGCTGCCCGCCCTCGAGCCGGAGCCGCAGGCCGAAGATCGTCGCGGTGCCCTGGTTGTCGACGACCGACTCGCTCACCGCGCCGCATCGCTCGGTGTCGAGCACGTCGCGGTGAAAGGTCACGGCGCCCGCCGTCTTCCACAGTCCATCGCCGAGCTCGAGCGACTTTGCGTTCTCGGTGAACTTGACCGACGACGCGACCTTCAACATGGTCGGATCGTGGGCGGCCATGGCGGTGAAGTACACGCCGACGACGCTCTTCAGGTCCGCGCGGGTGCACGCGCCCGCGCCTGCGTCCGCTGCCGAGCTGGCTGCCCCCGCCGCGCCGCTAGTGCCCGCGGCTCCCGCAGCTCCACCGGCGCCGACCGTGCCGCCGAGACCCGTCTGGCCGCCGGAGGCGGTCGTGCCGCCAGGGCTACTGGAGCCTCCTGACCCTGACGCGGTGCCCGCCGCGCCGCCGAGCATCGACCCGGGCGCACCGCCGGACGTGACGCTCGCCGTCTGGCCACCCAGGTTGCCGGAAATGCTTCCGCCAGGTCCGTTCGCAGCTCCGGCCGCGCCGCCCGCTCCCGCCGGGGTCCCCTTGTTCCCGCTCCTCGTGCTCCCGCAGCCTGCGAGCGCGAGCGCCGCGACGAGGGACGCAGCCAGGCGGCGCCCCATGGGGCGGCGCGCGACATCGTTCCTGTTCTCGAGCGACAGTCGATTCATCGGATGACTGCGAAGGCCTTCGAAGGCCCCGTTCACCGATTGGCTCACGCCACCGAGCCGGGCAAGCGAGAACACGCGGTGGTACTCGAATGGCGCGCGGAGTGACCGCGCGCGCCGCTCTCGAAACGACTGCGTGACCGGAACGCTCACTCCGACTGCATTCGAGCAGTGGGCTCGAAATGGCGAAGGAGCTCCGGGCTCTGCCTTTGCGTTTTGCATACAGGGACGGCGCGATCTCGTTCGCGTCGCCCTCGCGCCAGCGCAGGAAGGTCACCGCCCGTCGCACTTCATCGTAGACGCTGACGAACGCGGTGAAGGCACGGTTGCGGAGCTCGGCAGCCGTATCGATGGCCCGAGGCGTCACCTTGCGAGCACCCAGCGCTCTGAGGATGGCTGCCGCGATCCGTTCGGCCCGCTCGATCTCCTCGAGGCGAGCGAGGCTCCGGATCCGCGCGGAAGGCGGGCACTCTCGAAAGACCCGGGCAAGGATCAGCAGCCCGAA
>CAYUAW010000409.1:0-6627 GCA_964442485.1 uncultured Polyangiaceae bacterium
CGCAGCGACTCCGACGTGCTCGCGAGCGGCACGGGGTGGTCGGCGACCGGGCGCGAGAGCAGCTGGCTCTTGGTGCCGCCGGGCGCCTTGTAGCGGATCTTCACGGTCAAGAGATCGTTCGACGCCGCGGCGCCCGCTGGCTGTCGCTCGGTCTGATACTTCAGCGGATCGATGGCCGGCGCGGTGGTCGGTACCGCTCCGGTTGCGGGCACGATCTCGTAGAACGCGGTCACGTGATGGCCGGCTCCCATGTCGCCGGCGTCCTTCGTGTCGTCGTTGAAGTCCTGATCGGCGAGCACTCGATCTTCGTAGCCGACGAGCCGGTAGCCCTTCACGTGGCTCGGGTTGAACTCGAGCTGGAGCTTCACGTCCTGCGCGACGGTCACGAGAGTCGCGCCGGCCTCGTGAACGAGCACCTTGCGCGCCTCCTCGAGCGAGTCGATGTAGGCGTAGTTACCGTTGCCCTTGTCGGCGAGAGATTCCATCGTGGAATCCTTCAGGTTGCCCTCGCCGAAGCCGAGCACGGTCAGGAATACGCCGGTCTTGCGCTCCTTCTCGATGAGGCGCGTGAGCTCGCCTTCGCTGGTGACACCCACGTTGAAGTCGCCGTCCGTCGCGAGCAGCACGCGGTTGATGCCGCCCTTCTTCATCTGCTGCTCCGCCAGCCGGTACGCGAGCTGTATGCCCTCGGCGCCGTTGGTCGAGCCACCGCTCTCCAGGCCTCCGAGCGCCGCCAGGATCTTGCCCTGCTCCGCGCCGGATGTGGGCGGCAGCGCCACGCCGGAAGCCCCCGCATAGACGACGATGGACAGCGTGTCGACCGGACGGAGCTGCCGCGCGAGCATCGCGAGACCCCGCTTCAGGAGCGGCAGCTTGTTCGCCGGCTCCATCGAACCCGAGACGTCGATGAGGAACACCAGGTTCCGCGGCGGTACGTTCTCCTGCGCGATCGGCTGGGTCGTGAGCGCGACACGCAGGAGCTCGTGACCGGATGCCCACGGGCACTCCGTGAGCTCGCTCGAGATCGCGACCGGCTCTCCCCCACTCGGCGGCGCGTCGTCGTAGCCGAAGTAGTTGACCCACTCCTCGGTGCGGATCGCGTCCGCCGGCGGCAGGTGACCCCCCTCCACGAAGCGGCGCATGTTCGAGTACGACGCGGTGTCGACGTCGACCGAGAACGTCGAGAGCGGCGCCTCCTTCACGAGCCGGAACGGATTGTTGGGCGTGCTCTTGTACGCCTCGGTGTTGAACTCTTTCTCCTCCGGCATCGGCGTCTGTGGCGTGGGTCGCGCGACCATCACCGGCGCCGACGTCGCTGCCGGGCTCGCGTAGGCGAGTGCCTTTCGCTGACGGCCGGCGGCATGCGAAGCCGCCATCTGTCCCACGGCTGCGCTCGCCGCGGTGCCGTAGCCGATTCCGCCGCCGCCGGCCGCGAGCCCTTGCAGCGCGAAGGCACGCGAGTCGAGCTTTGCTGCGCCCTTCGCCGGAGGCGGCGCGGGCGGTGCAGCGTTTCGGGAGGTTTCCCGCTCGGCCTTCGGCGCGGACTGGTCGCGCGCGACCGGGGCGATGGGGAGCTCGTCGATCGCCTGGGGGCGCGCGGCTTGCTCCTGCGCTCCCGTGGGTGCGGCGCCGGGCTCGTCCCTGCGCGCGAGGCCGTCGCTCGGGCTCGCGGTCGTCGGCAGCTTCGTCGTGGCGTTCGCGTTCGCGGCGCCGCCCGTGGGCGTCTTCACGTTGCTGGTCGGTGCGAGTCGCGAACACGCCACCGACAGCAGAAGCGTCGCGGACAGATAGCGCGCCGCCAGACGCCGCCGGCTCGTCGCCTTCGTATTTCGGAAAATGGACGGAGCTTCGCTTGCCGGCACTCTGGCCAGCTCATGATCGGCACTCATCGGGGACCTCCGGCTCTCGACTGATTGGAACTCGTCGAGGCTCAGGAGCTTTGGACGCCCGATGCGTCGAAAAGTTCTCGCGCCGCGCCGTGCGAAGAAATCGACCCGCCTTCCGGACCGTTCACCTGGCGTGACCGGTGTAGGTATCGGCAACCGAGCCCTAAAAAATCTAGCCCGGAGGCCGTTCTTGTGAGTGCCCCGGTCTCCACCATGTTGCCTCAGCGCTCTTCCAAGAAATCCCTCATCCCGGCCGCCTCAGGCGTCCATGTTTCTCGCTATGCGCTGATACGCCGCTGCATGCAGGCCTATCTGAGTCCAATCCTCGTCGATTCCATCCTGCAGAAGGCGACGGACGCCTGCGGCAGCTCGGGCACCTACGGGGAGAGGGACGAGCTCCTGCCGCAGATCGTGGAGCACAGCCTTTCCGGCCTGAAGCTGTTCGTCGAGCCCGCACGTCTCTCCGAGCTCATCGCGCGTCTCCACGTGCTCGCTTCGCCCGATCGCTGATCTACGCCGGACGCTCGCCGGATCTTCCCGGGCGCCCGCGCTTTCATTCCTGGGCGAGGAGCGCCAGGAACTCCGCGCCGTACGTCGCGACCTTCTTCGGGCCCACGCCGGAGATCTGGAGGAGCTCGTCGGCGGTCGTCGGCTTCTTCGCGGCCATGTCGAGGAGCGTCGCGTCGCTGAAGACGACGTACGCCGGCACGTTGCGGCTGTCGGCGATCGCCTTCCGCAGCCGCCGCAGCCGCTCGAAGAGCTCGCCGTGGGCCGGCTCGATGCGCACTGGCTCCACTGGCACGTCCCGTCGCGGCTCACGTGACGTGCGGCCCTTCCCGCGCCCCTTCATGAGCGTCTTCGGCGCCTCCGCGAGCACGTCCCGGTTCGTGCACAGGTCGCACGACGACCCGCAAGGCTCGATGGTCTCCCCGAGGTAGCCCACCAGCGCCTGGTGCCGGCACTCGCGCTGCTCGGCGAGCTGGAACATCTCGCGCACCTGACGGCGGGCGCGCTCGGCGACCTCGCCCTCGGAGTCGTCCGCGAAGCGGTCGTAGCTCATCACGTCGGCGAAGGAATAGAAGAGCACGCAGTCGCTCTCCACGCCGTCGCGGCCGGCGCGGCCGATCTCCTGGTAGTACCCCTCGACCGAGCGCGGCATGTCGCGGTGGATCACGTAGCGGATGTTCGACTTGTCGATGCCCATGCCGAACGCGACGGTCGCGACCACCACGTCCACGTCGTCTCGACGGAAGGCGTCCTGAGCGGCGGACCGGTCCTCCGGCGACATGCCCGCGTGGTACGCGGTCGCCGAGACGCCGTTCTTGATCAGAAAATCCGCGATGGCCTCGACGGATTTGCGCGACAGGCAGTAGACGATGCCGCTCTCGTTCGGGCGGCCGCGCGCGAGCCGCACGATCGACTCGCGGACGTTCAGCCCGGATTCGCCGCCCTTCTTGTAGGCGTGGATCTTCAGGTTTTTCCGGTAGAACGAGCCGCGGTAGCTCGCGGGGTTCTGCATCCCGAGCTGCGAGACGATGTCGCGTGTCACTTCCCGCGTCGCGGTCGCCGTCAGCGCCAGGATCGGCACGTTCCCGAAGCGCCGACGGAGGCCCGACAGGTTGCGATACGCAGGCCGGAAATCGTGCCCCCACTGGCTGATGCAGTGCGCCTCGTCCACGGCTATGAGCGATAGCTTCACGCGGCGGAGCGCGCTGCCGACCGACGCTTCCAGCCCCTCGGGCGCGGCGTAGACCAGCTCGTACGCCCCGTTCTGGAGGCCCTCCACGCGGCGCGCCTTCTCGACAGGGTCGAGCGTCGAGTTCAGGAAGGTGGCGCGCAGGCCGAGCTCGCCGAGGGCATCCACCTGATCCTTCATCAGGGCGATGAGCGGCGAGATGACGAGCGTCGTGCCACCGAGGAGCCGCGCCGGCAGCTGATACGTCAGCGATTTGCCCGCTCCGGTCGGCATGACGCCGATGCAGTCGCGCCCCGCGAGTACGGCCTCGATGATCGCTTGCTGCCCGGGGCGGAAGGCGTCGTACCCGAAGGTCGCCTTCAGCGCTTCGCGCGCGGACGGGTGCGGGCCGGCGGGTGAGGGGAGGCGAAGGCCATCGGCGACTGCTTTCAGCATGCTCACCTGTTCGGCCGCAAACGCCGCCGGTTGCGTACGATACAAGCTGCGCAACCGTTCGAGCCGCTCCAGGCAATTGGCGCGCAGCGTCGCGTCGGTGCGGTCACCGGCTGCCCATGCCCCGGAAAGCTCATCGATGTCGCGAGCCAGCTCTTCGCGGGTCATGCCCGGCGGCACCATAGGCCAGGCCGCGCGTCTCTAAAATGCCGTTCCACTTGCCGTCGCGCGGTGGCGGGCGCACCGTGCAAAGGCTCGCATTCACTCGCATGTCCGGCCTCGGCCGCGCCATTCGGCCGGCTCCCTGGTCCGGCACACCGTCGCCCCTGCTTCGCTCACGATGGATCTGCTCGATCAGCTTGCCGCCGCGTCGCCCGAGCTGATCTGGGGGCTCGTCTCGCGCGGCATCGGCCTCACGTATCTCATCTCGTTCGCGTCGCTCGCGGGGCAGGTGCTGCCTATCGCGGGCAAGCACGGCATCACGCCCATTGCCGAGAGCCTGCGAGCCATCGAGCGCGACTTTCCGACGTGGAAGCGCTTCCTCTACTTCCCGTCGCTGCTCTGGCTGAACGACGACGACGGCTTCCTGCGGGCGCTCCCGTGGCTCGGCATCCTCGGGTCGCTCGCCGTCGTCATCGGCGGTCCACACGCGCCGTGGGCGTTCGCGGCGCTCTACGCCATCTACCTTTCGCTCGATCGCCCGGTCGTACTCGTCTACCCGTGGGATTGCCTGCTCTTCGAGGCCGGCTTCTGGGCGATGCTGCTCCCAGCGACGCGCGTCCTTCCCGACGTGCATGCGCTGTCTGCGCCGCTCCCCGCGCTCGTCTGGGTGTACCGGCTCCTCGTCTTCCGCGTCATCGTCGGCTTCGGCAAGCACAAGTTCACCGGCACCACGTCTGCCGACATCGGGTTCCTGAAGGGCTTTCTCGTCAACCAGCCGCTGCCGACGGTGCCCGGCTGGTTCGGCCAGAAGCTCCCGATGCCGCTGCTGCGCGTCGGGCTCTGGGTGATGTTCATCGTCGAGATCGTGCTCCCAGGGGCGGTCTTCTTTCCCGGCAAGTGGAGCGTCCTCGGCGCGCTCTCCATCATCGGCCTGATGGGCGGCATCGAGCTCACGGGGAACTTCGGCTACTTCAACGTCATCACCATCGTGCTCTGTCTCACGTGGTTCGACACGCGCACGGCGCTGGCGTTCCGCCCCGGAGAGCTCTTCTCGACGCACGGCCACGTCTTCGCGCACGCGCTCATCGTCCTCTACTCGATCGGCGCGGTCGCCTCGTTCCCGTTCAACACGTTCTGCGCGCACACCTGGATGCTGTGGCCGCTCTGGGATCGCCTGCGCCCACGCTGGCTGACCTGGTCCGTCCACCTTGTCCGCGCGCTGCATCCGCTGCGCTGGCTCCACGCTTATGGCGTCTTCCCGCCCCACACGCCGCCCTCGGCGCGCGTCGTCCCCGTCATCGAGGCGAGCTGGGACGGCGAGGTGTTCGTGCCCCTGCAGCACGCCTTCTCGCCGACGGTGGAGACCTCGCCGCCGCGCTGGTGCGCGCCGCACCACGAGCGCTTCGACCAGGCCGTCGTCTACGAGGCCATCGGCCTGAACGAGGCCAGCGTGATGCGCAACATCGTCGGGCGCTGGGATCCCTACGGGTTCGGCGGCGTCCCGGGCGCGCTCGCGCTCCTCCATCGCATCGTGAAGGGCGATGTCCCCGGCACGCGCTTCTACGACCGCAGCGTCGAGGCGGGGCGAGGCGCGCCGCGGGTCGCGCGCGTCCGGACGTACCTCCTAGAGCCCACCACCCGTGAAGAGCACGCGCGCGACGGCACCTGGTGGAAGCGCACCCTCATCGGTCCTCACTTCCCCCCGGTTCGCCTCGAGGACGGCTACTGGGACGAGCCGCTCCCCGCGCCCGAGCTCTGGCACCCCGACGACACCGTCTGGCTCCGCCGCTCGAAGCTCGGACCTCTGCTCCTCCGCGCCGAGCGCGGCGAGAGCGTCCATGAGCTCGTGCTCGCGCAGGCCGATGGCTTCGACGTGGACGACGTGAAGCGCTTCTGGGAGGATTTCCTGCCGGCGGTGAGCGCCCTGGATCGCAGCGACTGGCGCGGCCTTCGCAAGGCCGTCGACGCCGCACGCGCGAAGCACGGCCGCGCCGAGCTACATCGCTTCGAGCGCATCGCCGGCCGCTACGCCGTGCTGCTTGCCTCGAAGCTCGCGCCGCTCGTGTCGAAGCTCGAGCCCCGCAACGGCTTCGGCTTCAAGGCGACCGCCACCACGAAGCTCAAGACGGAGCACCACGCGCGCCTCTTCGCGTATCAGCTGCTCGCGGAGGGCCGCGCCGCCTACGACGCTGTCGCGCAGGATCCGGCAAGAGCGGTTGCCGAATCGGAGCGCATGACCCTCCCGTCCGCGTTCTACCTGACGGCCCTCTTCCGCTACGAGGCCATCGCCTACCAGTGCCAGAAGCTCCGCCTCATGGTGGCCTTCACCGAGCACGAGGGCCGCCCCGCACCGACCGAGGCGCAGCGAAGCAACAAGGCGCGCGTCGATGCTGCGGTCCGCGGCATCGTGGGGTCGCTCGACGTGGTGGATTTCCTGAAGACGCAGATGGC
>CAYUAW010000410.1:0-4385 GCA_964442485.1 uncultured Polyangiaceae bacterium
TCCTTGCCGCAGTAACGCGATTCCGCGGGGTATTGCTGCCCGCAGATCGGGCAAATCGTCCTGGGAACTCGTGGCGTCACGGGGCCCACCGCCTCCTCTGCCGGCGGCGACGGTGCGGCCGGCGCCGCGACCATCACGCCGGCCGATGCCTGCGTGCGACGCGCTGCGTCCTTCGCCGCCTCCAGGCCACGGGCCTTTCTCGCCCGGGAGAAGACCAGGAGCCCCGCGAGGGCGAGCACCAGCGCGACCACTCCGACCAGACCCACGAACATCCATTTCCGGCCCGACGCGCGATCTTCGGCCACGGCCGACGCCGCGCCGATCGCTTGTGACGCGATGGCCACCGTCGCCGCTTCGTCCACCTCACCCTGGGAGTTGAAGGCCCCGCTCTGGAGCAGCTTGTCGTAGCGCGCGGCGGAGGCGATCTCGACCGTGACGACGGCGGAGCGTCCTGCGATGGAGGCCGTCAGACGCAGCTCGCCCTCGGGTGCGTTGGGGTGGACGGCGATCGTTCCTGGGCCGACGACGTCCGCCTGGTCCGCGCCGGACTCGAACGCCCAGGTCGGTCGCTGATACACGACGCAGCCAGCGGCATCGGAGACGATCGCGCGGAACGTGAACTGCTCGCCGGCGCGCACGAGCTTGCGCGCCGGGCGCACCTCGAGGCGCGCCGGTGGACCCGGGTTGGCGCACCGATTGGAAACCGGCTCAGGTTTTTTTGGTTGGGCCGTCGCGGATGACGAAGGGGCGGCAGACGGTGCGGAGACGGGTTCTGCGCCGGCACGCTCGAGGAGCGAATAGGTTCTGTAGCGCCCCACGCTCGCCGTGCAGTTCTGGTTCTGGATGACGAACTGATACTGCCCCGCCTCGTAGAAGGAGATGCTGCTGTCCGTCGCCGTGAAGGTGGTGGTGAGCGAGGCCTGCCGCGGGTCGCCGGTGGGCGTGCGGCACGTCGTCTTCCAGCTGCGCGCCGAGGCGGCGTGCCCTACCCGCGCAATACCCGGATATTGCTCCCAGCACCCCGTCGTCGAGTAGACGCGGCCCCCGCCGTTGAGCGTGAGCTCGCCACCTTGCTCCGTGATCGCGACGGACGTGGCGCTCTCGCCGCCGCCGCTCGGCCGCGGTCCGCACGCCGTGCCCCATTCTCCGATGATCCATCGCACGGTGAGCGGCGACGCCGACCACCGTCCGGCGAGCGTCAACGCATCATTCGCTCGTGCAGTCCGCGCAACGCTCGACGAAGCGAGCGCGAGCACGGTGAAGAGGAGCACACGGAGCCGAGCACCAAGCACGGTGGGGCGAGGTTAGTCGGAGGTAACTCGCGTTGACACACGATTTTGGGCGATGATAGGGTCTGCTCTGCGATAGAAGGGCGGAAATCCCGCCGAATTCACATCTTGGAGATGCTGCGAATGTCGAGGACGGGAAGCTTTCCGAGGGTGGTCTTCGCCAGCGCGCTACTTGGCGCCGGCATTCTGTCGTCGCCGGCCCAGGCGCAGCAGCTCAATTCCGTCGACCACCTCGCGCCCAGCGGCAGGAACGAGGGCGCGGATACGCACCTGTTCCGCCCCGCCGTCGACTCGAAGGGGTTCTTCTCGGTCAACGGCTCCGACATCCTGGGGTCGAAGGACATCAGTTTCGGCCTGGTTCTCGACTACGGCCGGAACATTCTTCGGACGACGAATAGCCGCGTGCCACAGCAGAGCGTGCCCAACACCGACGACATGGGCAACACGATCCCGGGCACCCACAGGGTCGATTGCCTGCCAACCAGCTGCGACGCCACAACGGGCGGCGGCGGGCAGGGCGTCCACGCGCTCGTCCGCGACTCGTTCCAGGGCACCTTCGCCTTCAACTACGGCATCGCCAACCTCGCCGTGGTCGGCGTCTCGATGCCCGTCATCCTGATGAGCGGCGATCCGGCCTACGACATCGGCAAGACGGGGGATCAGTACAACGCCGCCCGCCTCGATGCGCAGGGCATCGGGACCATCGCGCTGCACGGCAAGATGCGCTTCACACGCGTGGAGAAGGGCATCGGCCTCGCCGGCCTCGTCCAGGTCGGCTTCCCCATCGAGCCCGCTCCCCAGAACCTCGGGGGCGATCCCGGCGTCTGGTTCTGGCCCCAGCTCATCGGCGAGAAGCGGTTCGGCGCCACCGGGCGCTTCAAGATCGGCGTGAACGTCGGCTATCGCGCGCACACCGGCCCCAACGCCGCATATGAGCTCGACCACGCCGGCGTGGCCCAGCTGAAGGAGGGCAAGTTCCAGTACGGCAACCTGGGCACGTTCCAGGCCGGCTTCGCCTGGCGCGCGCTCGACTCGTTCGACATCGTCGGCGAGACCTACGGCACCTATCTCTTCGGCGGCGAGTCGGATTCGAAGCAGAAGTTCAGCGAAGAGGTGCTCGGCGGCGTGAAGCTCTTCATCGAGCGGAACAGCTATTTCATGCTGGGTGGCGGCTCACGCGCCTGGAGCAACGGCTTCGAAGCAGCGGACCTTCGTATGGTGCTCGGCTTCGTCTTCGAGCCGTCCATCGGTGATCGCGACGGTGACGGCTACAAGGACGACGAGGACCAGTGCCCGGACGACCCTGAGGATTTCGACGGGTTCAAGGACGAGGACGGCTGCCCCGATCCCGACAACGACAACGACGGCATCCTCGACGTCGACGACCGGTGTCCCAACGTCCCGGAAGATCACGACGGCGACGAGGACGAGGACGGCTGCCCCGAGGGCTCGGACGGTGACCGGGACGGCGACGGCATCCTGGACTCCCACGACAAGTGCCCCGACGATCCCGAAGATCGCGACGGCTTCGAGGACTCCGACGGCTGCCCCGATCCCGACAACGACAAGGACGGCATCCTCGACAAGGACGATCAGTGCCCGCTCGATCCGGAGGACAAGGACCACTTCGAGGATCAGGACGGCTGCCCCGATCCGGATAACGACCACGACCAGATCCCCGACGTGAAGGACAAGTGCCCGAACGATCCCGAGACCTACAACGGCTTCGAGGACGAGGACGGCTGCCCAGACAAGGGCAAGGTCATCATCGAGGGCAGCGACATCCTCATCATGGACAAGGTCCTCTTCCAGACCGGCAGCGCGGAGATCCTGCCGGAGTCGTTCCCGATCATCGACGCCGTCGCCACGACCCTGAAGCACCACCCCGAGTTCCTGGTCGTGGAGGTCGCGGGTCACGCCGACGAGCGCTCGAGCGACGACTACAACCTGCACCTGACCCAGGACCGCGCGCGGTCCGTCGTCGAGTCCCTGGTCCAGCGAGGCGTGGATCGCCCGCGGCTCGTGTCCCAGGGCTACGGTGAGTACTGCCCCGTCGACACCGCTCACGGGCCCGCGGCGTGGGACAAGAACCGCCGCGTGGAGTTCAAGGTCGTGAAGACCGAGGACGGCCTGACCAACGTCGACCGCGGCTGCAACGGCGCTCGTGCGAAGGGCGTCCTGCCGCCGTCCGTGCAATAACCTCGCGGGATGGCATCCCGTCCCAGGTTCGCGTGGATAAACGGCCGCGTCGTCCCATACGGCGACGCGGCAGTCCCCATCGACGATCGCGGTCTTCAGTTCGGCGAGAGCCTCTACGAGGTGATCCCGGTCACGGTGGGAGAACCGCGGCTTCTCGGCGAGCACGTCGCACGCATGGAGCAGGGCGCGACGGAGCTCGGGCTCGGGCCCGGTGTGCCGAAGCTCCCGGAGTGGAAGGCGATCCTCACCGAGCTCGTCGCCCGTGAGGGAGCGAGGGACGCGCTCTTCTACGCGCAAGTGACCGGGGGCGCGGCGCCGCGCGAGTTCGCGCCGGCTGGCACCGTCGCGAGGACGTTCTTCGCGTACCTTTCGCCGTTCGTCTTTCCCGGCGACGCGGAAGTCGTGCGCGGGATCCGCGCCGTATCGCTGCCGGACATCCGCTGGGGCAGGCGCGATCTGAAGACGACGATGCTCCTTGCCGCGGTGCTCGCCAAGAAGCACGCGCAGAGTCGCGGGGCGTCCGAGGCCATCCTGGTCGGTTCGAACGGCGAGGTGTACGAAGGCGCGTCGAGCAACGTCTGCATGGTGGAGGGGCGCACCCTGCTCACGCCGGCGCAGACGACGAACTTGCTTCCCGGGACGATGCGGGGCCTCGTGGGCGAGGTGGCCCGCGAGGCGGGCCTCGACGTCCGTGGGGAGCCGTTCGGCGTCGAGCGGCTGCGCCGCGCGGACGAGGTCCTCGTCACGAGCACGTCACAGCTGGTCATGCCCGTCGTCTCCCTCGACGAGGCGAACGTCGGCGACGGCAAGGTCGGGCCGATCGGCCGCGATCTCGCGAGGCGCTTACGCCAGCGATTCGGTCTGGAAGCCTGATCGGTCCGCGAACCCGCAGATCAT
>CAYUAW010000410.1:4485-6608 GCA_964442485.1 uncultured Polyangiaceae bacterium
TCAGGCCTCCGACGTCTCGGTGTGCTCCGTGATCGCCTCGACGAAGCGCTTCGCGAGATATTCGCGCCAGCTCTCGGCCGGCATGGGCGGCACGGAGTCGACTCGTCCCTTCTGATCGCGCACGTGCCACCCGCTGCGGCTCTTTCGCACACTCAGCCGGTACTTCTGACCGAGGCCATGCTGGGCGCGAAGGTCCTGGGCGATGGTTTCGGCTTCAACGGGGTCGAGCGGATTTTTCGCCATTACCCCTCAACATAGCGCGCCGCGGGTTCCCTCCCAATCGCGTGCGAGGCGCGCGCGATGATGCTCTCGATGCGCGGGCCGGACGAAGGTAGGGGAAGGTGCACCCCTGTGGAGCGACGGTAGCGACGGAACGCTCGCGCTTCGGCCGAGCCTGCAAGTGACCGCTGGAGTGAGCGAATCCTGCCCGTTTGAGCTGACGATGGTGTGGGCCGAGGTGCGAAGGCGAGGGCCTTTCATGCCTTCTTGTGCCTTCGAATGGCAATCCCGTTTTCCTATCCCCCTAGCGAGTGTTAAAGTCACTGAGATCCATAAATGAAGGCGGCCCGCGCTTCTGCGAATCTAATACCCGCGGAGTTGACCGAGACGGCACTCACGCGGGACCTGACCGGCTTCCTGACGCTGTACGGGGACACCTTGGTGCTTCTCGTTCGGCTCGGTCCGGCCGATCAAGAGCTCGCGTCCGGTCTCGGCGCGACGGCGGTACGTGGCGGCGCGGGGACTCCCGTGAAGCCTGCCGTGGGCTCGATGGAGTTCCACACCGTGCTGCAATCGTCATTCGTTCGTAGCCCGCGCGCCGGCGCCGAGGAGAAGAAGACGGAGCTCAACGCTGCCGCGCTCGCCGCGCAGCTCGAGCAGGCGTCTCACTTCGCCGTGCCGCTGCGCAAGCGTTCGAACGCGGACACCGCGTACATGGAGCGCATCTCCATCGGTCGCGCCTTGAACAAGGACATCGTGCTCCGTCACGCCAGCGTGTCGAAGTTCCACGGTTGGTTCGAGGTCGACGAGATGGGCGGCCTGCATCTCGCCGATGCCGGCAGCAAGAACTCGACGCGGGTGAACGGCAAGCAGCTCGCTGCGCGCGAGCTCACGCGAGTGGGCCCCGGTGACGCGCTGCGCTTCGGTTCGGTCGAAGCGCTGCTCTGTGCACCGCAGACCCTCTTCGCCGCGCTTCGCTGAGCCCGCCCGCTCGGGCTCACTCCGCGGCGGGCGCCGTGCGGAGTAGTGGCAGGAGATCTTCCAGCCGTTCACTTCCGTCCAGCACGCCGTGGGGCGCGGTGTGCGCGCGGACGCCGCGGTCGCGCAGTGCGACGACCGCCGCCTCTCCGCCAACGATGGTGACGCCCGCGAGCGCCTCCCGCAGCGCGCCCGTATGACCCTCGGCGATGGCAGCGTCCCAGAGCCAGCTCACCTCGTTGCCGTCGAGCAGCACCAGTCCGTCGTAGGAACCCGCGATGAGCTCTTCGACCAGGGCCTTTGCCGCATCGTCGACGGGGCGTGCGCGTCCGCGCGTCCGGACCTTCGCACCCGCGGACTCCAGGTATGCGATCAGCGGGGCATCCGCCGCGAGATCCCGCGGCTGCAGCGCGACGACCCGGCCATTCAGGTCGACCTTCGAGAGCGCCTCGACCAGGCCTTCTTCCGTGCGTCCGCGCGCCTTCACCGCCGCGCGCAGGCCGATCTCCGCCAGGGCACGCTCGGTGCGGCCGCCCTGCGCGATGATCCGGACGGCGCGCAAGGCTTGTAGCGCCGCGCTCTCTCTTCCGATCTGGCGCGCGAGTTCGTACAGCATGCGGACGCCTTGCGCGCTGAAGAGCACCACGTCCGTGACCTCACCGGAGATGAGCTCGCTCAGCCATCCTTCGATGGGCCGCTCGCTCGGCCGCGGCCCTTGCTCGAATCGGCTCACCAGCGCGCCCGCGCCGGCGAGGAGCTGCGACATGGTGTCCGCGTCCGGGGCGGCCGACACTCCGGCCCGGAAGCCTTGCAGAGGCAACACGGTTATCGTCGACTGCATCGCCTCTGGAGCCTAGGCCGTGCTCCGTTTTCGAACGGTTTCGGCCACATTTCGTCGAGAAAAGAACCTCCTATGGTTCCGTGGC
>CAYUAW010000411.1:0-6596 GCA_964442485.1 uncultured Polyangiaceae bacterium
AGAGGGCTGGCGCGAACGGTGGGGTTACCGCGCACGTCGTTCATGAGCCCGGCGAACGTGTTGCAGATGTCCGACGCGGCCGAGGTGACGTCCTCGCTCGGCTGCTCGGCGGCGGCCTGTGACTCGACGTCGGCCTGCGACATCGCGAGATACGCGCCCCCGAGGCGCGCCACGGCTTCGAAGTCGTAGAGCACTCCAGCCTGCACCTCGCCCGCTTCGTCCGCGAACCACGAAGCCAAGAAGCGCGCCGGCGTCTCGAGCCACGAATCGGGGGCGGCCTTCATCTCCTTCAGCGGGATGTCGTGCCCGCACAGCTGCTTGAGCGCGTCGGTGACGAGCCCGAGCGCCGGAAAGCGGAGCTTCGTCTCGGACGGCGCCTCGGCCTCGTGACCTGCAGGCTCGGCGTGCACAGGGTCTTCGTGCTCGCCCGCGTCGTGCTCGCCCTCCTCGTCCGAATGCGAGCTTTCGTCGGCGTCCCCGAGGCCGTCAGCGTCGTCGAGCGCGTCGTGCTCGGCCGTCGAGAGGGGCGGCTCGCGCACCGTCGCCGCGTGCGGCGCGTCGAGGCGCCGGCGTGCAGGCCTCGCCGCGATGGGATGGATGCTGCCGTCACGGTCCTTGGTCAGGAGCTGCTCGAGCCGAGCGACGCGCGCCATCAGACCCTCGTGACTCGCCCGGAGCATCGTGAGATCGGCGATGAGCGCCGCCTCGACGGGGGTGCGCACCTCCGCACGGCCGAGCTGCTCGATATAAGAAGGCGCGAGCCGCGACGGCACCCAGACGCCGTCGACGGCCTCGAAGCTCGCATCGTCGGAGAGGGCCGCGTTCGAGACGAGCTTCGCCGCGGAATCGACCAGCCCCTTGCCGTTCTTGCTGCGCCGCAGCGCCTCGATGATCGCCGGCCGGCCCTCGATGCGAGTGCTACGCGGCTGAAAGACACCCTCGCCCGTCGGCACGAGCCGCATGATCTCGAGAAACCATCGCCCCTTGCGGAAGATGAGCCGCTTCGGACGGCCCCCATCGAGGAGATCGGTGGTCACGCTGCTAAGATACGGCAATTCGCGCCGAATATTCAGCCCCCTCCCTCGCCCCCTCCTCCTCCCCCTCCCCCTTGCTCAAGCCCTAGCCCTCCCTCTCACTTCTTCCCGAACACCTCCGCGATGAGCGCCTTCGCTTCCTCCTGAATCTTCGCGAGGTGCTCCGCCCCGCGGAAGCTCTCGGCGTAGATCTTGTACACGTCCTCGGTGCCCGACGGACGCGCGGCGAACCAGCCGCTGTCGGAGGTCACCTTCAGGCCGCCGATCTTCTGTCCGTTGCCGGGGGCGCGCGTGAGCTTCTCGCGGATGGGGTCGCCGGCGAGCGTGGTGCGGGTGACGTCCTTCTCGGACAGCTCGCTCAGGGCTCGCTTCTGCTCGCGCGTCGCGGGCACGTCGATGCGCTCGTAGACGGGCTCGCCGAAGCGCGCAACGAGGTCCCGGTAGAGCTCGCCGGGGTCCTTGCCCGTCTTCGCGGTGATCTCGGCGGCGAGCAGGTTGGCGATGATGCCGTCCTTGTCCGTGGTCCACACCGTGCCGTCGCGCCGAAGGAAGGAGCACCCTGCGCTCTCCTCGCCGCCGAAGCCGAGGCTCCCGTCGGACAGGCCGCTCACGAACCACTTGAACCCCACCGGCACCTCCAGCAGCGGCCGTCCGAGGTCCTTCACGACCAGATCGAGCAGCGCGCTCGTGACCACCGTCTTGCCGATGCCGACGTTCTTCCCCCACGCGGGGCGATGCGCGGAGAGGTACGAGGCGCACACGGCGAGGTAGTGGTTCGGGTTCATGAGCCCGGCGCCCTTCGTCACGATGCCGTGGCGGTCCGAGTCGGTGTCGTTGCCGAACGCGACGTCGAAGCGGTCCTTCAGCCCGATGAGCCGCTGCATCGCGTCGCGCGAGGAGCAATCCATGCGGATCTTGCCGTCGTGATCGACGGTCATGAAGCGGAACGTCGGATCGACGTCGTCGTTCACCACCTCGAGGTCGAGCCCGTACGCCTCGCCGATGCGCCCCCAGTAGCCGACGCTGGCGCCGCCCATGGGATCCACGCCGAGCCGGAGCTTCGCGGATCTCGCGACATCCATGTCGACGACGTTCGCGAGATCCTTCACGAAGGGCTCGACGAAGTCGTACGCCTCAGCGCTGCCCGACGCGAGCGCGAGCGCGAGCGTCGTGCGCTTCACGTCCTTGCCCCCGGCGGCCATGATGGCGTTCGCGCGCTTCTCGATCCACGACGTCACCTCACCTTCGGCGGGGCCGCCGTGCGGCGGGTTGTACTTGAAGCCGCCGTCCTCGGGCGGGTTGTGCGACGGCGTGACGACGATGCCGTCCGCGAGCCCCGTCTTGCGGCCGCGGTTCCACGTGATGATGGCGTGGGACACGACGGGCGTCGGCGTGTACGTACGGCCCGCCTGGTAGCGGACGCGCACGCCGTTCGCGCCGAGCACCTCGAGCGCGCTCGCGAACGCGGGCTCCGACAGCGCGTGCGTGTCGATGCCGATGTAGAGCGGGCCGTCGATCCCCGCCTGCGCGCGGTACTCGCAGACGGCCTGCGATACCGCGAGGATGTGTGCCTCGTTGAAGGTACGGGTGAACGCCGAGCCGCGGTGGCCCGACGTGCCGAACGCGACGCGCTGCACGGGGTCGTTCGGATCGGGACGCTCGGCGTAGTACGCGGTGACCAGGCGCGGGACGTTCGCGAGGAGACTCTTCGGGGCCGGCTTTCCGGCGAGCGGACTCGAGGACATGCCGATCGCTTAACAGCACGGCCGCGCGGCGTCGCTAGCGACAGCGTGGTGGAAGTTACCCGCTATTTTTGCGGGCGATCGGGCGCTCGGGCGGGTCTCGCTGAGGCGTTCCGCGTCACACTAGACGCCGGCCTCGAGGCCCGGCCCCGCCACCGGGACATCTTTCGCCACGGCTCGCACTCGTTCAGCAAGCCATCGCGCTTTCTCGTCGGCCGGTCCAGCAACCGGCACACCAGTTGCTGGATGAGGCCATCCGGAGGCACGCGTCTCCGGATAGGACCAACCAATGACTACTTCACCGACCCCGACGCCCGGGGACATCCCACGTCAACCCAACTCACGTGTCTCGAAGAGCACGATGGCGTTCGTGATCCTGCTGATCGTCCCGTTCGTGGTCTTCCTGCTCAGCCACTCGTACTTCCTGGCCCTTGCCACGTTGCTCGTGCTCGCCACGGGCTACGTCATCTACTTCCTCGGCATGTCGTCGGGGCTGCCCGGCACTTCGGGCCGGAACGGCCGCAACCTCAAGACGTGACGGAGAGCGCGACACGTCGCGTCGACGGAAGGCGGCCTCACTCTGCCGCTTTCGCCGCGCGGCGCCTGCGTTGCGCGACGGCCTCGAGGCACCCGATGACGAGCGCGGTCCAGCCCGTCTGATGGCTGGCGCCGACGCCCTTGCCGTCGTCGCCGTGGAAGTACTCGTTGAAGAGCAACAGATCCTTGAAGTGGGGATCGCTCGCGTAGCGACGGTCGGCGCCGTGGCACGGCCGCTCCCCGCGCTCGTTGGGCAGGAAGATCTTCGACAGACGCAGGGCGATCTCGCCCGCCACCTCGTCGAGGGTCATGAAGCGCCCCGAGCCGGTCGGGCACTCCACCTTCAACGAATCCCCGTAGAAGTGGTGATACCGTTCGAGGGCTTCGAGGAGCAGGTAGTTCAGGGGGAACCACACCGGCCCGCGCCAGTTCGAGTTCCCCCCGAAGAGCCAGCTGTCCGAGTCGCCGGGCATGTAGTTCACGCGGTGCTCGTGTCCGTCCACCCGTAGAACGAACGGGCGGTCGCGGTGCACGCGGCTCAACGAGCGAACGCCGTGGGGGGAGAGGAACTCATTCTCGTCGAGGACGTAGCGAAGCACGCGCGTGAGCCGTTCCTTCGAGGGGACGGCGAGCAGCCGATGCCCGGTGCGGCCGCTCGTCATGTACGTCATGTGACGCGCGAGGTCCTTCCGGTTCTCGAGAAACCACTCCATGCGCTTCTTGAACCCGGGCAGCCCGTCGATGACCTCGTCGTCGAGGATCTCGACCGCGAACAGGGGGATCACGCCGACCATCGAGCGCGTGCGCATCGGCGTGGAGTCGTTCCCGACGCGGAGCTGGTCATAGTAGAAGCCGTCCACGTCGTCCCAAAGCCCGGTGCCGCCCAGGGTGTTCATCGCGTCCACTATCGCGACGAAGTGCTCGAAGAACTTGGACGCCATGTCCTCGTAGACGGGGTCGTGGTGCGCGAGCTCGAGCGCGATCGAGAGCATCGTCGCGGCGTAGAAGGCCATCCACGCGGTGCCGTCGGCCTGCTCGAGATGGCCGCCCGTGGGTAGCGGCTTCGAGCGATCGAAGATGCCGATGTTGTCGAGCCCGAGGAAGCCGCCCGCGAAGAGGTTGTTCCCCTCGGTGTCCTTCCGGTTCACCCACCAGGTGAAGTTCAGGAGGAGCTTCTGGAACACGCGCGCAAGGAACGCGACGTCGCGCTCACCACGCCGCCCGGTCATCTTGTACACGCGCCACGCCGACCAGGCGTGCACCGGCGGATTCACGTCGCCGAGCGCGAACTCGTACGCCGGCAGCTGCCCGTTCGGGTGCATGTACCACTCGCGCAAGAGGAGCGTCAGCTGCTCCTTGGCGAAGCCCCCATCGGTACGCGCGAAAGGGATCATGTGGAACGCGAGATCCCATGCCGCGAACCAGGGGTATTCCCACTTGTCGGGCATCGAGATCACGTCGCGGTTGTAGGCATGTACCCAGCCCGCGTTCCTCCCCGACCTGCGGGCCTCCGGAGGTGGCGGGCTCGTGGGGTCGCCCTCGAGCCAGTGCGAGACGGCGTAGTGATAGAACTGCTTCGACCAGATGAGGCCCGCGTGTGCCTGACGCGCCACGACTCGCTCCTCGTTCGTCGCCTTCTCCGGCAGGACGGCGGCGTAGAAGCGCTCCGCTTCGTCCCGGCGCGTCGCGAAGGTCGCGTCGAACTCCGGACCGAACGGGGCGTTCCGGTCGTCCCGCTTCGAGACCAGACGCGCGCGGATCGTCACCTGCGAGCGACCGGGCACCACGAAGCGATAGTGCCCCGCGGCCTTCGTTCCGCGCCCCTCGGGGTTCACGACGTCGGGCTTTCCGGACACGACGTGCTCGTGGAAGGCGTCCTTCGTGTACGGCGTCGCGGACCGCACGCCGAAGAGCTTCGTCGTGTTCGTCTCGTTGTTCGTGAAGAGGAGCTCCGGCCCCTGGTCCCGCGTGTCCAGGTGGAAATTCATGTCGCCGAGCTGCTCGTGCTCCGTCACGAGCGAGGCCGCCCCGGTCCGCTCCATCTTGGGACACTCGGTGTGGCCCTCCCCTTCCCGTCCCCACGCCCACGTGTTGCGAAACCACAGCGTCGGCAGCACGTGAACGGGCGCGGCGTCCGCGCCGCGGTTCGCGACGGTGATCAGGATGAGCACGTCGTCCGGGGACGCCTTCGCGTACTCGACGAGCACGTCGAAGTAGCGGTCATCGTCGAAGACGCCGGTGTCGCTGAGCTCGTACTCCGTCCGATCGCGCCCCCTGCGTCGATTCTCCGCGACGATCTCCGCGTAGGGGTAAGGGGCCTGCGGATACTTGTAGAGCCCCTTCAGGTACGAGGCCGTCGGCGTCGCATCGAGGTAGTAGTAGAGCTCCTTCACGTCCTCGCCGTGATTACCCTCGGGCCCGGTGAGCCCGAACATGCGCTCCTTCAGGATGGGATCCTTCTCGTTCCACAGCGCGACCGCGAAGCAGAGGCGCGCCTGGCGATCACAGAGGCCGAGTAACCCGTCTTCACCCCAGCGATAGGCCCGGCTCCGGGCCTGGTCGTGCGAGAAGTACTCCCACGAGCCGCCGTCCTCCGAGTAGTCCTCCCGGACGGTGCCCCACTGGCGCTCCGAGAGGTAGGGACCCCAGCGCTTCCAGTTCTTGTCGCGCCGGTCGTCTTCCGCGAGCCGGACGCGCTCTTCCGTCATCTCGTCCCGAGAGTTCATTTCATCGTGCCCCGTACGCCGGGGAGGCCCGAGGTTACCAGGCATACGGCGTTTCCGCCTGCCGGCTCGCCTGGCGTGGTCCGGGGCTTGCCCAATGCGTCGCTGGAGCCCATGTCCCACTTCGCGCGGGAGCAAATCATGAAGATCCTTGCAGTGGTCGGCAGCCTGCAGGCCCGGTCGAGCAACAAGAGCCTCGTCGCGCTCGCGTCGCGGCTCGCGCCGCACGGGACGACCTGGACGCGCACGGAGCTCCTCGGTGAGCTGCCGCTCTACAACGCCGACATCGACGGTGATTCACCTCCCGGAGCGGTGACACGCTTTCGCGAGGAGCTCGACCAGGCAGACGCCATCGTGTTCGCGAGCCCGGAGTACGGCCACGGCATGCCCGGCAGCGTCAAGAATGCGCTCGACTGGATCGTGGGAACCGGCAACCTGAACGGCAAGCCCGTCGCCGCGACCTGCGCCGCCGCCGGACCGGGACGCGGCGAGCTCGGCCTCGCCATGCTGGTGCAGACGCTGAAGGCCATCGACGGCGTCGTGGTCTGGAATGCGCCGAT
>CAYUAW010000412.1:0-4172 GCA_964442485.1 uncultured Polyangiaceae bacterium
TCGTCGCCCGGGCAAGGGAGTACCGACCGATGTCCGTGCAAGAAAGCGCGCTCGCCGAACCTCGGTGGGCGCGGTGGGCGACGCCTCTCCTCCGCCTCGACAGCGCCGTGACCTCCTTCGAGACGGCGGTTGCCGTCCTGGCCATCGCCGCCGAGTCGGTATCGATGACGGTCTGGGTGCTTCTGAAGGGGCTCGCGACACCTGCGGACAGCGAGAGCGGGGGAGGCGTGCTCTTCCGTGCGATCGCCGGTGCGGTCGCGTTCGGTCTCTCGGCGCATGTTGCGTTGCGACATGCGCCCCCGCTCACGAGACAGCGCATTGTGCTCGCTTCCTCCTCCGTCGGTTTTCTCGCGGGCCGCGCTTGCGGAGGGCTCGGCGTCGCCTACTTCGGCAACGTCCTGAACTTCTTCCAGCAGGCGAGCTGTCTCACCCTGCTAGGCGGCCTCCGGGGAACGGGCACACGCTTCACGCTGCTGCTCGCCCTCGTCGGAGGATCGCTAGCGACGGCGCGCGGCAAGCACGTCGTCGTCGACGTGGTCGCAAGGCTCACCACGGGCCGCTTGCGCAGGGTGTTCGTCGTGCTCGGCTTTGTCGCCTCCGCCGCCGTTGCGCTCCCTGCGGCGTGGGGGTTCTTCGATCACATCGCCATCCAGGACTTCGGCGCCGACGCAGACGCTTCGTTCCCGGTGAAGGCGCGGCAGGTCCTGCGGGAGCTCGGCGAAGACGCCTTCATTGCGCGCACCCAGCTCCTGCTCGACGTGAAGACCGTGCCCCACGTGATCTTCAGGGGAGAGCCATACGCCGAGTGGCTCCACGGCGACGAGTGGAACGCATTCCTCCTGAAGAGCGGCTTGGTCGAGCGCTACGGGCGCGAAGCGACGGAAGCGCTGCGCGTGCCGCCGGACGAGACGCGCGCGCCCGTCGTCGCCATTCCGGGGCGCGGCGAGCCGCGCGGTGAGCTCATCAACGCCGCGAACCTCGTCTACCCGGTGGGGCTGCTCGTCATCGGGCTTCGGTTCTTGCTGCGCGCGCTGCTCGTCGCCACGCACCACGTCGGCACCGAACCGGACGAGGACGACGAGCTCGCGCTGCAGAAGGATGGGGCTCCCTTCGGAGTCTGAAGGCACCATGATTGCTCTCGCCATCGTGCTCCTGGTGATCGTCGGGGCGCCGATCTTCACCATCATGGGCGGCATCACCGAGCTTGCGTGGCTGACGCACGCGAGCTCCGCGATGCGTCACCTGCGCTTCCTCGCTCCCGACGTACTCGACGAGCGCTTCGCCGGAAACCCGGTGATGGTGACGGTGCCGCTCTTCACCTTCGTCGGATACGTGCTCGCCGAGTCCCGGACGCCACAGCGCATCGTGCGGGCGGCGCACGCGATGCTCGGCTGGCTCCCGGGCGGCCTCGCCATCGTGTGCATCGTGGCGAGCGCGTTCTTTACCTCGTTCACGGGCGGCAGCGCCATCACCATCGTGGCGATCGGCGCGCTCCTCTACCCGACGCTGGTGAAGAGCGGCTACCCGGAGCGCTTCGCCCTCGGCGTCGTGACGACGAGCGGCTCCGTTGGTCTCTTGCTGCCGCCGTCCTTGCCGATCCTCATCTACTCGCTGTTCGCAGGCATCGACTTCAACAAGGCCTTCAAGGCGGCGATCGCCCCGGGGCTCCTGGTGATCGTCCTGCTGTCGCTCTATTCGGCCTACGTGGCGGTACGCCACCGAATCCCGACGCACCCCTTTGCCGTCGCCGAGGCGCGCGCCGCGATCTGGGAGCTGAAGTGGGAGCTGGGCGTGCCAGTGCTGGTCCTCGGCGGGCTCGTGACGGGACTCACGCAGATCGACGAGGCCGCGGCGCTGTCGGCCGTGTACGTGGTCGTCGTGGAGGTCTGGGTGCATCGCGAGATCCGGCCGTCGGACTTGCCGCGCATCGTTCGCACAGCGACCGGTCTCGCCGGCGGCCTTCTCCTCATCATGGCGTTCGCAATGTCGCTCACGAATTACATGATCAGCGAGCAGATCCCCGACAAGGCCTACGCCCTGATGAGCGCGGCCGGCATCACGCAACGCTGGCAGTTCTTGCTCGCGCTCAACCTGTTTCTCTACGTGATGATCATGGACGGCATCAGCATGATCATCGTGAGCGTTCCTCTGGTGACACCGTTCGCGGCACGCTTCGGCATCCAGCCCTTTCACATGTGCGTGATGTTCCTGCTCAACATGGAGGTGTGCAACCTCACGCCGCCGTTCGGTCAGAACGTCTTCGTTGCCAGCTACCGCTTCGCCCGTTCCACCAGCGCGCTCTACCGCTACACGTTCCCCTTCCTGGTCACCATGGCGCTCGGTCTCGTGATGGTCGACGGGTGGTCGCGGCTCTCGACCTTCACTGTCGAGCGAGAGATAAGGGAGCTTCGCGCGAAGGCCGAGAAGCTCGGAGAGCCGCCGCGCGACGCCTGGCAGCTCGAGTGCGTGCAGGAGGACCGGACCGATCCGCTCCCGTGCAGTGCGGAGGACAAGAAGAGATGGCCGCTCCTCGCGCGATAGGAGCCGTGCCTCCGCGCTAGCTCCGTTCGAATCACACGCCGGGCGGGAAGGCGGTCGTCACCTGGGGCGCGACGATGGGTAATGAGCGCCTGCCACGATCGGGGAGCTCGCGGACCGGTTCCGAGCGTCGCTCGAGGTCTCGTCGGAAGGCGAGGTGACGCCGCCGAGTGAGCTCGACCAGCGGCGACCAGAGCGCGTGCGTCTTGCGGTGACGGATGACGAGATGCCAGAGACGGTTCGACCTCTTGTACAGGTAGCTCATCCCCAGGTACGCCGGCACGGCCCTCGGATCCAGCGGCCTGCGTCGCCAGATGGAGCGATGCGAGAAGAGCTCGTCGTAGCAGCGCGCGTAGCCCTCGGCGAGCTGCTCGACGGACAGGTGCTTCGGTCGAAAGACGACGTGCGCCGTGTCATAGAGGCGATAGTCGCGGTGCAGCAGACGCCCTTCGCTCTCCATCTGCCGGAAGAGGGGCGTGCCGGGGTACGGTGTCAGGATGTGGAAGGTCGAACATTCGAGGCGATTGTCCTCGATCCACCGGATGGTCTCGTCGAACGTTCCCGCGTGGTCGTGATCGAACCCGAGTACGAAGCTGCCGTTCACCTGGATGCCGTTATCGTGGAAGATGCGAACGCGACGGGCGTAGTCCTCGACGCGCGGCGTCTTCTTGTGGGCGTCCTGCATATTCCGGTCGGAGAGTGATTCGAACCCGATGAACACCCCCGTGCAGCCCGCGAGCGCCATCTCGCGCACCAGCGTGGGATCGTCGGTGACGTCGATGGTGACGGCCGCACTCCATATCTTCTCGAGTGGGCGGAGCGCCCGGCACAGCGAGCGCAGGTAGTCCGGGCGTGAGCCCAGGTTGTTGTCGATGAAGACGGCGTAGGGCTCGCCGTTCTCCGCGATCTCTCTCGCGACCTCTTCCGCGGCGCGCACGCGGTATGGCATCGCGAGACCCTCGGTGGACAGGTAGCAGAACCCGCAGCGGTTGTGACAGCCGCGCGTGGCGATGACGCTCGACGTCGTGAGAAAGGCGTCGCGCGGCAGGATGTCGCGCCGCGGCGAAGGCAGCGCTCCGTAGGAACGCCGGTAGTCGCCACGGT
This sequence comes from uncultured Polyangiaceae bacterium, assembly GCA_964442485.1. Taxonomy (GTDB): domain Bacteria; phylum Myxococcota_A; class Polyangia; order Polyangiales; family Polyangiaceae; genus DASZVB01. Next base: position 3,643 of record CAYUAW010000412.1, read on the forward strand.
ATGCGGACTTGAGCGTACTCCGCGCGATATCGTGGAGGATCTCCGGCCAGATTTCGACGCCTTCGCCGAGCGCGAGCGCGTCGGCATGGGGTGCGGCTTCCTCGGGACACGAAAGGACGTGGAGCCCGCCGAGGATCACCTTCGCCCCGCGCTCGCGGTAGTAGCGGGAAAGCGCATACGCCCGCTCCGCGAACGTCAGGTGCACCGTGATTCCCACCACTTCGGGCATCGGTCGCAGGGGGGGTGGCCCCTGCAACAGGTTCTCGTCCCAGTAGCGCACCGACCATCCGGGCGGCGTGGACGCCGCGATGCTCGTGAGCGCCAGGCTCGGAGTGAGGACGTGCTTGCCGAAGCTAGCGTGCGGATCCTTCGGGTAGAACGGGTTGACGAGCAGTGCGCTCCTCGGGACGACTGCGCCGGGTGGCGTCATCGTGTCGAGCGCAGGGGCTTCCCGGAACTCACGCGGAAGATAGGGCTTCCTCATCGGTGAAATGGCTCCTTCTCCGGCACCGTCGTGGGCCGTGCTCCCT
>CAYUAW010000412.1:4272-6595 GCA_964442485.1 uncultured Polyangiaceae bacterium
TCCGGCACGTATGTTGCTGCGAGCGACCGCGGCATGAAGAGGCATGGCTCAAGGCACACCCCCGCCGACGTCGCGCTCCACCGCTTCCTTTCCGCCCTCATCGCGTTCTCGTGCGTCGCGGGGGTGCAAGTTGCCGCGTCCCCGGACGCACTCGCTGCCGGCGCGGGCACGAGCGAAGGGGGCGCATCCGCCCCCACCCGTGCATTCGCCGACGACGTCGCTCCTGCTCCGACGAACACGATACTTGCGCCGATGGCACCTCCCGCATCGCCGTCCGCTGCCGACCCCCTCTGGGTCGTTCGCTACGACGTAGCTCGACGTCTCCTTTACCAGGGGGATTTCGAGGGCGCGGAACGCGAATTCGCGGGGCTGACAGCCACCGCCACCCGCGAGCAGGATCGAACGCTGGCGAGCGAGCTCGCCTCGCTTTGCAGGGTCTTCCGCCAGCGAGGAGCACGCTTTGCGGCGCTCGCGCCCATGAATCCGTCCTCTCAGGTGGTCAGGACGAGACGTACGACCGACGAGCTTGCCTGGCTCTACACCGCCGCGGTCCTCTACGGCGTCGGCACGGGGGGCTTCATCGCGGCGGAGACGAGGCCAGAGTCCACGGCCGCGGTGATCCTTCCGGCGCTGGGGCTCGCGGGGGTCGCCGTGGGAGGCGTCGTTCTCGCCGACGCCGGCGACGGACTTCCTTACGGTGTGCCGCAAGCGATCACGACGGGCCTCGAGCTCGGGCTCGCCGAAGGGTCGGCGTGGACCCTCTGGAACCAGTCGCACGTGGACTCGGGTAACGAATGGAAGGCAGGCGACGCCGCGCTCGTCGTGTGGGGCGTGACGACGGCGGGCGGCATAGCCGGCGGCACCATAGGCGCCGTGGCGGGGACCACTCCGGGGCGAACCTCGCTGGTCGGCTCCGCGGGGCTCTGGAGCGCGGTCGTCACTGGCCTCCTGTCCGCGAGCCTCAGCGGCGACGACCACGGCCAGAGAGACGATCACGGGCTCCTGGCCGCGGGGATCGGCATCAACGCGGGCGCCGTGGCGGGCGGGCTCCTCGCCGGGCCGATGTCGCCGTCGGTAGCGCGCGTCCGCTTCATCGATCTGGGAGCGCTCGCGGGCGGGCTCGTGGCCGGCGGCATCTACGCGTCGGCGTCCAACGGCTTTCGAGGCAACAACGACGACGGAACGGTGCGTGGACTCTTCGCGACGACGGGCCTCGGCGTCGCCGCAGGCGTCGCCGCTGCCACGTATTTCACCCGCGGCATGGCGCCGGATCGGGGCCTGGAGAGGCGAGCGGGAGAGACGTCGCCGGAGAGCGCGCTCGCGGTGCACGCAGCACCGACGGTCATCGCCGCGGCCGGCGGCGCGATGCTGGGTGCGGCCGGGACGTTCTGAGCCCCGGCGCCTCGCTCCGGCGACTCCATCGCTGCGCGCGCGAATTGAGGACTATGCTGGCCACGCGCCGATGAGCTTCGTCCGCTCCTTTCCTGCGCTCGCTGCGTACGTGCTCTGCGCGCGCGACGTCCTCGCGGTCGACGCCTTCGAGATCCAGGTCTACGACGGGACGGCGAATCGCCCCGGCGTTCCCGGCCTCGAGCTTCACGTCAACCGGGTCTTCGACGGCACGAAGACGTCCGAGCCGCCGGAGCTCCCGTTGCACCATCAGACGCACCTCACACTGGAGCCGTCACTCGGCGTAACGCCGTTCCTCGAGCTCGGCGGCTACCTGCAGACGGCATTTCGGGCGGACGGGACGTTCGACTACGCCGGCACCAAGCTGCGAGCGAAGTTCGTCACGCCGGAAGGATGGCGGGAGAACGTGCGCCTCGGGGTCAATCTGGAGCTGTCGGTGATCCCGGAGCGTTACGAGGCCAGTCGATGGGGGGCCGAGATCCGACCCATCGCGGCGTGGGAGAACGAGCTCTGGCTCTTCGCGATCAATCCGATAGTGGGTGTGCCTCTGACGTCCGACCCGACGCCCGAGTTCGAGCCCGCTGCCATGGCAAAGGTGAAGCTTCTGAAGGTCGTCGCGCTCGGCGTCGAATATTATTCGTCGTTCGGCCGGGTGTCCGCGCCGTCACCCTGGCACGAAGAGCTCCAGTACCTCTACGAAGCGGTGGACGTGCTGAACTTGCCTCACGTCGAGATCAACGCGGGCGTCGGCGAAGGCCTGACCGCTGCGAGCAACGCGTTCGTCGCCAAGTGCATCCTCGGTTACTCGTGGGAACGGGACACACCGGGGACGCCGTGACCATCGGGCCGGGGGTTAGCCCGGCCGAACGGGCGAAGGGTCGTTCGACAGGTAGCCCTTGCATGAAAAAAATGA
>CAYUAW010000413.1:0-4153 GCA_964442485.1 uncultured Polyangiaceae bacterium
CCCCCTGCCGCGGAAGAGCCCGTACCCATGCTCGTCGAGCCCCCGGAGGCGCTCTGTGTCACGGCACCTCCGCCGCTTCCGGGCTGCGCCCCGCCGGGCCCGCCAGTGTCGTCGTGCGCGCTCGAGCAACTGCAAAGGACGCGGAGCGAGAGGAGAACGACGCCGAGTGCGAACATGTGCGACGAGGGGCGAAGCTCACGTGAGCGCGTGTTCGCAATCGTCGGAGCGCTAGCCTTGCTCGCCATCGTGAACGCTCGATCTTCGTTCGCTAGCACAGGGCGTAGTTTCGACCCACGCGCGATGCGGGTCAAAGATCGACGAGCCGCATCGTCGTGATGTGCGAGCAAGCGACGTAACGGACGGTACGAGCTTCCTGCAGTGCGGAGGCAAATGGGCGGTGACAGCAAAACATCTCGCCGAGACGTTCCGTCGCTTCCATTCTTGTGATCGAAACGGCGTGCCCGAGCATTTGTCGAACGTGGACGGCTCGACGAACCTGCCTGGCGCATTTGCTGCCGGCACTCACGGCTACCAATGAAAACGAATCTCCGCGCATGGAGTGGAATCGGCCTGCTCGTTCTCTCGCCGGCGTGTAGCGGCGACGCAACGAATGGAGATGGCACCGGCGCCACGGGGGGCGGCGGCATGGGCGGCGTCACCGCAGGCACTGGTGGCGGCACGTCCGCAAGCGGCGGCGTCGCGGTCATGCCCGCTCCGGGCAGCGGCGGTGTCGTCGGTGCCGGCGCGACTCCATCGTTCGGCGCGGGTGGAGCGAGCAGCGGCTCCGGAACCGGCGGCGTGCCGTCGTTCGGCGGAGTGACCGTGGGAGGCGCCGGTGGCGTCGGCATGGCCGTGGGCGGAACGCCGGGAAGCGGCGGCGCGCCGTCGTCGGGTGGAAGCGGCGCGAGCGGTGGGTCGGGCACCGGCGGCGCTCCCCAGGTCGGCTTGCCCCCGGGTGTCGCGTACCTCTTTCCGCCGCCGCAAGGCACGGGCGTCTGTCCGGACCCCCCGCTTCGCATCCGCTTCCCGGGGCCCCCCACTCTCGGCACGTCGGGGAAGGTGCAGGTCTTCTCGCAGAGCGGAAGCGTCGTCGCGAGCGTCGACATGGCCGCAACGAACGTCACCGACACGATCGGCGGTACCGCGTTCACCATGCCGCGTCCTGCCTTCGTCGACGGCAACGACGCGGTGATCTACCTGAAGACGAAGGCGCTGAACTACGGCCAGAGCTACTACGTCACAGTGGACTCCGGAGCCGTGCACCCTCCGGGCGGAGGCACCCTCGCCATCACCGGCCCGACCGGCTGGCGCTTCAGCACCGCACCCGCTGCCCCCGCGGATCCGTCCATGTTGAAGGTCGCGCTCGACGGCTCCGGGCAGTTCTGCTCCGTGCAGGGCGCTACGGACGCGCTGCCCGCCGGCAACACGACGGCCTCCACAATCACGGTTGCTCCGGGCACGTATCACGAGATCGTGCACATGCGCGGAAAGAGCAACGTCACCCTGCACGGCGTCGACAGGAAGCAGACGGTGATCTCGGGGACCAACAACAACAACCTGAACCCGAGCACCGCCACTCGTTCGCTCGTCGGGTTCGACAGCACGAACGGGCTCGTCGTGGAGAACCTGACCATCCAGAACCTGACTCCGCAGGGCGGCACGCAGGCAGAAGCACTCCGTCTCCAGGGATGCGACAAGTGCGTGGTCAGGGACGCGGACATCCTGAGCCTTCAGGATACGCTCCTCTGGAGCGGCCGCGTGTACGCGAAGAACTGCTACATCGCGGGTAACGTGGACTACATCTGGGGCACGGGCGTCGTGTACTTCGACGCCTGCGAGATCCATACGGTGGGCCGCACCGGCGTGATCGTCCAGTCGCGCAACGCTCCGGGCGCATACGGGTACGTCTTCGTCGATTCGAAGCTCACGGCAGACGCCGCGGCCACCAACAACATGCTCGCGCGGATCGACGTGAGCGCCTACCCGGGCAGCCACGTCGCGTACGTCAATTGCCAGATGAGCAACGTCGCCGCTGCCGGCTGGACGATCACGGGCGGCGTCGCTTCGTCCGCTCTCCGCTTCTGGGAGTACAAGAGCACGGACGCATCCGGGAACGCCTTGAACGTCGGGGGCCGCGTCGGGGGAAGCCAGATCTCCGATTCCCAGGCGGGCATGATGCGCGACCCGACCGTCGTGCTCGGCGGCTGGCAGCCGCCGAACTGACGTCGCGGCGACCGACGTCAGACCTGTCGGGCGCGTCTCACTTCCAGAACATCCAGCGCGGCGTGGCGCGCGGGCTGGTGATGCGGCGGAAACTCCGCCGGGCGTCCATCGCGACGTCCTCGAGGACGCGTCCGATCCTTCCCGCGGGCCGCCGGGTTCCATTTCCGAGATCGGCGACTGCGTCGCCCAGTCGTCGAAAGCTTCGCCCGAAGCGAACGCGCGCGTCGCCCAGCTCGTCGGCGATGACATCGATGCGCGTCGCAACCTGAGCGCTCGCATCGTCGATGCGCCGGGCGAGCTGTCCGCCGGCCTGGTCGATGCGCGCAGCGAGCTCTTCCGGCGTGAGGCGCGGGGTCGTCGGATCGGTCGTCTTGAATTGAGATGCCATGGTATCGTTCCTTTCCATTCGCGGTCTCAGAAGAGCGCTCCACCGAGGACGGGGAGCACGTGGCGCGTGAACTCGATGTCCGGGCGGTACCGGGAGAAGAGCCCACCCAGCGTGCCGAAGACGCGCGCCATCATGACGAACTCGCCGGGCAGGGTGACGACGGGGTCGTCCTCGCAGGCGCCGAGGAGCGCGCCGGCGCGGGCGGCCATTTCGTCGCGCGTGGGCCACGCGACCTTCCCCGACAAAGCCGCTTGCCGGATCTCCGTGAGCAGCGCGTCGGCGAAGGCACGCAGAGTGTCGGTGCGACCGCTGCGCGTCCTGAAGCCGAGCTCGTCGAAGAGGCGCGTCATCCCCTCGTCGTCACCGAGCATGAACGAGCGCAGGAGCCCGAGGTAGCGAGCCCGCGTCTCGGGCGGAAGCTCCTGTGCGCAGCCCATGTCGAGCACGACGACCTTGCCGTCCGGCGTGACGAGCAGATTGCCGGGATGGGGATCGGCCTGGAAGACGCCGGCGTGGAGCACTTGCCGGAGGTACGCCTCGAGCAGGTTGCCGAGCACGGTGGAGAGCTCGCGATGTGCGTCTCGATCGCCTCCTCTGGCGCGCGCGTCGAGCTCGTCCAGCACCGTCGTGAGCTTCGTCCCCGGGACGAAGGCCGTCGTGAGCACCCGCGCGGAGCAGAGCTCGAAGGCCGGGCGCGGCACCATGATGCTCGCGTGGCTCGCGAAGAACTCCGAGAGCGTCGCGGTCGTGCGCGCTTCCGCCGCGTAGTCCACCTCGGCGAGCACCTTGCTGCGCACCTCCCCCAGGATGGTGTCGTAGTCCGCGTCGGGCAGCGACGCGCGCAGGCTCGCGACGAAGGCCTCCAGCAGCTGGAGATCCATGCGCACTCGTCCGGCGATGCCCGGGCGCTGCACCTTGACCGCGACCGCTGTCCCGTCGTGCAGCACCGCGCGATGTACCTGGCCGATGCTCGCCGCGCCGATCGGCGTCTCGTCGAACGAAGCGAAGAGCTCCTCGAGCGGCTTGCCGAAATCGCCCTCCACCACCCCGCGAACGGCGCTCATCCCGAGCGCGGGCGCCGCGTCCTGCAGCTGCGAGAGCTCCGAGATCCACACCGCAGGAAGGAGGTCGGCGCGCGCTGAGAGGAGCTGTCCGACCTTCATGAACGCCCCACCGTGGGCGGCGCTGACCTCGTAGAAGCGGCGCGCGCTCGTCGCGTGGAGCTCGCAGAGCATCTGGTCGGCGCGCCGCTCGGAGACGAAAGCTGCCCGGAGCCCGTGCAGGCGGTAGCCGGCCGCCATGCGCGCCAGCATCCAGCCCGTCTGAGTCAACCGCGAGACCTGCTCGGAGAGCCCAGCGGCGTCGTCGCGCGCGCCCGCGAGCTCGTCCTCGCCGCGCGTCCACGCCTCTCGTGCGCTGTCGGCGAGGTCGCGTGCGGACCACGCCGTCTCTTCCACCGCCGTGAGCAGGCCGTCGAGTACGCTCACCCACGCGCGGAGCTCGCTGCCCCATCCGCGGGACGTGCTCCCTGTCACACGACGG
>CAYUAW010000413.1:4253-6591 GCA_964442485.1 uncultured Polyangiaceae bacterium
CCCGCGCTCCAGGCGGCCGGCCCTCAGAGGCTCCGGAGGCAGTCCACGCAGAGCCACGAGGGCGGCTTTGTCGGATCCTGGGACACGCCGAGGTGCGCCGCGCTTCCGCGTGGGAGCTCGCGATCGCAGCCGCTACAGCGAGCGGGACGATTCACGACGACCTGATTCCAGGCGAGCACATGGTCGAGCGCTGCGAGCCGCGCGGCGCGGGCTGCCGGATCGGGGAGCGTTCCGTCGCGGTCGCCGGGAGCCGCGCCTTTCGACGCTTCTCGCAAAGGGGACGCTTGCAACGGCGCGTCCGCCGGGGAGATCGAGTCGACGGAAGCATCGGCCGACGGTGGCGAAGAGCCGGCATTCTCCCGGCGCGAGCGCACCGCGTGGCGCGCCGTCGAGGCGAGCTTCCCCGCGTCCCGCACGACGTTTTCCGCCAGATCCACCGAATCCCCGACGATATCGCCCGCGCCTGCGACCACCGTGTCCACCAGCTTCAGCGTGTCCTCCAGCATGTTCCGGATGAGGTGCGAGACGGTCAGCCGCTGCTTCTGCGCCTCCTCCTTCAGCACGTTCTCGAGGCGTTCGGGCACGCGGGTCTGGATCAGGCGATCTTTCACGTCACGCTGGGTGCGATGTCGTCGATGGTGGCGTCCGGTCGGCATGTACTACGAGATAGTACAGCCGGATCGGGCACGCCGCCAGGCTGTTCCTGCTCGCGCTCCCGTCACTCGGGCTTCCGCTCGAGCACGACGGTCCCGCCGTCTTCGCGCGCGACGGTGTAGTCGCCGTGGTGCGCGAGCCAATCGTACATCTTTCGCATCTTGCCGGCGTGGTCCAGATCGGAGCACTCGAAGTCTCCCTGGGCGAAGTCGGTCCCGTCCCGCTTCCAGCAGTAGCGCCCGGTTCCCTGGCGCGACAGCACGATCACGTCGGGGCGCATGCGGACGTCCGCGCTCGACAGGATCTCGTTCGCGATGACCTTGAAGCGCGGCGGAATGTACGTCTTCAGATCCGCCTCCATCACGGTCCCGCTCGCGTAGTGCTCGTCGAGCCACTCGCCGAGAGTGAGGCGTCCGTCGACGTACCGGTTCGGCCCGCCCCGGAGGTCGACGACGCTTCGCGCCGAGAGCGCGACAGCGAGCACGGCGAAGCCGAGCTGCGCCGCGACGCGCACGCTGCGCGGGCGCAGCCACCGCTCCACGCGATGGAGCCCGAAGCCCCCGAGGACGATCCACTCCGGCAAGCCGATGAAGGCGTAGCGGAAGCGCTGCATGTGAACGCGCGTGAAGAGGAAGTACGTCGTCGTGACGCAGAAGACGCAGAGCACGACGAGGAAGCGCCTGCGCGGGCTCTCGAACACCGCGCGCGCAGGGTGGCGCGAAGAGCCACGAGCAACGAGCTTCGCAATGACGTAGCCGAACGCCGCCCCAATCCCGAGTGCGATGACCACGACGCCGAGCCACGTAAAGTCGCTGGCGAGGAAGGTGAGCCACTGCTTCACCCCACCCGTTTCGCGGCTGAGGTGTCCGTACTCGACGTGGTGCTCGCGCCACTTCAGCGCGTCCCGGAAGATAGCGGGGCGGCGGAAGACGAACGGGTTCGACCAAAGCCAGACCCCGACGAAAGTGACGAGCGCGGCGACCGATGTGGCGGCGAGCCGCGCCGCTCGAACGGCCGCACTTCCACGCCGGGTGAGCTCGCCCATCAGGATGAAGGCGGCGAGCGCGGGCAAGACGAAGACGCCGCCGTACTTCACGCCGAAGGCGAGCCCGGCCAGCGCCGACGAGGCGAGGACGCGCAGCAGCGAGTAATTGCCGAGCAGGCATGCGAGTGAAAGCGCGATGAGTGCGGCCTGCAGCACGTCCGGGTGCACGATGGCGCCGGCGGCCGCGAAGGAGGTGCCGCCGACTGCCACGATGGTGGTGGTGAGTGCCGGCAGATTCGCGATGCCCAGCCGCCGTGACACTCGATACAGCACCGCGCCGACCACGCACCACGAAAGCAACGACACGAACCGCAGTACGTAAGCGACGAGGTAGACGGTGCGCGCGTACCCGAGCCGCTCGTAGAAGCGGACGACGTGGTAGGCGATGCCCTGATACACCATGCCGTAGTCGAAGAAATAGTTGCGCGGGTTGAGGTCCGACAGCGGCTTCAGGTCGCCGCGATTGAGGCTGCGGAGCACCATGCCCACCACGAAGTTTTCGTCATAGTCGAACGCCCAGAGCAGGCGCCGCGAATCCATCGCCGCGCCCATCCCGAGCAACATGGAAACCACGACCAGAGCGACGGAGGCGAGCAGCACCCAGATGCCGGCAGACGTGGCGCGGCTTTCGAGATGCGC
>CAYUAW010000414.1:0-3548 GCA_964442485.1 uncultured Polyangiaceae bacterium
TCGATGAATATCTGCTAACGTTCCAATCGTGCTGACCGTCTCGAATCGCAACGCGAACACTCGGGGCTCCTCCGGAGCGTCCGGCTAGTCGCGTTCGGTCAGACACCAGAATCAATCGACGCACCTGCCGGCTTCGGAGCCGGCAGCGTGGGTCCGTCTGCGCTCCCTGCTCCCTTCCGGCGAACAGAAGAGAACGCACATGGACCTGGAAAGTATCAAGAAGGGCATCATCATCGGCTTCGCCGTCGCGGCACCAGTGGGTCCCATCGGAGTGCTCGTCATTCAACGGAGCTTCGGCGGCGCGCTCGTCGGGCTGTCGACGGGGCTCGGCGCTGCCGTCGCCGACGCGACGTACGCCCTCCTCGGCGCACTCGCCACGACGTTCGTCCTCCGGTTGCTCTCGGCGGCGTGGCTCCTCGAGCTCGTCGGGGGCGCGGCCCTCGCGTGGCTCGCGGTGCGGACGTTCCGGCAGGGCGCGCCCGCGCTGGTGACGACCGCCGCGACGCCGCTCGGTCTTGCGCGCGCCTTCGGCGAGACGCTGCTCCTCACGCTCGCGAACCCCGCGACGATCCTCTCGTTCGCCGCGATCGCCGCGACGCAGGGGCTCGCGCAATCCATGCACGCGGCCGTCTTCGCGAGCGGCGTCCTCATCGGCTCCGCGGCGTGGTGGTTGCTCCTGTCGAGCGGCGTCCGCTTCGGCTCTCGAAAGCTCGGGCCCGGGCATCTGCGATTCCTTCGAATCGCGTCGAGCGGGGTGCTCGCGGCGTATGCACTGCTTGCGCTGACGAAGGCGTTGCTCCGCTTCTGAATCGACCACCGCGACGCACTCCACCGCAGGCTGCCGACGTCGTCCGCTTTGTCGGTGCGTGTCGGTATCGGTGTGAATGACGGAGAATTCGCGGACGCGGTGGCGAGAGGGGGCGCCACTGTTAAAGTCAATGTTGGCGCAAATGTGCGCGCGTTCGAAGTTCCTTCATCGATGAGCCAACAAGGGTCCGAGTCTGCTGCTGCCTCCGTCACCGGCGAGCGCTATCATCCAGGGGAGATCATCGCGGGGCGCTACGAGCTGGTCCGCCGGCTGGGCAGGGGCGGCATGGGAGTTGTGTGGGTCGCGCGCTCGCAGGCGCTCGGAGTCGAGGTCGCGCTCAAGCTCCTGCACGATGCGTCCGCAGACGCGATCGCCGTCGAGCGAATGGCGCGAGAGGCGCGCGCCGCTGCGCTGCTCGGTCACAACGCGATCGTTCGCGTGTTCGATTTCGGGAGGACCGAGACCGGTCAGCCCTTCATGGCGATGGAGCTCCTGCACGGCGAGGATCTCTTCCGCCTGCTGAAGCAGGGCGGGAGGCTCAGCGCCGTCGAGGCGGTCAGCTTGCTCCTGCCCGTCGTCGACGCGCTCGTGGTCGCGCACAAGCACGGCATCATCCATCGCGATCTGAAGCCGGAGAACCTCTTCGTCGCGCGCGACGCACTCGGGCGGATCGAGCCGAAGATCCTCGACTTCGGCATCGCGAAGCTCGACTCCGCCGAAGACAAGCGCCTCACCCAGGTCGGCATGCTGCTCGGGAGCCCCGCGTATCTCTCCCCCGAGCAGGCCGAGGGCCTCGACAGCGTCGACCACCGTGTCGACGTCTGGTCGATGGGCGTCGTGCTCTACGAGCTCGTGACGGGCGAGCTCCCCTTCGACGGCAAGACGTGCAACGCCGTCCTGCGAAGCGTCGCCCGCGACAAGCCGCGCGCGATAACGGAGTTTGCCGCCGGCAACGACGCGCTCTGGGCCATCGTCAAGAAGTGCCTCCGCAAGAATCCCGACGACCGCTGGGCGTCGATGCAGGAGCTCGGTGAGGCCCTCGCCCGCTGGGCGACGGAGCAGGGAGCGAGCGTCGACGTCTCGTCCCGCTCGCTGCGCGACGCCTGGCTCTCGAAGAAGGACGCCAGTGCCCGGATGCGCCTCGTGCCCCGCACGGCGACGGAAGGTGACGTGGCGTCGAGCGACGAAGCGCGGACGACGCAGACCCTCGACACCCAGCGCGGCACGGCTCGCTCCACGCGCATCCGCGAGCGCCTCGGTCGTCGTTCCGTACGGCGCGCGGCAGGCATCGGCGGCCTCGTCGTCCTCGGCATGCTCGCCGCGGCGTGGTGGACGCTGCACCGGTCGCCGGACGCCGCCGAGGTCGCAACAGTCAGCGCGTCGCGAGCTGCCGGCCCTGCGGCAAACGCCGTCGTACCGGCACCGAGCGACGTGCGCGCCACGGGCGTAACCGCCGCGGACCGAGCGAACCCCGGCCCGAGCACGCCGGCAGCGCCTGACGTCGCCACGCCGGTGCAAACCGCCGCTCCCACGACGGGCGCGCCGCGCAAGGCTCCGGCGAAGCGCGCGAAGGCCGCCTCCAGGTCGGCCGCCGATGCCGAGTTCGGGTTCTGATCGACATGCACTGGTCTTCGCTTCTCTCTCACCGCGCCTTCGGCGCTGGAGCTTCCCTCGCGCTCGTACTCGCCGCGTCCGGCGCGGCTGCAGAGGGCGACGAGCGCTCGACGACCGTCGCCCGCGCTCTCGCAGTGGAAGGTCGTGCCGCCTTCGCAAACGGTGACTATGCACGGGCGCGCGAGCTCTTTCACCGCGCGCACGCGCTGGTCGGCGCTCCGACCATCTCCCTCTACGAGGCGCGAGCGCTCGTGCGGCTCGGCCGGCTGACGGAGGCCGCGGCTCTCTACCGCGTGACCGTGCAGACGCCCGTCGACCCGAGGGCGCCGGAGCAGTTCCACAAGGCGGCCGCCGAGGCGTCCCAGGAGCTCGCAGAACTCGAGCCGCGGCTCGCGACGGTGACGGTCGTCGTCGTCGGTTCACATGACGGCGACGCCCCCACGCTGACGCTCGACGGCGTGGTCGCGGGCGCGTCGCTAGTCGGGGGCGGCCTCCCCGTCGACCCGGGCCCTCACCGCCTCGACGTCGCGCTCTCGGCGGGTTCACCGCGGACGGTGTCCTTCACTCTGGCAGAAGGGGAACATCGACGCATCGAGCTCGGCCCGGAAGAACGCCCTCCCGCGAAGACCGCCCCCGCATCCGCGAACCCGGCTCCGGCTCCGTCCGTCCATCCCGGTAGCCACACGTCGCCCCTTCGTCCCTGGGCGTACGTCTCGCTCGGCGTCGGCGTCGCCGGGCTCGGCGCGGGGATCGTCACGGGGCTCATGGCGGCGAGCAAGCACGCGGACGCCGAGCGAGGCTGCCCGCAGAACCAGTGCGTCGAGGGCTCCGCCGGCGCGCGCGACGCCGACGCGTTTCGCGGCCTCTCCGTCGCATCCACCGTGGGCTACGTGGTCGGCGGGGTCGGCGTGGCCACCGGGGTGACGCTCCTCATCGTCGGGTCTTCTCACGGCGACGAGCACACCGCGGGCGCAAGTCTCTTCGTGGCTCCCGGACGAGCCGGCGTTCGGGGGGCCTGCTAGATGTCCCGCGTGAAGTCGACGCGCGCGCTCGGCATGGTCGCTCTCTCGCTGTTCGGCGCCGTCGGCTGTCCGGTGCTCCTCTCGGACGATTTCAAGACGGTGCC
>CAYUAW010000414.1:3648-4707 GCA_964442485.1 uncultured Polyangiaceae bacterium
CCGTGCGGCGCGCTCGCCGCGTGCTGCCCCGCACACTGGACCCCCGTCGCAGCGCCGGACCCGAGCTTCGTGGCGCGCGAGCAAGCCGCGTACACCGCGCTCGGCACGAGCGTCTTCATCTGGGGCGGTGCCGACACCCGCGCGACCGAGCTCGCCACGGGCGCGCTCTACGACGCGGAAGCGGACTCCTGGACGACGGTGCCCGCCGACTCCGCAACGCCCTCCGCGCGCGTGCTCGCGACGGCGGTCTGGACGGGCACGACGGTCGTCGTCTGGGGCGGCGGCGATCGCGCGAGCTTGACGGACTACGCCACTGGCTCCCGTTACGACGCCGCAGCGAAGAAGTGGTCGCCGATGTCGACGGCAGGCGCCCCGACCGCGCGCCGCGCGCCGTACGGTGTGTGGACGGGCACACGCGTGCTCTTCTGGGGCGGAACCACCGCGACGCACCTCCCGGTCGGCGGCGCCTATCTCTACGATCCGATCGGCGACGCGTGGTCCGCCGCGTCGGTGACGAACGAGCCCGTCGCGCCGCTGAACCCCACCGTCGGCTGGACGGGGAGCGCGCTTCTCGTCTACGGCGGTCGCTCCGGCGGCACTTCGTTCACGGGCCACACCGACACCTACGACGTCGGCACGAACCTGTGGAGCCAGCGCCCGACGGGGCCGCAAGCGCGCATGGGCGCGTTCGGCACCTGGGACGGTGCGTCCCTCGTCGCGTGGGGCGGAACCTCTTCGACCATGAAGCGAGACGGACAGCGGTACTCGCTCGCGAAGAATTCTTGGAGCAACATCATCTCCACCGGCGAGCCCACGGCTCGCTACGTCGTGAACCGCGAGACGGGCTGGACCGCGCGGGTTGCCGACATGACGACGCTCATGCTCGGCGGCTACGACGCGACAGAGACCCCCGAGCTCGACGGCGCATACTACGACTCGACCGCGAACACGTGGACCAGCGTTGCGGCGTGGCCCTCCGGCAGCGCGCATCTTTCGGGAGTCGGCGTGTGGGCGGGGTCGGCTTTCGTGCTGTGGGGCGGCCGCACGGCGCCGCTCGGT
>CAYUAW010000414.1:4807-6580 GCA_964442485.1 uncultured Polyangiaceae bacterium
GCCGAGGAGTCGCACCGGGCAGTGGCTCGCGCCGACGTCCTCGGGATCCTGTCCTTGATCTTCTGGGCGCTGACGCTCGTCGTCTCCGTGAAGTACCTGCTGTTCATCCTGCGCGCAAACAACCAGGGTGAAGGCGGGATCCTCGCGCTTCTCGCCCTCCTCCCGCACCATCGCACGAAGTCCGGGGGCATCACGGTCGTCGCGGTTCTCGTCATCGTCGGCGCCGCGCTCCTCTATGGGGACGGCGCAATCACTCCTGCCATCAGCGTTCTTTCGGCGATCGAGGGGCTCGCGGTCGCGCGACCGGCGCTCGAGCGCTGGGTCGTGCCGCTCACGTGTGCGGTGCTCATCGGGCTCTTCGCGATCCAGAAGCGCGGAACCGGCTCGATGGGACGGCTCTTCGGGCCGGTGATGCTGCTGTGGTTCGCGACGCTCGGCGCGCTCGGAGCCTGGCACATCCTGGAAGCGCCGAGCGTGCTCGCGGCGCTCCTCCCCGGTCACGCGCTCGGCTACCTGACGTCGCACGGCCCGAGGGGGCTCCTCATCCTGGGCTCGGTCGTGCTCGCGGTGACGGGCGGAGAAGCGCTGTACGCCGACATGGGGCACTTCGGCCCGAAGCCCATCCGCCTGGCGTGGCTCTCGGTCGTGAAGCCCGCGCTGCTCCTCTGCTACTTCGGGCAAGGCGCGCTGGTGCTCTCGCACCCCGAGACGGTCGAAAATCCGTTCTTCTCCCTGGTCAGCGGGACCGCGCCGACACTCTCGCTCGTCCTTCTGTCGTCCGTCGCCACCGTGATCGCGTCGCAGGCGTTGATCTCCGGAGCGTACTCGCTCACCCGGCAAGCCATGCAGCTCGGCGTCATGCCGCGCATGACCGTCGTGCACACCGCGGCTGAAGCGGAGGGGCAGATCTACGTCCCCGAGGTCAACTGGCTCTTGATGGTCGCGTGTGTCGTGCTGGTGGTGACGTTTCGAAGGTCGTCGAACCTCGCGGCCGCCTACGGGATCGCGGTCACCGGCACCATGGGGATCACGAGCGTCGTGTACTTCATCGTGATCCGCAGCACCTGGAAGTGGTCTCTCCTTGCAGCCATCCCGGTGCTCGTGCTGTTCCTCGCCTTCGACATCCCCTTCTTCGTGACCAACCTCTTCAAGTTCGTCGACGGCGGCTACGTCCCGGTGGCGATCGCCGCCGTCATCGCGACCTTGATGTTGATCTGGAGCCGGGGAAGAAGGCTCCTCCGCACGCGCCTGACGCAAGATCTGCCCGACCTCCAGGCAGGTCTCGCCGAGCTGTGCTCGACGCTGGTCGCACGCATTCCGGGCACCGGCGTCTTCATGACCTCCGATCTCGTTCACATTCCCCCCGTCCTGCAAAGGCACGTCGAGAAGAACCGCGTGCTTCACGAGCACGTGATCCTCGTCGGTGTGACGTTCGAGTCGGTCCCCTACGTCGACGCGGACCGACGGACGACGGTCGAGCGGCTCGGCAACGACATCGACCAGGTGCGCCTTCGCTTCGGCTACATGGATCGCCCGCAGGTCGTCCCCGAGCTCGGGGCGTGCGCCCGGAGCGGGCAGCTCGCCTTCGATCCGGAACAAGCGACGTACTACATCGGCCGCGAGACGATCCTGGCGGCACCGGGCGGGCGAATGGGGACGGTCACCGAGACCATCTTCGCGTTTCTTCAGCGCAACTCCGTGAGCGCCGATCGACACTTCGGCCTGCCGCCGCAGCAAGTCGTGGAGATCGGCGCGCAGCTCGACCTGTGACGG
>CAYUAW010000415.1:0-2668 GCA_964442485.1 uncultured Polyangiaceae bacterium
TCACGGCGGACAGCTTCAACCTGCCCTTCCTCGTCGCGAAGGTCCGCGTCACGCGTTAGAGCCACTCGCCTGCGATGTGTCGTTCCCGTCAACGCTGGAGAGCGACGACTTCACGGAGGAAGTGATACGAGGGCGGCAAGAGCGCGAGGACGAGGCCGGCCCACAATAGCGGCTCTCGTACGAGCGCACGTCGCTTGCGACGGGCTTCGAGCACTGCGGTCCAGAAGCGGTGCAGCATGACGAACTCGAGCACGCCTCCGAGCACGGGCATGTAGGTCGCGACGAGGGGGGCCCCTGCCGCGACGAGTCCTTCCCTCACGAATCCGAGGGCGAGGAGGAGGAGCCCGAACGAGAACACACGGCGCGTCCCGTGAAGCTTCCGCTCGGGCTCCGGGTCGTCCAGCCCCGCGCGGCGGAAATGGCCGAGAAGGAGCCCGTACGCGGCGAGCGCAACGGCGGTCGCGATCGCCGCGCCGAGCATTGGCCACACCTCGAAGCGGGCGAGCGTGAACAGCCGCCCGTCGGGGAGACGTTCTGCGCCGAAGGCGACGAGGGGCAGGGCTTCCGACTCCGGGACGATTCTCGGGGTGAACGACACCACCACGGCCAATATGGCAACCGCAGTGGCCACTGACAGCAGGATGGCGACGGCGAACACCCAGGTAGCGTCCTCGGGTGGCAGCTCATCCGCGTCGGCACGCCCGAGCCGGACTCCTTCGAGCTCCTCCGCCAGCTTCAGCACGCTCGCGGTGCGTCGCTCCGGGTCGAGCGCGGTGGCACGCTGGATGACGCGCGAGATGGCGCGTGGCAGGAGGGACGAATCGCCGGGCGGCAGCGTGCCGGTGCTCATCTCGTGGAGCATCACGCCCAGGGAGTAGACGTCCATCCTCGGGTCCGGCTTTGCGCCGCCGCGCGCTTCCGGTGACATGTAGCTCGGGGTACCGAGTACCACGGAGGCTTGCGTGAGCTCGGACGAGGGCTGCGCGAGCATCCGGGCGATGCCGAAGTCGGTGAGCTTCACGCGGCCGTCCTCGCCGACCAGCACATTCGCCGGCTTGATGTCGCGGTGGACGACTCCCGCGGAATGGGCGTGCGCGAGCGCGGCGCAGAGCTCGAGCGCCGTGTCGATCGCGCGCGTCAGCGGCAGGGGAATTCGCTCTGCCAGAGTGCCACCTCGAACGACTTCCATCACCAGGAACGGATCGCCGTCGGCGGTCGTGCCGAAGTCGTGAACGCGCACGATGCCCGGGTGATCGAGCCGGGCCAGCGTCCTCGCCTCTCGCTCGAAGCGCGAACGGAAGGAAGGGTCGGCCGCGACCTCGACGGAGAGGAGCTTAACCGCGACGTCCCGACCGAGCGCCGCATGTCTGGCGGAAAATACGCGGCCCATCCCTCCGCGGCCGAGCTCCTCTTCGATCTCGAGGCCCGGAATCACCGGCAAGCTCTCGTCCGGATCGAGCGTCCCTTCGAGGAAGCAGCGCGGGCACAGAGAAAGCCGCCCCGACGGATTCGCGGTGTTGCAACGCGGGCAAAGTGCCGTCGTCATGCTCCCTCGAGGGCGCGGAAGAGCTCTGCGAGCTCGCTCTCGGCTTCGTCGGGCGTGGCCAGGGTGTCCGTCACCCTGGCGAGCACCAGCTCCCGGAAGCGCCTTCGGCCGCGATGAACGAAGGACTTCAGCTGACTCACGCTCATCCCGTGGATTCGAGCGAGGTCCTCGTAGGCCGGCGTCGCCTCGAAGCGAAAGACGGCCCTGAGGACCTCGATGGGCCCTCGCCGCTCGCCGGACGCGAACTCGCGCTCGAGCTCGGCGAGCGCGGACTCGAACACATCGAGAGCCCACTCCCGGTCGAAGGCCCGAGCGGCATCCGGCGGCGCCGCGACGAGGAGCGCTTCTCCCGCCTCGATCGAGATCGCGATCCGCCCGCCCCCGCGCTTCTCGGCAGACTCGTGCTCGTGAAGGTTGACCAGGTAGTGCTGAAGCGCACGCTTCAGGTACCCCCGGAGCCTGCCGCGCGCCGGGTCGAGCCGCTCGATGAAATCATGCTCGATGAGCTGGACGAGGAGCCCCTGGACCGCGTCCTCGGCTCGGTCAGGCGGCAGGCCCTTCTGCCTCGCGTACACGTAGAGGGGGAGCCAGCGGGTGCCGACGAGCTCTTCGGTGAGAGCACGCCGCTTTCCGGGATCCTCCCTCTCTGCGAGCACCCGGGTCCATCGAGTGTCCGGAAATGCAGTCGAGCCACCTCCGAACGGCGCGCGCGGCGACACGCCGGGCAGTATATCGGATCAAAACGAGGGAAGAGAAACGAGAGACGCCTCCACCTTCGACCTTGCTGGCAACGTCACCTTCGCCCTCGGATTTTCGATCCGCTCGCGGACAAGCTCGAGGAGTCGCACCTGGGAACGCTCCATCACGGCTTGCTGTAGCCACCCGAAATAGACGTCCGGCGAGAGGTGCCTCTGCCACACGACGCGGCGTCGCAGCAGGGTCCCGCTGCCCGTCCGGACGAGCGTGTAGTGCGTATCGAGCACCGTCAGCCAGTCCTCGACGCGCTCGCGCCGGAAGCCGTAGTCGGGGCTGCGACCGAGGCGCGTGATGTGGAACGGCAAGTCGCGGATCTTGTAGCGATCGATTCCGTAGGAAAGCCCGTACGGGGGCTCCCAGGTCCGG
>CAYUAW010000415.1:2768-6579 GCA_964442485.1 uncultured Polyangiaceae bacterium
GATCTTGTAGCGATCGATTCCGTAGGAAAGCCCGTACGGGGGCTCCCAGGTCCGGATGCGTGCGAACGCCGTGCCCTGACTGAAGTCGAATCGCACGCGACCTCCGAGCTCGGGTTTTTCGACGACCATCCTGTCCGGCATGGGGAGGCCGATCCGGAGGAACCACGGCCATCGGCTCTCGACGCGGAGCTCCCGGGTCGTGAGCGCCGCAAACACGTCCTCCGGAGGCGCGGCGATCGAAAGCTCCGCCTCCGCGACATGCACGGGATGCAGCGTCGGATCGTCGGTGACGCCGTCGCAGATGAGCCATGCAAACCCGAGGAGCACCATCGAGACGATGCTGGCGTCCCGGGCGCGACGCGTCTTCACGTGACGCGCCGTCGTGGAGCCTGCGTAGGCGCCGACGAGAAGGAGCGGGACCAAGAGGGGCAGCGAGAAGAGCACGCACACCACGCCTTCACGAAACGAGAGGATGGCGATGCCGAGTGCCCCGAGCAGCGCGTAGAAGGACGCCTTGTACGGACGTACGGGAAACAGGACGCCTGCCACGAATCCGACGAAGATCGGGATCGAGAAGAACGCCATGCCGTAACTCTTCGCGAAGCAGCACGCCGCGATGTAGAGAGCCACGGCGACGCCGATGGCGACGGAGACGGCCTTCCGGAACGTGGACGGCGGGATGGTGGGCGTCAGCTCCATCGTGCCGCCCTCCAGACGTGAGGAACGTCGCGCACGGCGAGTGTTCCGTCGAGCTCGAGCCTCGCCCCCAGTCGTCGCTCGAGCGCGTCGACGAAGGCGAACCGCGCGAGCCTGGTACGGACGAAGCGGGGCTCCCATGGTGCGTGGTCGATGGGTTGCACGCGAACGCGCCCACGCACCACGTCGGCGCTGAACGCCATGCCGAGGAGGAATTCCGCGGCGTGTGCGTCGTCCTCGAACACCGAATCGTTCAGCGAGGGCGCGTCGCGATCCACCTCGAGCACGGCGTCTCCGACGCCGTCGGGCGTGGTCCCTTCCATCCGGAGCCGCGGGCCGTCGCGAAGGAGCGAGACCTGACCGAGGTTCGGGCGATAGTGCGAGAAGTGACGACCGAGCAGCGCGAGCGCACGCGAGCTCACATCGCTGCGCAGGGTGAGAAACGTCGCCTCTCCCCGGAATCGAACGCCGAGGCGATACAGGAACTCACGATTGTCGAAGCGCAGGAAGCTCGGCGTTCCCTCGACGCCCATTCCCGCGATTTCCACCGCGCACACGCTCAGAAATCCGTAACCACGGTGCTCGTCCAGCACGAACGGGGCAGGCACCAGCTCTCGCAGCCGCGAAGCCTCTCCTCGATAGGTGACGAGAAACCGATCCGTCAGGGTTCCGGACACCGCAAGAAACTGCGTCCCGCCTTCGTGAAGCACGGGTGGAAAAGGTGGCTCGCCGACGATGGGGTGGCGCTCGAGTCGCGGAAAAATCGCTGCATTCATTGAATCTGGGGACCTCCGGATCTCAGTACAGGATGCCGGGCCCGAGGTTGCGCGGCGATCGTCCACGAGCCGGTCGAGCGTCCCCGTAGACTTCCCTGCCGTGACGCCACGGGAACCCATCCACGTCGCCCCGCGCTGGCTCATCGTCCCGCTCGACGCCGCCGTTCCCACCGATGCGCTTCCCATCCGGATGGCTCCGGGGCCCGGCTTCGGAGATGGCTCACACGCGACGACCGAGCTCTGCTTGCAGGCGCTGGCCGCGCTCACGCCCCGGGGTCGCTCGTTTCGCCTCCTCGACTTCGGCAGCGGCTCCGGGATCCTCTCCATCGCGGCCGCGGCGCATCTCGGCGCCGTCGTCGACGCGGTGGAGATAGACCCGCACGCGACCGAGCATGCCCGGCGAAATGCGCTCGCCAACGGCGTCGCCGATCGTATCCATCAGCGAAGCGCACTCGACGAAGCGCCGGGGCCATTCGACTTCATCGTCGCGAACATCCTGCGCTCCGTCCTGCTATCGTTCGCGGAGAGGCTCGCGTCGCTGCTTGCACCCGGCGCTGTTCTGGTGCTGTCGGGTCTCGTCTCTACCGACGCCGCAGAGGTCGGCGCTCGGTACGCGCCTCTGCTCGGCGGAAGGCGGCCCGAACTGTATGAACGAGAGGAGTGGCGCGCCCTGGTTTGGCGCGGAGTGCAGGGTCCGTCATCGAAGTGACGACGGACTCACGCCGCTCAAGCCGCCCTGGGCTGCTTCACCTCGGGCGTGATCGCGAGCTCGAGCTTCTCCACCCCACGCAGGATGGTGATGTCCGTCACCTCGCCGACCCGCTCGTCCGTCAGCCTTCGGTGCAGGTCGTCGATGCCGCGGACCGGCTCGCCCGCGAAGTGGACGATGATGTCGCCGTCGCGCAAGCCGCTGCGCGCCGCAGGGCTGTTCCCCTCCACGGAGGTGACGAGGACACCGCCCTCCGTCGCGAGCGCGTGGTGGCGGACCAGCTTGCGAACGAGCGGCACCGTCTGGCCGGCCACGCCGATGAAGCTCCGCGTGATGCGGCCGTCGCGCAGCAAGCGGCCTGCGACGAACTTCGCCGTGTTGATGGCGATGGCGAAGCAGATGCCCTGCGCCGCGGGGATCATCGCGGTGTTCACGCCGATGACATGCCCGGCGGAGCTCACGAGCGGGCCGCCGGAGTTGCCGGGGTTCAGCGCGGCGTCCGTCTGCACGACGTCGTCGATGAGCCGCCCCGTCTTGCTGCGCAGCGAACGGCCGAGTGCGCTCACGACGCCGGCCGTGACCGTGCACTGGAAGCCGAGGGGATTGCCGATCGCGACCACGAGCTGGCCGACCTGCAACGCCGAGGAATCCCCCAGCGTTACCGCGGGGAGCTCGCGCTCCCAGGCCTTCACGACGGCAACGTCCGTCTCCGGGTCGTCGCCGACGAGATCCGCGTGCACGGAGTCGCCGCTCGGGAACGTGACACGGATGCTCTTCGCGCCGTGCACGACGTGGCTGTTCGTCATCACATAGCCGTCGGGCGTGAAGACGAAGCCCGAACCGACGCCGTCGTCAGGATCGGGCCCGGCGCGGCGGCCCCCCGTGGAACGGGAGGCGCCGCGCACGTCTATCTTCACCACCGACGGGCTCACCGACGTCGCGACCCCGGTGACCGCGCGGGAATACGCGTCCAGGAGAACGCCGTCGCTGGGCGTATCGTCAATGGTGTTCTGCATTTTCCTTTACCTCGTTCAGATGGAGAGAGCGCCGGTCCGGATGAGGTACGCGAGACGCTCGCGCTGCTCCGGATCGAGCACTGCATGAATGCGGCGCAGCGCCTTCACGACCGCGTCGCGGAGCCGCTCCGCGGTCTGCACGCGCAGCGACGCGGCCTCGGACACCGTCTTCTCGTCGAACGCCTCGCCGGAGATGCCGTCGGCGAACGCGCTCGTCGACCTCCGGTTGTCCACCGCGGCCTGAGCGCGCTCGGTCTTCAGGTCGTTCAGCACCTTCGCGAGCTCGGTGACTTGAGCCTCCTCCAGCTCGAGCTTCCACGCCAGGAAGCGCAGCGGCCTTCTGACGCCGAAGGCGCCGCCGCCGAAGTCTTCCTCGCCGCCGCCGTGACCTCCGTGGCCGCCGCCGAAGCGGTGCCCCCGCCCTTCCGGACTGCCGCCTCTTCCGGGGCCGCAACCCGACCCGCAGCCCGCGTGGGCTCCTTCCGGGTCTTGCTCGTGACGACGCCGATACCATTCGATCATTGCAGGATGCATTGCTCGGTCTCTTTCTCCTCGCCGGGGCATTCGCACCCGGCGGGCTCTTCGTGACGGCGCGGGCGACATTGCCTCGCGCT
>CAYUAW010000416.1:0-2440 GCA_964442485.1 uncultured Polyangiaceae bacterium
CCGCGCTGAACCCCTGCAAGCAGCTCAAGGCGATGTGCCAGTCGGGCCTCGATTGTTGTTCCGGCTTCTGCGCCATCCCGGCAGGGCAAACGTCGGGTTCTTGCGTCGATACGCCGCCGAACAACTGCTCCCACGAGAACGACAAGTGCAGCAAGGACGCTGACTGCTGCGCGCCGGAGGGCGGCGGCCGCCCGCTCCAGTGCCTGGGAGGGTTCTGCGGCTACGTGGGGAAGCTCCAGTGACGCGCGTGACGTGAGAGTTGCGCGGGGCCGCCCGTAGCTCCCCCCGCGTCATCGGCAGATTGAGAAGCGGAGTGATGCAAACACGCTGCCATCGTTGACGCCGCGTCTACGCGAGCGGCTTTCCTGCGATGTTGCGGAGCATGCACAATCGGCCCGCGCAACCTGTGAATCTGCGGCACGTGCTCACGCACACGCATGGTGAATTTTCGACAATGCCGCTGGTCGGACAGAGCGGCTCATCGCACGGACCGAATGAGTCGGGCAGCCTCCGTCCCGCCAGCTGCTGGATGGACGGACCTTGCCGGAAGCCTCCGTCCCGCCAGCTACTGGATGGACGGACCTTGCCGGGAGCTTCCGTCCCGCCAGTCGCTGGAGGGACGGAGGCAGCGCCGCAGCCTCCGTCCATACAGCAGCTGTCGAGACGAGGCGCCCAGGGTTTGTGAACCCCACGGTTCGTGCACCTTCAATGGACGCTTCTGTCTGCGCTGGGGGCCAGC
The DNA here is from genome assembly GCA_964442485.1 of uncultured Polyangiaceae bacterium. Lineage (GTDB taxonomy): Bacteria > Myxococcota_A > Polyangia > Polyangiales > Polyangiaceae > DASZVB01. Next base: position 740 of record CAYUAW010000416.1, read on the forward strand.
TGCGGCGACGAGCGCGCCCCGGTCGTCACGAGCCGGCAGTTGTCTGCGCTGGACGCGGCTGCGGCGACGAGCGCCGCCGTCACGCGGATATACCGTCAAAAACAGCCGCGGAGAGGGCCTACACGGACGAGATCAAGTCGGCGGCGCGAACGGCGCGCCGCGCAACGGACGCGCGGGTGGTTCGCGAAGACTCGGGACAGCAGCACCCGGTGACGTTGGTGGGGTACTCGTTCGCGGTGCATGGCCGGGGTGTCGCCATTGGGATCGACGATGCGGTCGTCCTTCCCGCCTCGGCGTCGTTTCAGCCAACTGTGACAAGTTCAGGCCGGCTTCCGCTAGTCGTCCGTGCCTCACTGGAGATCTGGCAGCGGGCGTCGTAAGTCGTCCCAGCTCGGCTCCGCGACGCCCTCAGTACCGCGCGTAGCGCGGGCGGCGGCCGATGAGGTGCAGCAGCGCGACGAAGACGGCCGCGCCGATGATCGACCACAGGATCGGGAAGGGGTGTCGGTCGACCGCCACGACGAGGAGCTCCGGCAGCCGGAGTGCGTGCGCCAGGAAGGTGCCGAGCAGCGCGCCGACGAACCCGAGAGCGATGGAGACGAGGAATCCGCCGCCGGTCCCTCCGCCGATTGCTCGACCGAGCGCCCCGCAGACTCCCGCGATGATGAGCATTATGAGCAAGCCCGAGAGTGTGATCGTCATGAGAGGACCTCACTGCAAGCCGCGGGCCGTTGGGACGGCCCTCCGGTCGTCTTCCATCGGGGCGAAAAGGGCGAGTGATGCAACAGGTTCGTCGGTTCACGGGATCATCGGCCGCGATCCGAGGCGAGCTGCCACAAGGGACGCTGGTGATACCCTCCGGAGGTGAGCAAGGCATTCACGAAGGAAGACGACGGAGAAGGCCTCGAGCCCGTCGTGTCGTCGCGGGCGCTCCCGCGGAGCGCTTTCCGCCTCACGCGGGCGGGCGCCCAGAAGCTCGCCGCCGATGACGATCCAAGACTGCACGAGGCGCTGAAGCTGGCGGAGGTCGTCGACGTCACGGAGCCGACTCCACCGCGAGCGGCGCTCGGCGTGTCCGTCGTCGTCGAGGACGAGCACGGCGAGCGCCATTCGTATCGACTGGTGTCCGTCGAGGAGCGAGCGCTCCTCGGAGAGGGCTGCAGCGTGGATTCGCCGATCGGCAGAGCGCTGCTCGGCGGACAGAAGGGCGAGGTCCGTGAGGCCCGCGTGCCGCGAGGAACGACCGAGCTAGAGATCCTCGAATTGAAGGGCGACGGCCGGGAAGAGTCGTGAAATGAATGTGAGGGGGTTGCCGCGAGATGGGTTTATGCTCCCGCTCTGCCCGGAGCCGCCGATGACTTCTCGCGTGCCCCTCCCTCTCCTCCTCTCCTTCGCGGTCGTCGGGTGCGCCGCGCGCGCGGAGGAGCCGCACGAGAAGATCGTCACGCCGGTGCGCGTTCGCATGGTGGAGGAGCGGACGGAGCTCGCCGGCGCGCGATACTCGGGCACGGTGGAGCCGGGCACGCGCGTCGACCTGGCGTTCAAGGTCGGGGGCTACGTGCGCGATCTGGCGCAGGTGAAGTCGGGCGGCGCGGCGCACAAGATCCAGGAAGGCGACTTCGTGACGAAGGGCACCGTGCTCGCCATCGTGCGCGAGAGCGAGTACGCGCAGCGCGTCGGCGCCGGTGAGGCGGCCCTCGC
>CAYUAW010000416.1:2540-6549 GCA_964442485.1 uncultured Polyangiaceae bacterium
TCGGGTTCGTCATCGCGGACACCAAGACGGTGAAGGTCGTCTTCGGAGCGCCGGATCGACTGGTCGAGAAGCTCAAGCCCGGTGGGAGCATCGGCGTGACGTTCGACGCCGTCGCCGGCGACTACGCGGGGATGATCACGCGGATCGCGCCGAGCGCGGACCCGAAGAGCCGCGTGTTCGAGATAGAATCGAGCATCCCGAATCCGAAGGACCAGCTGAAGGTCGGCATGATCGCCAAGCTGGTCGTGCCGGAGGCGTCCCTGAAGCAGCCGTCCCTGGCGCTGCCGCTAACGGCCGTCGTGCGCTCCCCGCACGACGTGCGCGGCTTCTCCGTCTTCGTCGTCGAGACGACCGGCTCGCGAGACATCGCCCGGCAGCGTGACGTGAAGCTCGGCGACGTCGTTGGCAACGCCGTCGTCGTGGTCGACGGGCTCCGGGCGAAGGAGCGCGTGGTGTCGATGGGCGCGACGCTGCTCACCGACGGAGAGCCCGTCCACGTCATCCCGAGCTGAGCGATGTCGCACGGCAAGAGCGACGAAGAGCTCGTGCGCACGACGCACAACACGGCGCGCTATTTCACCGAGTCGCGCCACGTCGCCTGGGTACTCCTCGTTGCGACCGTCGCCTGGGGCGTCCTCAGCTACGTCGCCATGCCGAAGCGCAAGGATCCGGAGATCGCCGTGCGCGTCGCGGCTGCGCTGGTCGCCTGGCCCGGAGCGACCGCGGAGAAGATCGAGCAGCTCGTCACCCGCAAGATAGAGGAGAAGATCGCGGAGAGCTCGAAGATCGAGCACATCGACTCCACCACGCGCACGGGAGTGGCGGTCGTCACCTTCACCCTCCAGGAGGGCGTGAAGGACACCAGCAAGGAGTTCGATGACATCAAGCTCCGGCTCGACACCCTGGCTGGCACCCTGCCGACCGGCACGCAGCCCATCCAGTTCCTGAAGGATTTCGGCGACACGACGGCGCTGATGCTCACCGTCGCGAGCCCCCGCGCCAGCGACGTGGAGGTGCAGCTGCGCGCCGAGCAGATAGAGCGCGGGATCCGGGAAGTGCGGGCCACCGCGGGCGGAGTGGCGGGCCGGAGCTCGCTCGTCTACGCGTTCCCCGCGACCGTCGATCCGCGGCCGCTGCGGCGCATCCTCGAGCAGCTCTCGGTCTTCGCCGAGGCGCGCGGGCTCGCGCACGACATCCATTTCCTGGAGGGCAACGGCTACTACGGCCTCGACGCCCGGACCGACCAGTCCGAGCAGCAGATAAAGGACGGCGCGCTCCTCTTCCTAAGAAACCGGATGAACACGGCCGAGCTCCACCCCGACGTGTGGCGCGCCATCGTGGTGTTCGATCCGACCGAGACGGAGGCGAAGCTCCGGGACGTCGCCGAGGCGCGCTACTCGTATCGCGATCTCGACTCGTTCACCGACGATCTGAAGAAGCGGCTTCAGAGCGTCCCCGAGGTCGCGAAGGTGACGCGCTCGGGCATCCTGTCCGAGGCCATCTTCCTCGACTACTCGCAGGAACGCCTCTCGGGCTACGAGCTCGGGGGCGGCGACCTCGCGAGCCTGCTCGGCGCGCGCAACATCACCGCCCCCGGCGGCGTCATCGAGTCCCAGGGAAAGAAGCTCACGGTCGACCCCTCCGGAGAGCTCGAGAACGAGCGCGAGATCGGCGACGTGCTCATGACGACGTCGGTGCAGGGCTCGCCGGTGTATCTGCGCGACATCTTCGAGATCGAGCGCGGGTACGAGAGCCCTCCGCGCTACCTGAACAAGTACACCTGGCGCGACAAGGACGGGCACTGGTCGCGGACGCGCGCCGTCACCCTCGCCGTGTACATGCGCTCGGGGATGCAGATCGGCGCCTTCGGGAGGGCCGTCGACGCGGCGCTCACCGACGCACGGCGACTCCTGCCGGAAGATCTGGTCATCGCGAGGACCAGCGACCAGCCGCGGCAGGTGGACGAGAACGTGAACCTCTTCATGTCGAGCCTGTACGAAGCCGTGGGGCTCGTCGTGCTGGTTGCGCTGATCGGGTTCTGGGAGTGGCGGAGCGCCGCGGTGCTCGCTCTGTCGATCCCCATCACGCTGTTCATGACCTACGGGCTCATGTACCTGCTCGGGATCGATCTCCAGCAGATCTCCATCGCATCGCTCATCATCGCCCTCGGGCTTCTTGTGGATGACCCGGTCGTCGCGGGCGACGCCATCAAGCGCGAGCTCGGCCACGGACATCCGCCCATCATCGCGGCGTGGCTCGGGCCCACGAAGCTCGCGCGCGCCATCCTCTTCGCGACCATCACGAACATCGTCGCCTACCTGCCCTTCCTCACGCTGCCGGGCGACGTCGGGCGGTTCATCTTCACCCTGCCCATCGTTCTGACCTGCTCTCTGGTCGCGTCGCGGCTCGTCTCCATGACGTTCATCCCGCTGCTCGGCTATTACTTCCTGCGCGCGGCGAAGCACGAGCCCACGCTGGAAGAGCGGCGAACGACCGGCTTCGGCAAGTACTACTACCGCGTCGCGGGCTTCGCGATCGACCACCGGTGGAAGGTGCTCGCGGCGTCGCTCGTCATCCTCTTCGGCGCGTTCCACTACGCGGGCCGCCTGAAGCAGGCCTTCTTCCCGAAGGACAACTCGTACCTGTCCTACGTCGACGTGTGGCTCCCGGAGGACGCGCCCATGAGCTCGACGACCGAGACGGCGCGGGAGGCCGACGACGTCATCCGGAGCACGCTACAAGGCTGGGATCGCTCCCATCCGTCGAAGGACGGAAAGCCCGCGCTGAAGTCCATCACGACGTTCATCGGCGGAGGCGGGCCGCGGTTCTGGTTTTCGGTGACGCCGGAGCTGCAGCAGGCGAACTACGCGCAGCTCGTGGTCGAGGCCAACGACAAGCACGTCACGAGCGAGATCATCGACCCGCTGCAGCGCGCCCTGTCTCGCAGCGTCCCGGGCGCCCGCATCGACGTGCGGCAGCTCGAGAACGGCAAGCCAGTGGGCATCCCGGTGGCGTTCCGCATCCAGGGGGACGACATCCACGTGCTGCGAGACATCGCCGAGAAGGCGAAGGCCATCCTGCGGGCGAGCCCGCTCACCGAGCGCGTGCGCGACTCCTGGGGCGCGGACTGCTTCTCCGTGAAGCTCGCGGTGGAGACGGACCGCGCCAACCTCGCCGGCATCACGAACCTGGACGTCGCCACGTCGTCAGCCGTCAGCTTCAGCGGGCGCATCGTCGGCCAGCTGCGCGAGGAGGATCGGCTCATCCCGATCGTGTCGCGCCTGCGGAGCGCCGAACGAGGGCAGCTCTCCGACGTGCAGAACCTGTACGTGCGCGGCCAGAACGGGACCCGCGTCCCGCTCCGGCAGATCTCGCAGACGTCGTACGCGATGTCGACGGAGAAGATCGTGCGCCGCGATCACTTCCGCACGGTGACGGTGTCGGCGTTCCCGGTGTGGGGCAAGCTTCCGTCCCAGGCCGTCGCTTCGGTGCGAACGGAGATGGACAAGCTCGCGAAGGGTCTGCCGCCCGGCTACCGCATGTCGATCGCCGGCGAGGAGGAGGAGCAGAAGAAGGGCTTCGCGAGCCTGGTGGTCGTGCTCGCGATCAGCATCTTCGCCATCTACCTGGCCCTCGTGATCCAGCTGAAGAGCGCGGTGAAGCCGGCCATCGTCTTCGCGGCGATCCCCTACGGCGTCGGGGGCGCGCTGGTGTGCCTGGTGCTCTCGGGGAGCCCCTTCGGCTTCATGGCGTTCCTCGGCATCATCAGCCTGATAGGCGTCATCGTGAGCCACGTGATCGTGCTCTTCGACTTCATCGAGGAGAAGCACGAGGAGGGCGAGCCGCTGCGCGAGGCGCTCATCGACGCAGGTATCCTCCGGCTGCGGCCGGTGCTCATCACCGTGGCGGCGACCGTCTTCGCGCTCTTCCCCCTGGCCTCCCACGGCGGACCGCTGTGGGAGCCGCTCTGCTTCGCCCAGATAGGCGGCCTGACGATCGCGACCTTCCT
>CAYUAW010000417.1:0-6542 GCA_964442485.1 uncultured Polyangiaceae bacterium
CCTGGCGCAGTTCCAGGTTGTGTTCTCCGAGGATGGACTCCGGGCCCAGGGACTCCGGGTTTCGAATCCACTCTTCTTGAACCCGCACGCCGTGCCACGAATAGGGTTCCCAGCCATCGGGATAGCTGACGGCGGGACCGTCGGCGGAGTGCAGACGGCCCGCTTCGTCGCGCTGCAACGAGCTCGGTCGTTCGCATACCCAGCAGACGCGCGCGCGCGGAAGAGCCCACCCGGCGGACTGGCACAGCAAACCGAAACCGGAGGACGCGATACTTTCGGAGCCAGAATCGCAGATGTCGGCGAGGTACTCGTGCAGGCCAATCCAATCGGCTTCGTACTGCCCCAGCAGCACCTCGTGCCGATGACGGTACCATTCGATGTTGTGACCGCTGTCGAGAGGACCCATAAAGTCGAACAGCCGAGGCGAGTGCGCCAGGAATATCCCCTCCGAAGCACTCCGGAGGCTCCCGACCGTGTTCCGAAACGGCTCATCGAGGCCCATTGCGCGGCGAGCGGCGTCGATGACCGCGGCATCGGCCAGGCCGAAACCCAGGTTGTCCCGAGCGAGCGCGGACGACTGGCGGATCTCTCGAGCCACACTGAGCCATGGCTTCCAGTCCGAACACCCAAAGTAAGGTTGCCAGGTGCCGTCCGCGCGGGCGGCAGCAACCGAGTGATCGAACGCGCGTTCCGCCGCTTCGCGAACCGAGGGCGGGACCCGCTCGCGCATGGGAACACGTCTTCCGCACGTGTGGAACCACTGCCTGTACCAGGTCGGCGAAAGCACCAAGGCCGCACCGAGCATCAGCGAGAAAGGCGAATCGCACCACACGATCTGTGGGCTTTCGAGCCGACCTCGCCAGTAGAGGAACCGGATTGCCTCCTCGGCGGCTTCTCGTTCGGCCGGTCTCGTCGAGAACCCGAGGTTCTCCCATCGCTCCCGATACTCGGGAATGCGGCGCTGATCCTCCGCGGTGAGAACGCGCTTGCGAGAACTCAATCCGCCACCTGCGTGAAACCACCATTCGGATCACGCGGGCCCGGGAGCCGTTTGTATTCACGTTGCCGTCGCACCTCGAAGATCGTTTCGCCATCCGATCGACCGAGGAGGCGCAGCGTCTCGTGCGTGTCGAACGCGCGCAGATGCTCGACGTCGGCGAACTCGCCCTCCAGACGGAGGTATGACACCAGCGGGTCTTTCCCCAGATAGAGCTCGACCCGCTCCGTTTCCACGACGTGATGGTGGCCCGTCTCGGAGTGCGCCACGACGATGGCCCGACCTTCTCGTGCCTGTCTTGTGACGTCTTCCGGTAGGGCCCCCACTCGACGGAACAAGACGTCTCCCTGAGCGCCCATGGACGTGACCGTTTTCATTCGTTTGGCTCCTGTTCGGGGTGTGACGCGGGACCCGCAATATGTCGTTTGGCTGCAAATCTTCGCCGAAACGCGGCAAGGCGACAATATAGCGGAGTTCGGAGGAGGATCAGTCGTAACCGCTGCACAACGGCGCACGGAGGGGCACCGAAGAGCACTGGGACCACGGCGGAGCCACGAGACCAAGTTCTCCCGACCGACTCTGGCCGCGCTGGCGCCATGATCCTGCTCGCGCTCCGGACAGGGCTCCGACAAGGGGAGCTGCTCGGGCTACGGTGGGACGACGTCGACCTGGTCGCGGGTCGGCTTTTGGTGCGTCGATCGGCGGTGCGTGGCGTGGTCGGGGCGCCGAACAACAGCAAGTCGCGCGAAGTCCCCTTGAGCGACGATGCGATCGCGATTCTGCGCTCGCTGCCGTCGCGCTTCCCTGGTGAATACGTCTTCGCGCACGAGGACGGGCGCATGCTCACGAAGGGGGACTGCAAGCACCCGCTCTGGAGGGCTAGCCGCAAGGCGGGGCTTCGCCGGATCGGGTGGCATACCCTTCGGCACTCGTTCGCGTCTCATCTGGCGATGCGAGGCGTGTCCTTGAAGGCGATTCAGGAGCTGCTCGGGCACAGCACGATCGAGATGACCATGCGCTACGCGCACCTGAGCCCCGACGTTCGTCGGGACGCGGTGCGCTTGCTCGATGGTCTCACAGGGGTACCGATCGTTCAGGACACCATCGGGTCACGAGCCGCGGCGGAGTAGCAGAGAATGCCGCGGAATCTGGTGGAGGCGCCGGGAATCGACCCCGACGCCTCGGACCACCCCTCCCCTACGTCCGCGCGATGATCGTCCAGTCGTCGTGTCCGTGTCCGTCCTCGATGAACCGGTCCATCAGCTTCGCGATGCTGGGAAGTACCGAGAGCGTCGTTCCGCCATGCGCGGCCTCCTCCATCATGAGCCGGGCGTCCTTGCGGGCCATGACCAGCTCCCAGGACGGGTCGCTGAAGTTCGCGGCCAGGATCCGTTGAACGCGCATCGGCAGCATCATCCCAGGGTTGAAGAACTGGAACAGCGAGCTCGCGTCTTCCGGTGAGATCTTCAGCGACTTCGCGAGCGCGAAGAAGTCGGCGAGGCCGGCGGTCATGAACATCAGAAATTCGTTGCCGAGGAGCTTGAACGACGCGGCGCGCTCCGGCTCGGGGCCCATGTAGACGAGCTTGCCCGTCATCTTCGAGAGCTCCGGCGAGAGCGCATCGAAGCGCGCGCGCTCACCGGAGGCGAGCATGACGCCGGTCGACTCGAGCGCGTTCTGCGGGCCCATGAAGACCGGGGCGTGCTGGAACTCGACACCGCGCTCCGCCCAGCGCTTCGCGCGCTCGCGTGTGCCGGAGGGCGACGTCGTGGTGTGATCGACGATGACGGCTCCGGGCTCGAGGCCGGGGCGGAGCTTCTCGAGCACGTCGTCGACGGCGGTGTCGTCGGAGAGCGTCAGGTGGAGCCGGATTGCACCTCGGGCGGCCTCGGCGGGGTCCTCCACGACGACGGCGCCCTCCGCGGCGAGGGGCTCGGCCCTCTTCTTGTTGCGGTTCCACACACGCACCGCTTCCCCGCGACGCCGGAGCGCGCGCACGAAGTTCGAACCGAGCAGCCCCATTCCGTAGAACGCGATCATCCTAACCTCCGCTGTCGAGACCCTGAGACTAGCCTATGCATCGAGCCGCCGCTCGGGCACCGGACGACGCACGAGCGCCGTCTCGAGCGCCCCGCGCTCGCCGTTTTCAATCTCCGCCGACGAGAGGATCTCCACGTTGCCGCCGACCTTGCGCGCGACCGGGATGCCGTCCTTGAAGAGGACGCGGTTCGACGCGATGGCGGGGACGCGCTCGCCGGGGGTGACGATGCCGACGAGGTTCAGCGGGTCGCCGGCGCAGAGCGACACGAGCACGCCGCTCCGTGCCGCGCGGCGAACGGCGCGCATCGCCTCCACGGCTTCGGGCAGGGCGTATTGCTCCCCGGCCCATCCCGCGACGAAGCGCCCCCCGCGCAGTTCGCCGCGTGCTTCCAGACGGCGATAGGTGCGCAAGAGGTCGCGCCACAGGGGCAGCGCGGTCTCACGGTCGAGGATCCGGCGGGAGACGACGCCGTAGCGTCGCAGCAGCGCGCGCGCGACGAGCTCGACGTCGCCGCCGTCCTGCCCGGACGGGGTTGCAGCCGGCTCGTGTGCGGGAGCAAGGAGCGACCATCGACCCGCGCTCTCCATCCCGAGGACGTGGCCGGCGCGACGACGCCCGAGCAGCCGCGCGCGGACGGCGGCCGGCACGAGCAGCGCCCGCAGCCCGGCGAACGAGTCGCTCGTGACGAGCCCGTTCGAGACGAGCTCGCCGAGCGCCTGCTCGACGTCGGCGCGCTCGGTACCGGTGCCGCGCACGATGTCGTCGAAGAAGCTCGCGCCGCGTGCCTGGAGGTGCGCGCGCACACGCTCGGCGAGGCTGCCGAGCTCTGCCGGTTCATCGGGCGAGACCGCTCGAAAGGCCGCCGCGCTGGCGCGCCCGACCAGCGCGATCGGCGTCGCGCGCACGGGACCCGCGCCGCGCTGCGCCCGCCCGCCGCCCGGCGAACGCCGCAGCCACACGAAGCGCCCGGCGAGGCAGAGCGCATCGAGCCACGCCGGGTCGTAGTCCACGATGCGCGACGGGAGGATCTCCGATTCCCAGGCCGAGGCCGGCGCCTCGAAGCCCTCGAGCTGCGCGAGGACGGTTGCGAGGGCGTCGGGACCGCGCATCTTCGTGTCCGGCAAGGCGCGTTGCCACGACGCGAGGAAGCGCATGTAGTCCGCCTGGGATACGGGCTCGATCTCGCTCCGCAGGCGACCAAGCGTGTAGCGGTGCACGCGGGCGAGCAGCCGCCGCTCGCACCACTCCGTCTCGGTTGCTCCCGCCGTGAAGATCCCGCGGAGGACGAAGCCCTCGGACTCGAGCGACGCGAGCACTGCCTCGGCACGGTAGAGAGAGACGCCCGCGTCGGCGGCGAGCGCGGACGCCGTCGTGGGCCCCGTCGCCTCGAGCCGACCACGCAGGAGCTCGAGGAGCGCCGCTTCCGGATCGACGGGAACCGGCGCCGGGAGACGGAGCACGGGAAACTCCGGAGACGTCTCGAGCGCGACGCCGTCCGCGAGCTCTGCCCCGAGCGCGAGCGCGAGCTCCGGCCAGCGCTCGGCCGCGACCCAGAGCACGCGCCCCGAGGGCAAGCGAACCTTCGCCGCGCGGCGCGCCGCACGGAGTGCTTCGAAGAACGCAGCCCATTCGCCGCGAGCGCCCTCCGTCTCCGTCGCAAACCCGAGGAGCACCAGCGCTTCGTGGAGCTCGTCGGCGCTGACCGGGGCGGGCCACGCTTCGGGGCGGACGCGCTCGATCGCCGCGGCGTCGAGCGCCCCGAGGTCCTGCGCGGACCGCGGATCGAGGAAGCGGCGCGAATAGACGGCCTGGGTGCGGCGCTCCTCGAGCGGCGCGTCGTCGAGGAAGGCGTACGGCCGCGCCGTCAGGATCTCCTGCGTGAACGGCGACGGCTCGACCGTGTCGCGGGCGACGAGGCGCTTCTCCCCCGCCGCGATCGCTCGCAGAAGGTCCTCGAAGCCCTCCACGTCCATCGCCTCCACGAGGCAGTCGTGGATGGTCTGCTGCACGAGCGGGTGGTCGGGGATCTCGCGGTCGCCGGGGGCGACGTTTTCCTGACAGGCGACCTGGTCGGGAAACACGACGGCCGTGAGGTCGTCGGCGTCCATGCGCTGAAAGCGCGGCGGGACGCGCTTGCCGCCTCGCCACCGGAGGACGGCGAGGGCGCGCGTGGCATTCCAGCGCCAGCGCGTTCCGAACATGGGTGCGAGCAGCGCCGCCTTCACCAGCAGCTCGCGGGCGGTCTCGACGCGCAGATAGCCGAAGACCTCTTCCAGCGGGAAGCTGTGGGTGGGACCGAGGGACAGCACGATCGCGTCGTCGGTCGCGGCGGCCTGGAGCTCGAAGTCGAAGCGCTGGCAGAACCGCTTGCGCAGCGCGAGGCCCCACGCGCGGTTGATGCGGCTGCCTAGCGGCGCGTGCACGACGAGCTGCATGCCGCCGCTGTCGTCGAAGAACCGCTCGAGCACGAGGGTGTCTTCCGTGGGGATGACTCCGAGGGCTGCACGGCCGGCGGCCAGGTACTCGACGGCCTGCCGCGCCGCCTCGAGAGGAATGCCGGGCTCGGCCGCGACACGGGCGATGGCCCGATCGATGAGCTCGGGAGCGCCCGTACCGAGCTCCACGTCGATGGACGCACGGAACCGCGACACGGCGGAAGAGAGCTCACGGGTGCGGCCTGGCGCCTCGCCGAGCCAGAAAGGAATGGTGGGCGGCTGACCGCGAGCGTCCTCCACGCGGACCACGCCGGGCTCGACGCGCAGGATCTTCCAGGAGGCGTTGCCGAGCTGGAAGATGTCGCCCTGCATGCTCTCTATCGCGAAATCCTCGTTGATGGATCCGACCTTCTGATTGGTCGGATCCATCACGACCTCGTAGTCGGCCATGTCGGGGATGGCGCCGCCCGACGTGATGGCCGTCAGGCGCGACCCGCGCCGACCGCGGAGCTTCCCGTTCACCAGATCGCGATGGAGGCGTGAGCCGCGGCGGCCGCGCCGCGTGCTGAAGCCCTCCGCGAGCATCTGCACGACCCGGTCGTAGTCCTCGCGCGAGAGCTTCGCGTAGGGGTACGTGCCGCGGAAGAGCTCGAACAGCGCTCCCTCGTCCCACTCCTCCGACGCGGCCGCGGCGACGATCTGCTGCGCGAGGATGTCGAGGGGTGCCTCGGGGATGCACACCTGGTCGAGGTCGCCCTCGCGGACGGCCGCGAGCAGCGCGATGCACTCGACGAGCTCGTCGCGCGTCAGGGGGAAGACACGGCCCTTCGAGATGCCGTCGAGCTGGTGGCCGGCCCGGCCGACGCGCTGGAGCAGGCGCGCGATGGAGCGCGTGGAGCCCACCTGGCACACGAGATCGATGCTGCCGATGTCGATGCCGAGCTCGAGCGACGCCGTGGCGACGAGGGCCCGGAGCGAGCCCGACTTCAGCCGCTGCTCGCTCTGGAAGCGCTGCTCGCGCGCGAGGCTGCCGTGGTGCGACGTGACGTTCTCCGCGCCCACTCGATCG
>CAYUAW010000418.1:0-6536 GCA_964442485.1 uncultured Polyangiaceae bacterium
CGCACGCTCTCGGTGACGAGCTCCATCGGTACCGTTCCGAGCTGCATGATGAGGATGAGCTCGTCGACTCCGATGTCCACGAAGCGAGCCACGAAATCCCGTGCGGCCGAGGGATCCCCGATGCAGGCGTTGTTTGACGAGCCGGGCGTGTTGCGGTTTCTCCGGGCTGCCTCCAGGTCCGCCTCGCCCAGGAAGCCGCGCTCCACCGGGAGACGCCCTGTCGGGCGATCGCGGCCGAGGTAGTAGCGCCCGAGAGCCTCGGCGAAGAACCGCGCTCCACGAAACCCGTGCTCGCAGGCGCGCCGGTCGTCGTCGAGCACGAGGGCGGCCGGGGTGCACGCGAAGTGATTGACCACCGACGCGCCGACGGGCTCCGCCACGCGCACCGCGTCGCGATACGCCTCCACCTTTCCGAGGAGGTAGTCGTCGGTGCCCATCGCGAAATTCAGGGCGCCGAGCCCGAGCTTGCCGACCACGGCCGTGGAGTCCGGTCGCGTGCAGGCCGCAAAGATCGGCGGGTGCGGCGTCTGAACGGGCTTCGGTAGGATCTGGGTCGGAGGGATGTCGAGGTACTTTCCTTTGAACTCGAACACGTCGCGCCGCCACATCTCCGGGATCGCGCGCAGCGCCTCGAGCCACTGCTCGTCCAGGCTCGACGGCTCGACCTCGAACGCGCGCTGCTCGACCGCCGAGGAGCTCTTGCCGGTTCCGAAGTTCACCCGACCGCCCGACAGGACGTCCAGGGTAGCGATCCGCTCCGCGACGCGGATGGGGTGGTTGTAGCGATGGGGCAGGAGAGTCACGCCGTGCCCGATGCGGATGCGCGACGTGCGGGCGGCGACGAAGGACAGGAAGATCTCCGGAGCCGAGGAGTGCGAGTACTCGTACAGGCCGTGATGCTCGACGGCCCAGATCGCGTGGTACCCGAGCTTCTCGGCGAGCACGGCCTGCTCGACGCACTCGCGGAACATGGCGGCCTCCGTGCAAGCCGTCGGATCGGCGATCTGCATCTCGTAGAAGAGGGAGAACTTCATCGACGCGCCCCCTGCTCGAACCACCTCGAGAAGCCGCGCGCCACCCTGCCCCGCATTCCTCCGCTCTCGGTCGTGCGACGGAAGGCGTCGATGATGCCGGTGAGCACTGTGCTGCCCATGGGCTCCCCGCGGACCCGGATCTTGCCGACCAGGAGCGCGGTCGCGACCTCTCCCTTGCCCGAGAGAAGATCGAGGAGTGTGTCGACCGGGACCGTCACGGTCGAGGTCGGGGGCCGCGGGATGCCCGGCTTGAGGGTCACCTTGCCTCCGTCCAGGGTGAGCGCGAAGTCGCCGCCGGTCGGGCCGGTGACGTCGAGGTGGAGCGCGAGCTTCAGGTCGTGAGTGTCGCCGAGCTCGCCCCTCTCCGCGGCGCTCTGTGCGAACCGCGAGATCACCGAGAAGAACCAGGCGACGCGGCGATCCGTCCCGCGCGGCGCGGCCTCTCCGAAGGCGACGGCCACCTCCCTGGTCGTCGAGTGACGCGGCTTCCAGCCGAGCTCGGCGCGCGCCTTCGCGGAGCTCACGCGGAAATCCACGTCGGCGGCGTCGAGCCAGCCCGCGTCGAGGCGCCGCTCGCCGAGCAGAGGCGCGAGCACGCTCGTGGCGCGCGTCGCCGCGCTCGCCGCAGCGCGCGGCACGTGCAGCGGCCGGAACCCGGCGAGCCGGCAGAACTCGTCGCCGTCGATGGGGTCGTCGGCGACGAGGTTGAACGCGCCCTTGACGTTTTCGTCGAGCGACCGGACGACGGCGTCGGCGACGTCCTCGTCCCACACGAGGGGCGCGCGCGCGTCGCCGAGCACCGGCAGCACGCGCTTCTTCAGGAACGACGGCGCGGCGAGCGACATGCGACGGCCCATGAGGACGCCCGGGCGGAGCCTCACCACCGTGACGTCGGGGTGCGATATCTCGAAGGCGTCGAGGTGCTCTTCCACCTCGTACTTGTTGTCGGCGTAGATCAGAGCCGGGCTGCGACGGCGCGGAGTCGACTCGACGATGACCGGAGGGTGCCCCTTCACGGTGCCGTAGGCGGCGACCGACGACGAGTACACGATGCGCCGCACGCCGTGCTGCGCCGCCGCGGCGAAGATCCGCCGGCTGCCCTCCACGTTCACCGCGTACATCGTGTCGACCGACGCGGGCTGCATCACGATGAACGCGAGGTGCAGCAGCGCGTCCGCGCCCTCCAGGTGGCGCTCGAGCCCGGGGTCGCGCAGATCGGCGATGCGCCAGTCGATCCGGCTGCTCGGGACGGCCGGCGGCACGAGATCGAGCGAGACGATCTTCTTCAGCTTGCGATGCGTGACGAGGCGCTCGAGCACGAGCGTGCCGAGCTGACCCGAGCCACCGGTGACGACGACCTTCATCGGGCCCGACGAGGCCGCACGGGGAGCTTCCGGCACATGGCGAGGGGCACGATGAAGCCGAATATCCCGCACCTTCGGGCCGAGTAAAGGCTTTTCGGGTCGCCTTCCGGACAAGGTCCCGGGGCCTGCGCTACATTGCCCGCCACGACGATGAAGCTTCCCGAGCTATCGCAGAGGATGCGGTTTCTCCGTCAATCGGAGATCCGCAACATGACCATCGAGTGCACGAAGGTGGGCGGGCTGAACCTGTCCCAGGGCGTGTGCGACACCCCCGTCCCGGAGGTCGTGCGCCGGGCCGCACAGGCCGCCATCGAGGAGGGGTGCAACATCTACACGCGCTTCGACGGCCTCCCGGAGCTCCGCGCCGCCATCGCGAAGAAGCTCGCGCGCTTCAACGGCATCGACGTCACGGGCGAGGGTGACGTCGTCGTGACCAGCGGCTCGTCGGCGGCGTTCTACGGCGCCTGCCTCGCCATCCTCGACCCTGGCGACGACGTCGTGCTGTTCGAGCCGTACTACGGCTACCATGTCGACACTCTGCTCGCGCTCGGGGTCGAGCCCCGCATCGTGACCCTCACGCCGCCGGGCTTCACCTTCGACCCCGCGGAGCTCGAGCGCGCCATCGGGCCGCGGACGCGCGCCATCATCGTGAACACGCCGTCGAACCCGTGCGGCAAGGTCTTCACGCGCGAGGAGCTCGAGCTCGTCGCTCGCGTCGCGGAAGCGCACGATCTGTTCGTCATCACTGACGAGATCTACGAGCACTTCCTGTACGACGGCCGGCGGCACGTGAGCCCCGCGTCGCTGCCGTCCCTCCGCGACCGGACCATCACGGTGAACGGCTTCTCGAAGACGCTCTCCATCACCGGGTGGCGCATCGGCTTCAGCGCCGGTCGCCGGGAGCACCTCGAGCGGCTCGGGTACATCAACGACCTCGTTTACATCTGCGCGCCCGCGCCGCTCCAGCGCGGCGTGGCGCGGGCGCTCGAGATCCTCGACGATGACTTCTACGCGGACCTCGGCGCCGAGTACCAGCTGAAGCGCGACAAGTTCTGCAGCGCCCTCGAGCGCGCGGGGATCACGCCGTACGCCCCGCAGGGGGCGTACTACGTGCTCGCCGACACCACCCGTCTCCGCGGCAACACCAGCAAGGAGCGCGTGATGGATCTCCTCGCTCGCACGGGGGTCGCCGCGGTGCCGGGCGCCGCGTTCTACCGTGGCTCGGGGGGTGACACGCTCGCCCGCTTCTGCTTCGCGAAGACCGAGCAAGACCTGGACGAGGCGTGCCGGCGGCTCGAGCGCCTGAACGCCTGAGGAGACATGGGTTCAGATGGGAAGCAGCGACAACCGTAGCCGGATCGGCATCGACGTCGGCGGAACCCGCATCAAGGTCGCGGAGGTCCAGGGCAACAAGGTCGTACGGAGCGAGAGCGTGGACACGCCCGCGCGCGAGGGCCCGGTGAAGGTGATGGACACCATCGCGGCCGCCGTGAAGCGCATCGCCAGTGCGCCAAAGGAGATCGGGATGGCCATTCCCGGCGAGGTCGATCCGCGCGGCAAGGTGTGGCGCCTGCCGAACATCCCGGGCTTCGAGGGCTTCGAGATTGGCGGCGAGCTCTCGCGTCGCACGGGGGCCCGGGTCGTGGTCGAGAACGACGCGACAACCGCGGCCTACGGCGAGGCGCTTTACGGGCATGGGCAGAAATACGAGAGCTTTCTGCTCGTCACCCTGGGCACCGGCGTGGGCGGCGGCCTCGTCATCGGGAAGAAGCTCGTCCGCGGCGCGCACGGCTTCGGCGCGGAGGTCGGGCACATGACCGTCGACCCTTCGCCCACGGCGCCCCCCTGCGCGTGTGGCAACACCGGTTGTCTCGAGGCCTTCGCCGGCACGCGCGCGCTCCTCGACGCCTTCCGGCGCGCGGGCGGCACCGCCACCGAGGTGCGCGACGTGGCCGACAGCGCGCACCGCGGAGAGCCGGGCGGCAAGGCCGCGTTCGCGACGTTGACCTGGGCGCTCGCGATCACCCTCAACTCGATCCAGAACCTGCTCGACTTGGACGCGATCGTCTTCAGCGGCGGCGTCTCGAAATCGTTCGACCTCATCGAAGCGCCGCTGCGCGCGGCGATGCGCGCGCGACGCTACGCCGAGCCGCTGTCCGAGGTGCCGCTCCTCGTCAGCGACTTCGGCGACCTCGCGGGCGTCGTGGGCGCGGCTTACTTGCCGGACCTGGACGAGAAGAAGACCAGCGGCGGCGCCTGAGACGCCGCGCACGTCGTTGCGTCCCTCCGGCGAGTTCGACTAGTTTCCACGGCGTGAGGCTCGCCGTGTCCATAGCGCTGTGGTTTGCCGCAGCGTGCGCGTCCGCGCCGCCCTCGGCCCCGTCGGCGCCCCTGCCCTCACCGCCCGCGGGCCCCTGCGACGGCTTCATCAGCAAGCCGCGACTGAAGCCTCCCTATGTCTTTCCCAGGTACACGGAGCAGGCGCGAGCGAAAGGCGTCACCGGCAGGGCCCATGTCACCGTCGACATCGACAGCGCGGGCCTCGTGACTGGCGCGCGCTTCGACAGGTTCCTCGGCTCGGGGATCGACGAATCGATCCTCACCGCCGTCCGCACCATGAAGTTCGACCCTGCAAGGCAGTGTGGAAGAGCTGTCCCAAGCAGCTTCACCATCACGTTCAACTTCATGGCTGACCGGCCGCCACCGGGATGGTGAGCACACGAAGCGCGTGACCCACTCCGAGCAGGACTGGCTCCGCTCATCTCCAGGCTGGCGCAGGCGCGGCTGCAGAGACGCACGGCGTCGCCTGCCGGGACCGAGCGGTGCTGGTATGGTCGACAGAATCGAAGAACGCCTCGATGTCCGCTTCCAGTACCCAACCTCCGCTCATCGTCATCACTGCCTCGCGTAGAGCCTCCAGGGCTTGGTGCGCAGACCTTCCAGGTCGGAATCCGTACGAGCAGTCCAGAAAGTCGTGCTCGTAAACGGCCTCGAGCACCATCGCCACCGCCCTTTGAAGCACTTTGTCTTCGAAGGTCTGGTACGGCACACCGACTCGGCCGGCCAGATCGCGAATGTAGGCGAGCGTGCCTTCCTCGATGCGAAGAATAGCCGGTTGGCGATGGGCTCCGCCGGTTCGAGGAGCGGTAGCGAGCTCGGACGGACGAGGAGCTCGATGGCTCGTGCAAGCTTTCGCCGATCTCAGGCGGCGGTCGAACGCCTTCCGTCGCACCTCACGAGTGCGTCGCCCTGCTCCGTCTTCGCGCGTGCAGTTCGCCGAACTTCTCTAGAGCAAATCGGCCGGGCTCTGGGCGTTTGGCCTTGACGCCTTTTCGGACCACTCGCGCTGGAACTGGCAGGTCGTCGCGAAACACGGTCGTCCGGGTCTGGCAAGCGCACTGGACGGTCGTTCTCGCGAAATTGGAGCTCGCAAGTCGTCCGAGCGCACGAACGCCGCTCGAAGGGCAACTCCAGGTCCGCGCCCTGCGGGCGCTCGTGCAGGAGCTGCGCTCGCGCAAACGAGCCGCGACCAAGATGAACCCACCGCCGCTGCCCGCGCAGGGTTCGGCTCCCGCTCCGGCGCGGCCCGGCGATCGTCACATCCCCGCATCCGTGCGCCGCGCGGTCTTCGGCCGCGATGGCGAGCGATGCTCCTATCGGGACAATCGTGGCGAGCGATGTCGCGAGACCTTCGGACTCGAAGTTCACCATCGTCAGGCCCACGCGATCGGCGGGCCGGCGACGCTCGACAACCTCGAGCTCAGGCCGCCCGCACAATACGCTCGCCGCGGAACGAGACTTCGGACGAGAATACATGGACTTTGTGAGGGGAGTGACCGACGCACCGGGGCCGCTGGGCTCCGGCGAGCGCGCCGCTGTACCGGAGCGGCGATAGCGCGACCGCCAGCGGAAGGGCACACGCCGTCCCTCGACCGAACGGGCTTGCCGTTTGACTTCTCGCTGCGATCGACGCTCGCGCTGCGGAGCTCGTGCCCGTGAGGCGACGTCGAGGCGAGTCTCGCATCGAGCTCCCCCCTGCCCCGATCGCCGTGCTACGACCAAAGCACCCATGACTCTCGACGGCAGCGCGCGCGGAGTCCTCTCCGGCGGCGGCGAGATGGGTGCCCTGATGCGCTCC
>CAYUAW010000419.1:0-1522 GCA_964442485.1 uncultured Polyangiaceae bacterium
CGGCTTCCAGGGGGTAGTGATGTTGAACGATGGGGACTACGCAGCGCCTTCATCCCCGGTGCCGGGGGCAGGCGGCATCGACGGCGGCAATAGCGGGAACGGGAAAGCGCACGAGCTATCCAGGGCGGAGTCGCAAGAGGTCGCCGGTATTCGCCAGTTGATCTCCCTTGCGACGCTGAGCGTCCTGTTCGGACCCGCTCGACGAGGAAAGACGTGGGTACTCCACAACGGCGTGTTCCCACGACTGAGGCAGGAGAGGTACCTCCCCGTACCGGTTCACATCGATGTCGAGTCGACCGCGCCAAGGCCCGGTGAGCAAGTGCTGATCGCCTTGCATGCTGCGGCCAGCTCTGCGGGAGGCGACGATCCGCCGTACGTGGCGGATGAGCGCTTGTGGGAGCATTTTCACCGTGCAGATCGGCTGTACTGGAGTGCCGATCACCATGTGCTGACTCCCGTCATAGTGCTGGATCAGTTCGAGGAGCTGCTCGCCGACCGAGTGAGCCCGGAATCGTCGCGACGGGTCAGGGAGTTCATGGTCGAGCTCGCGGAAGTCGTCGAAAACCGCGTTCCACTGCGAGTGTTGCGACGCCTGGAACAGAGCGATATGGATGTCATCCAGGCCGGCTACTCCGTCGAGTGTGCGCCGCTGCGAGTGGTGCTCTGCCTGCAGGAAGACTTCCTTCCGAGGCTCGAGGAATTCAAGGAGCTCCTGCCGTCGTTGCAGCGCAACCAGATGCGACTCGCCAGGGTCTTCGGTCGCGACCTCGGCGCGAACGGTGGACGAGGGAACTCCATCCGTGCTCGGGCGATGGACCTGCTTGAAGACGGGCAGTTCGGGCTCGCCATCGAGCAGCTCGAGCGCCTGGTGGCGGAGCACGCCGGCGATGCGCAGAAATCGACGGCGGAGGATCTGCTCGGGCTCGCTCACTATATGCTCGAGCGGTACGAGAAGGCGGCGCGCTACTTCGACATTGCCGCGCGAGACGCGGAGGCTCTGGTCGATCGTGTGAAGTGGGAGGCGTGGTCACGGCTGGCGCGGGCGAATCACGATGCCGCCATCGCCGCGGCTCCGCCCGTGAGCGAGTTCGATGCAGCAGAGCTTCTGGCGCCGCCCGCAATCGGGGACGCGGATCTGCCGCCGCCGCCGGAACCAGGCAAGCGCTCCTTGAGCGCGCGTGTCTACGCGCTCCTGGGCGACAGCTCGGGTCGAGTCATGGACGTCGTCTTCGAGAAGATGCGAACCGGGATGGTGGCGAGGCACGACGCGAGTCAGTCGATCTGGACGACCTGGGATCGGGAGCCACTCTGGCTCGGGCTGCTGACCTTGGCGCACATGCGAGAGCAGCTGGAAACGCAAAACCTCAAGAACCCCTATCCTGACGGGGTGCGGACCGCGTTTCAGCAGGATCTCGTCGCGCCGGGAGCGACGGCGTGGTTCCGCACGTACGATGGAAGCTGGAACGATCCGAAGAACCCGCGCGAAGGGTCGGCCAACGTGCGCTTCCCGCGCAATGTGGAC
>CAYUAW010000419.1:1622-2812 GCA_964442485.1 uncultured Polyangiaceae bacterium
CGGCTGCGGGCGGGGGTGGATGGCAAGCTGCGGCTCGACGGCGAATTCCTCCCGCGTGATTCGAACGGAGACGAGCTCGCCGGGTATCAGCGTAACTGGTGGGTCGGCCTCAGTATCCTCCACACGTTGTTCGTCAAAGAACACAACGCGATCTGCGATCGCCTCAGGGAACTGAATCCGATCTGGGACGACGAACGCCTCTTCCACACGGCGCGGCTCATCAACGCGGCCATCATGGCCAAGATCCACACCGTGGAGTGGACACCGGCGATCTTGCCGAACCCCACCCTCAAGCTGGCGCTCGAGGCGAACTGGTACGGCCTCCTCGAGAGCCGACTATTCCGGAAGCGACGAAAGGTTCTGCGGCGGATCAAGATAAGGCACGGCGTGGTCGGCGGGCTGGTAGGCAACCCCGTGGAAAAGCACGGAGTGCCCTATGGGCTCAGTGAAGAATTCGTCGAGGTGTATCGGCTGCACGAGCTCTTGCCGGATTCACTGAGCATTCTGAATTTGGGCCGTCCGGCTCAGCAAGAGCAAGTGATGCTCGTCGAGACGCGCGGGCGTTGCGCGCCGACGCTGGCTCGAGAGCACGGAATCGCGAACCTGATTGCATCGTTCGCGGTTCAGTCTCCGGGGCAGATCACCCTGCACAACTATCCCGACTCCCTCCGCAGGCTCGCGGTACCTGGGGCGCCGGTGCTGGACGTTGCCGCGGCGGACGTGCTCCGCGCGAGAGAGCGGGGCGTGCCGCGATACAATGCCTTCCGCCGGCAGCTCGGGTTACGGCCGATCCGGCACTTCGAAGACCTGACCGACGACGCCGAGGACGTCGCGACGCTCAGGCGCATCTACGGCAACGTCGAGCAGCTCGACATGCACGTCGGCACGCGCGCCGAGCGGACACGTCCGAGGGGCTTCGGTTTCGGCGAGACGCTCTTTCAGATTTTCATTCTGAATGCGAGTCGAAGGCTGCAGGCGGACCATTTCTTCACCGATGCCTTCAACGCCGAGACGTACACGCAGGCGGGCCTGGACTGGATCGACGATGCCACGTTCAAGTCCGTTCTCCTTCGACACTATCCGGAGCTCGCGGCGACGGGCCTGAACAACGTCGAGAACGCCTTCGAGCCGTGGGATTCCGCGGAAGGGCTGACCGAAGCGCGCCATCCGCTCCGCTACATCGACCAACC
>CAYUAW010000419.1:2912-6529 GCA_964442485.1 uncultured Polyangiaceae bacterium
GAGTCGCTCGACGCCTACCTGCCGGCCCTCGACGAGCTCGTCCGCAGGAGCATTGCCCGATGGGAGAAGCTCGCGGAGTTCGCCTGGGTCCCGGAGCTATCGGCGTTCTCCTTCGGAGCCATCCGTACGGCATTCATGGGTGAGCCGCCGTCCACCGAGCACGGCGTCTTCGGTGTCCTGTTCGAGCGTCTGACGGACGGCGTCGTACGCAGTCCGGTTTCGCCGAAGCTCTATGCCGCTTTCGCGGCGCGAAATGTGTTCAAGGCCTACGTTGATCGCGTCGTCGACCGGAAGCGGGACACGCGGGGCCCGGATGTCGTCTCGAAGCTGCTCGCGGGGTCGGATGGAGCGCACCTGACGGATGAGCAGCTCCGCATCGAGCTGGTGCATTTCTTCCTCGCGGGCGCTCCGCTGGAGTCCGCGCTCGCGTACCATTTGCTGTTCCTCGCTCGGTACGGTGACGTGATGGAGAGGGCGCGCGCCGAGGTGCTTGCCCTGGCGAACAAGGACGCTCTGAAGCTCCAGGATCTGCGACAGCTGAGCTACGTTCTGCAAACGTGCCGGGAGTCACGGCGCGCGGCGCGACTCGTGCCGAACACCTTCTTCGCGACCGTGAAGAAGCCCTTCACCTTCGGCGGCTATCATGTTCCGGCAGGGTGGAAAGCGACGGGCCTCATCGTTCCGACGCAGCACGATTCGACCATTTTCGAGCGCCCGGAGGCGTACGATCCGTCACGGTTCCAGGAAGGCCGGCGCTGCCCGTTCTATATAGCGCACGGGGGCGACGCCGATCCTCACCGCTGCATCGGGGAGCGATTCACCGATTTCTTGATGACGCTGCTCACAGCGCGCCTTCTGCGCACGCACACCTGGGAACTGGTACCGGGTCAGGACCTGAGCCCACGCTTCGGCAAGGTGGCTCCCGTTCCGAAGGACGGATTGAGGATCATCTTTCATTGCTCGCGCGATGCGTCGGGGCCCGCTTGACCGCGCGACCTGCTCTCTGAAGCGGTTCCCCCGTATCGACGCCCGGCGAGCCGTGGAGATTCTTGCTCCGCGTTGCGGAGAGTGCTCGAGTGGTCCCGTGGGAAGCATCATCGGAGGTCGGGGGTCACGCTCGCGCCTGGCGCCGCTGGTGGCGTGCGCCGTCATCGCGACCGGCGCGTGCTCGAGCGAGCACGACGCGACGCTCGTTTCTGTCACGCAAAGCATCGTGGGCGGGACGCCGGCAGCCAGCTCGGATTTCCCTTCCGCCGTGGCCATCACCGTGAACGGCGTGGCCACGTGTTCGGGTGTGCTCATCACTCCCACGATCGTGCTGTCGGCGGACCATTGCTTCGACCCTGCGTCTTTCCACGGCACCGGGGCGCCGATCACCGCCGGTGAGGTCCGCGTCTACACGGGTGTCACGACGGTGAACCCTGCGCTCCCCGGCCTCACGGTGAGCAAGATCGACCTCCTCACGATAGCGCCGGGGTCCACCCATCCCAATCTCTCCTTGCTCACCCTGACGACGAAGGCCACGGTCACTCCGGCAAGGGTCAATGTGGACCCGAACGCACTTGCTCGGGGCGCCGGGTTGAGCGTGGTCGGCTACGGAGCGACCCGGATTGGCGACGGCGGCACACCGGATCTGAGCACGAATGGCGTACTTCGAAGCGCCCAGGACGAGAGCATGCCGTTCGTGTGCGGCTCGATCGCGGGTCCGTCCCAGCTCTTCATCTGCTTCTTGCGAGGCACAACGTGCCACGACGACGGCGGACCAACGTTCCTGGCCGGGACGAACGTCGTCGCCGGCATTCATTCGTTCTCGAGCTGCAGCGATCTCGGTTACGATACGCGCGTCGACGCCAACCTGGCGTTGCTCTCGCCCGCGCTTTGTGCCGCGGACGGCTACTGCGCTCTGGATTGCGGAAAAGCGGCCCTCGCGCCGGACCCCGATTGCCCGACGAACGATGCGGGCGTCGCAACGGACGGAGGGGGCGCGACGGATGCCACCACGGTCACGGTCGCGAGCGGCGGCGTGACGAGCAAGGGCGGCTCGGGAGGCTCGCCCGGCGCTGCCGGCATCGTCGGAGCGGGCGGAACTGGCGCTGCTGGCGCTGCTGGCGCTGAGGTGAAGAGCGATGGCGGGGCGGCTGCGTCCCTCGATGCGGGAATGGCCGCGGGTTCCGGCGTCGATAGTCGGTCCGTTGCGACGTCCAATGGCTCCGATTGCGGATGTCGCCTGTCGCGCGATGCGGGGGCAGATCGCACCGCGTTCGCGGCTGCGTGCGCCGCGTGCCTGAGCTTGGTACGCCGGCGTCGACGTCGCGTGCGCGCCTCCCGGCATGCAGCCCGGCGAACGCGTGGCAGCCTTCATCGGCGTCTATTCGACTAGCACGCTGGTCGGATCCGACGCGAACCCCTGCGCGCTTGCCGGGAAGCCGGCGGGGGGGAAATTCGTCACCACTATCACGAGCTGCGCGCCGGGTGTGGCGGTGAGCATCCTCGGGATCGTCAGCCGGATGTGCCGCTCGTCTTGCCGGGAGTGCGGTAATCGATTCCCGTTGATGCTGACCCACACGTCCGAGGCGAGGTCTTCGCAGTCGAGCACCAGTTCGGCGTCGGCGATGCCGCCCGACTTGATCTTCGGCGGGTCGACGCCCACGATCTTCGGCTTCTTCCCGTTACCGGCCAGCTTGTCCTTGTATTCGAGATCCTTCGCGGTCCGGAAGAGGGTCTCGAAGATCTCGGCGAGCTTGTCGGTTGCACGCTTGGAGAACCAGCCGGCGAGCGCGCCGAACGCGACGACGCCGTAGGGGCTCACTGCCTCGCTCGTCTGCGACGTTGCCGCGGGAATCAACCCTGCACGCAGGATGAAATAGAAGAGAAGGCCGAGAACGCCGCCGACCGGTGGACGCAGGATGTACCAGAGCACCCAGCTGGTGTGAAACTGGCGATTGCCCACGTATGCGCCGAGCGACTGCGACGCGTGCATGAAACTGCCGAGCAGACCCGCGAGAAGCGCGAGCAGCACGAGACCTTGATCGCCGCCGCGCACCGTGAGCGTCCAGCCGAAGAACGTTGCCGTCCCCCAATCCCACCCGGATGTGGCCGCGGATCTGTCAGCGGCGACCGCAGGCGACGAACCCGGCGCCCCCTGCGCAGGAGCAGCCGGGGCGGCAGCGGACGATGAAGCCGCGGCACCGGGTGCCCGGGCGGCAGCGCCGGAAGGGAGGGCGCCATCGGCGGAAGGCGACGACGACGGGACGACGGCAGAGCCAGATGCGGCAGCCGCGCCAGTTGCGTTGCCGCCCGTGGGCGCCGGTGGCGACGGGCTCGAAGCCGATGCCGCTCCGCTCGCACCCGACCACGTGCCACGAGGAACGGGGAAGATCGCAATCAGCGTGGCGCACGCGCCGACGGCAACCACGATCAGGTACGCCGACAGTCCATAAATTACCCAGAGCGGTGCCGTGTCGCCCTTGCTCATGAATCCCGCCCGCCTTCAAAGCGCCCAGCTCGACGGAGCGCATTCCTAGCAGTAGAGACCTGCTCGCTGGCGCCGTCAATCCTTGGCCGCTCCCGAGGAAGAAATGACTACCCACATGGTCTGATCCACCGCGCGTTCTTCG
>CAYUAW010000420.1:0-2862 GCA_964442485.1 uncultured Polyangiaceae bacterium
CTAAAGCTTCGTCTTGCCGAGCTTCAGCACACGCGCAAACTCCGCGGGGGTCACGCGCGCTACCGAGAGCCGCGAGCGCTTGACGAGCGCCATCTCCGCGAGGTCCGGCTCGGCCTTGATTGCGGCGAGCGTCACCGGCGCTGCGATCGGCTTGACCGGCGCGAGATCGACGGAGACCCAGTCGCCCTCGTCCGCCGTCTTGTCGGGATAAGCCTCGCGCAGCACCTTCGCGATGCCGACGACGGCCTTGTCGTCGCCCGAGTGGTAGTAAAGGACGAGATCGCCCTTCTTCATCGCCCGAAGATTGCCGCGCGCCTCGAAATTGCGGACGCCGTCCCAGACGGTCTTTCCGTCCTTCAGGAAGCGCTCCCACGAATAGACCTCGGGCTCGCTCTTGGTCAGGAAGTACTGCATCGACACGCTGTGTCGTAACCCGGGAAGAGCGGGGTTTGAAGGGGTGCGTTGGTCTCGCGGAGAGCCCACGCTATGCTCCGCGTCGTAGAATTGGGCTGATCCCTTGGAGGTACGAATGCGTCGCTCGGTACGTGTCGCGGCCCGCGCCCTGGTCTTCGTTGCGGGTTCCCTGGCGGCTGCGTGTAGCTCGGACGTGAGATCCGGGCCGCCGGGAGCCGGAGGGGCCGCAGGGATCACGTCCACGCCGGACGCCTCGACCGGAGGAGGAGGAGGAGGAGGAGGAGGAGGCGGCGGCACGAGCGGCGGGGGCGCCGTATCGACGGGCGGACAGACCGCGAACCCGAGCCTGTGCGGAAACGGCACGATGGATCCGGGCGAGCAGTGCGACGACGGAAACGCCACGAACAAGGACGGCTGCGACACGAACTGTCGCTTCAGCTGCACACCGGACGACGCCACGGGGTGCACTGACAACATCTACTGCAACGGCCCCGAGACGTGCGGCGACAAGCATCAGTGCCTGCCCTCGAAGGGCCCCTTGCCCGACGGTGCCAAGTGCGGCGACGCGAACCGCTGCATGGCCGGCGTTTGCGTCCCCGCGGCGCCCGTATGCGGTGACGGCCTCATCGAGCGGGTCACTCTCACCGGAGCACCTGCCGAGGAATGCGAGGACGGCAACACCGTCAACGGTGACGGCTGTGACAACTGCCGCTTCACCTGCGTCTCGACGGATCCGACACGCAACTGCCTGACGACCGACCCCTGTCCGGGCATCGCGACATGCCAGGACGCCACGCACACCTGCATCCCCGGCACGCCGCTGACGGATCGCGCGGACTGCGGGACGGGGAAGATCTGCGTGAACAAGGTCTGTACCGACAAGTACTGCGGAAACGGCAAGATCGACGGTACGGAGGAGTGCGACGACGGCAACCTCGCGAAGGGCGACGGGTGCGAGCCGGATTGCACGTTCTCCTGCGTTCCGTCCGTCGCGGGCCGTGACTGCCAGTCGAACAACGTCTGCATCACCTCTGGCACCTGCGACGCGAAGACCCATATCTGCTCCCCCCTCCTCACGAAGACGCCGGGCACGACCTGCGAATCGACGAAGAACTGCGTCGAGGGCAACTGCATCGCCGTCGTGTGCGGCGACGGCATCAAGGCCAGCACCGAGCAGTGCGACGACGGCAACCTCTCGAACACCGACGCCTGCACGACTCAGTGCACGGCGGCCTGCGGCGCGGCGAGCGATTGCGCAGGGAAGGCCACGGCGTGCCGCACCCCCGCGTGCGTCGCCGGCGCCTGCACCAACAAGGCGGACTCGAGCCAGAACGGCGCGTCGTGCACGACGAGCGGCGGAACTGCCAATTGCAAGGATGGCGCCTGCACCGCGGGCACCTGCGGCGACGGCCTCCTCGACAACGGAGAAGAGTGCGACGATCGCAACACGACGGACGGCGACGGGTGTGACAGCGACTGCAGGTTCTCCTGCTCCAGCGACGCGGATTGCGACGACAAGAATCCGTGCAACGGCGGCGAGAAATGTCTGACGGTTCCGGCGGGGAAGCAATGCGGCGTCGCCGTCGCGCCGCTCGCGGACGGTGCGGACTGCGCGTCCGGGAGGATCTGCTCGAGCTCGATCTGCCGGGCGAGCTTCTGCGGTGACGGCTACACGGACATGAAGACCGGCGAGACGTGCGATCCGCCCAACACCTCCGGCTGCGACGCGAACTGCAAGGCGCTCACGACCTGCCAGATCTCCGGCAACTGGGCGATGAAGGTGACCGCGAAGGTCACGTGGAGCGGGGCAGGGCTCGTCGACGGTATGGGCGAGATCGATCAGTGGGCCCTCGTCCAGATCCAGCAGGACAGCGGCTCGACGGCGTTCAAGGCGACGCTGAAGCCCTGCGGCATCAAGATCCCGGATTTTCACACCATCGCGAGCTTCGGCGACGAGACCTACGGCCTCACGTTCGCCAACGCGGCCTTCGACTCTCCGAACATGCCGACCGTGAACTTCACCGGACAGCTCGGAAACCTCGCCCCCGGAGCCCCGCTCCAGGCGACGTCCGCCGCAGTGCTCCTCGGCTACACCGTCAAGCCGCCCGCCACGCCGGTCGGAGCGTGGCCAGCCGTCAGCGACATGATCCCGGCGAACGGCTACACGATCACCGACGTGGACGGTGACGGCAACCCCGGGATCACCGGCACCCCCAAGAGCGGGACCATTCCGGGGACCGGGGACAGCTACAAGGACATCATCTGGGATCCCGGGGATGCGTCGCTTCAGAACCCGAAGCGCGCGAACGCGTTGTTCCTCACGATTCGCCAGATTGCCTCGCAGTCGGGGACGCTGAACTCGTGCACGGAGATGAGCGGCAACACCGTGGCCCTCATCGACAATCACATCCTCGGATGCGTGTCGGACACCAACGTCAAGTGTGACCC